>DATDMG010000361.1:0-21288 GCA_036518955.1 Kineosporiaceae bacterium | reverse complement strand
CGGTGTGCAGGAGCGCGTCGAGGTCGTGGGTCGCGCCGAGCGCCTCGCCGAACCGCTGGAAGGTGTGGGCCAGGGTGCCCTGGCTCGACCGCAGCTCCTCGACCGTGACCTGCAACTGGTCGGCCATCGCGTCGAACGCCGCGGCGAGGGTGCCGACCTCGTCGGTGCCGCGCAGGCCGGTCCGAGCCGTCAGGTCGCCGCCGCCGAGGCGCCGCGCCACGGTGGTGAGCCGCCCGAGCGGTCCGGTCAGCCGGTTTGTGATCATGGCCAGGGTCACCACCAGGGCAGCGGTGGCCAGCGCCCCGACGGCGAGGAGCGTGCGCTGCAGCCCCTGCCCTTCCGACCGGGCCAGCGCCACCACCGCGTACGGAACCCCGGCGGGCGCGCTCCGCTGCTGGTAGCGCCAGCCGTTCACCTCGCCGGACGGGCGCCCCTGGGCGAGGTCGGCGAGCGGACGGCCCGCTCCCAGCACGGCCCGGTCGGAGCCGCCGAGCGTGCTGGCGACCGGGACCGGCCCCGGTCCCATCAGGGCGAGCTGAACGTCACCCAGCGCCAGGCCGGCGCGCAGCGCGCCGAGCGCCGCGGCGTCCAGAGGCTGGACGCCGATCACCCGGGACGGCGGAGCGTCACCTTGGGTGGGCAGGTCGGCGGACTCGGCGAGCTGCGGGGGGCCCTCCCCCTCACCGCCGACGGACCGCCGGGAGCAGGAGGCACCGGCAGCGGACGCGGGATCCCAGCGGCCGGCCGCAGCCAACGGCCCGGCGGCGGCCACCGTCCGGTCCAGGGTGAGGACGGCGAGGGTCACCCCGGGTCGCGACGCGGCCAACGGTCCGATCACCGCGGACACGGTCGCCTGGTCGCTGCGGCCCGCCGGCCCGGCGGCGGCGAGCTGGGTCTCGGCCGAGCGTGCGAGATCGCCCAGCCCCAGGCATCGTTCGCCGAGTACCGTCGAGGCGGAGGCCACCGCCCGCGCCAGGGCCGCGTCCGCCGCCCGGTCCGACGCCCGGGGCACCAGCACTCCGACGACGAGGCCCGCGGCGAGGAGGGGCCCGAGCATGATCCCCGCAAGCACCAGCGCAAGACGCACGCGCAAGGACAAGCCAGCCTCCCCAGGCCGTGACTGCGCCGTCACCGACAGTACGCTCCGATCGTGACACGATATGAGCGTGGAGTAAGCCAATCACCACGAAGAGTTGCCTTTCTTCCGAAGATCCGCTGATCGCAGGGAGTTCGCCCGTGCCCGGAACAACCGGTACGTACCGATCTGCCACCTCCTCCGCCGACGTGCTGCTGGACGACGCCGGCCGGGCCGGGCGCGAGGCGACCAAACGGGCGATGCGCGAGCGCATCCGGGCCGAGCGCCGGCTGCGCACTCCCGAGGAACGGGAACGGGACGCCGAGACCCTCACCGAGGTGCTCCTGGAACTGCCCGAGGTGGCCGCGTCCGGCTGCGTCGCCGCCTACGCCTCGACCCGTGATGAGCCCGACACCCAGCACCTGCGCGCGACCCTGCGCCGGCTCGGCGTCCGCGTGCTGCTCCCGATCTGCTCCGACGACGGCACCCTCGACTGGGCCGAGGACGACGGCCCGCTGCGCCCGGGGCGCGGCCCGGGCGGCCCCGAGCCCGGCGGACCGCGTCTCGGCCGGGAGGGCGTCCGGCAGGCGACCGTCGTCCTCGCGCCGGCGCTCGCCGTCGACACCCTCGGTCACCGGCTCGGCCAAGGCGGCGGCTTCTACGACCGCACGCTGCGGCTGTTGCACGCGTCGGTTCCGGTGCTGGCCCTCGTCCACGACGGCGAGGTGCTGGACGCCGCGGTCGAGCCCGTGCCGTCCGGGCCCCACGACGAGCCGGTCGACGCCGCCGTCACCCCGCGCCGCTACCTGCGGCTCGGGCTCTCGCCGTCCTGATCCGGCCGCTGCTCGCCGACGCGGCCGTGGACGTCGAGTCCCTCGGGCCCGTCCTGCTCGTCTCCTCCGCCGTGCTGCTCGTCGCCGTCGGCGCCGTCCGGCTGAGCAGCCGGAGCGGCTTCCCCTCGATGCTGGCCTACCTCGGGCTCGGGCTCTGCCTCGGCGAGAGCGGGCTGGGCGTGCGGTTCGACGACGCCGCCTTGACCGGCGCCCTCGGCTACGCCGCCCTGGCGGTCATCCTCGCGGAGGGCGGCCTGACGACCCGGTGGGCGACCATCCGGGCCACCGTCGCGCCGGCCGCGGCGCTGGCCACGGTCGGGACGTGCGTCTCGATCGCGGTCACCGGCGTCGCCGCGCACCTGCTGCTGGGCCTGGACTGGCGGCGCGGGCTACTGCTCGGGGCCACCGTGTCGTCGACGGACGCCGCGGCGGTCTTCTCGGTGCTCCGACAGGTTCCCCTGCCGGAGCGGCTGGTGGGCCTGCTCGAGGCGGAGTCCGGGGTCAACGACGCCCCGGCCGTGATCGCCGTGGTGACCCTGACCTCGGCGATCTCCGGGAGTCACCCGGCCCCGTGGTGGATGCTCCTCCTGGCGGCCACGGCCCAACTGACCGTCGGGGCGGGCGTCGGACTGGCCCTGGGCCGGCTCGGAGCCGCCGGGCTGCGCCGGATCGCGCTGCCGTCGTCCGGGCTGTACCCGATCACCGTGATGGCCCTCGCGGCCGGGGCGTACGGGGCCGCGACGACGCTGCACGGGTCCGGATTCCTGGCGACCTACCTGTGCTGCCTCGTCCTCGGGAACGCCCGGCTGCCGCACGGCGCCGCCGTCCGCGGGTTCGCCGAGGGAGTCGGTTGGATGGCCCAGATCGGGCTGTTCGTGCTGCTCGGCCTGCTGGCGACCCCGACGCGGCTGCCGGCCCAGGTGCCAGGCGCGGTCGTCGTCGGGCTGGTGCTGCTCCTGCTCGCCCGGCCGCTCTCCCTGCTGGTGACGGTCTCGGCGTTCCGGGTGGGGCTGCGGGAGCAGGCGTTCCTGTCGTGGGCCGGGCTTCGCGGCGCGGTGCCGATCGTGCTGGCGACCATCCCGCTGGGTCGGTCCGTGGCCGGATCGGAACAGATCTTCGACCTGGTGTTCGTACTGGTCGTGCTGTTCACGGCCCTGCAGGGCCCGACCCTGCCACTGGTGGCCCGCCGACTCGGGATCTCCACGGGGGTGGTCGCGGTGGACCTGGACGTCGAGAGCTCGCCGCTCGGCGCCCTGGACGCCGATGTGATCCACGTGCGGATCGGGCCCACGTCCCGATTGCACGGGGTGGAGCTGTTCGAGCTCCGGCTCCCGCCCCAGGCGAACGTGACGCTCGTCGTCCGGGACGGAGTGGCGTTCGTCCCCGGGCCGACGACCTCGCTGCGGCACGGTGACGACCTGATCGTGGTCGCCGCAGCCCCGGTGCGGATCGCCGCCGAGGAGCGGCTGCGGGTGGTGTCGGAGAGTGGCCGGCTCGCCGGGTGGTCGCCGCACCGCCGCGAGAGCGAACGCTGAGATGGATGACCTACCATTGGCACTCCAGGCAGTAGAGTGCCAGTCTTAGAGTCCCGAGGGGACGACCGCCAGGAGGACGACGTGCCGACGTACGCCTACTCGTGCACCACGTGCGAGCACCGGTTCGAGGTGCAGCAGGGCTTCCACGACAACGCGCTCACCGAGTGCCCCGAGTGCTCGGGCCGGCTCCGCAAGCTGTTCAACTCCGTGGGCATCGTGTTCAAGGGATCGGGCTTCTACCGGACCGACTCCCGCGCCAAGGACGGCGCCACGGCGAAGAACGGCTCGACCGAGAAGGCGTCCACCACAGAGTCGTCCTCGAGCACCTCCTCGAGCACGTCCTCGAGTTCGTCGGCGTCCCCGTCGACGAACTCGTCGTCGTCGAGCACGCCGGCTTCGGCGTCGTCCGCCGCCTGACCCACGGGGCCGTCCGCACGGGTCTCCACCACGACGTCCCCGGGGGGTCGAAGGCCGGACTCATCCACAATGGGTCCCGGGCGACACAGCGTCCACAGGTCGCGGACGCCGCTCCCGGGCGGCGTCCCCGGGGGCACTAACGTCACCGGGGTGACCACTCCAGACACAGCAGCCGGGCCGGCCACGCCGAGCGAGCGAGCAGAGATCGGCGTCATCGGCGGGTCGGGGTTCTACTCCTGGCTCGATGCCCCCCACGAGGTGAGGCTCGACACCCCGTTCGGGCCCCCGAGCGACCCCGTTGTGGTGGGCGAGGTATCGGGCCGGCGAGTCGCGTTCCTCCCCCGGCACGGTCGCGATCACCGGTTCCCGCCCCACCGGGTGAACTACCGTGCCAACCTGTGGGCCTTGCGGTCCCTGGGCGTTCGGCAGCTGCTGGGGCCTTGTGCGGTCGGGTCGATGCGGCCCGAGTTCGGCCCGGGCACCTTCCTCGTCCCCGACCAGCTCGTCGACCGAACGTGGGGCCGGGAGCACACCGTGTTCGACGCGACGGGCCCGGTGGTGCACGTGGGGTTCGCCGACCCCTACTGCCGGCGCGGACGCGCGGCCGTGCTGGAGGCCTCGGGGGAGCGCGGCAGCCCGGTGCACGACGGGGGCACACTCGTCGTCATCAACGGTCCACGGTTCTCGACCCGGGCGGAATCCCGTTGGCATGCAGCTCTGGGTGGCGACGTCGTCGGGATGACCGGCGCACCCGAAGCGGCGATCGCCCGTGAGCTGGCGATGTGCTACACCACGATCACGGTCGTGACCGACCTCGACGCGGGATTCGAGTCAGGGCCCGGGGTCACCCAGGCGGAGGTGTTCGCCCAGTTCGGCCGCTCGATCGAGGATCTCAAGCAACTGCTGCGGGGCGTGGTCGCCAGGCTGCCCACCGACGACGGCTGTCCCTGCCGGCACGCCCTCGACGGGCTCACCCTGCCCTTCGAGCTGCCCTGACATGGGTCCGCGGCTGAAGCTCCGGGCGCGGCTGGCGGTGGCCCGGCACCGTCGCGCCCTGGTCACCCTGCTCGTGGGCGTCACGACGGCGACCGCACTCCACACGCTGCGCGCACCGGCCGAACCCATGCGCGAGGTCCTGGTCGCGACCACCGACCTCCCCGGGGGCCACCGGCTCACCGCCGCCGACCTGGTGACCAGGGCCTGGCCGGTCGGGGGCACGCCGAGCGGGCTGGTGGCGAGGCCGGTCGGGCGCGTCCTCGCCGGGCCGGTGCGCCGGGGCGAACTGCTCACCGACGTCCGGCTCGCCGGTTCTCCGGTCGCCTCCTCCGGCCACGCCATCGGCACCGGTCTCGGCCCCAGCGTCGGCTTCACGGGTGCGCCGGGCGGGGAGAATTCGGGAACGGTCCCTGCCGACTGGGTCAGCGTCGCCGTCCGGCTCACCGACCCGGCGTCGACGCTCGTCGCGCAGCCAGGCTCCCGGGTCGACGTGATCGCGGGAGCGCCGGTCGATCCCCTGTCGCCCGCGGCCGCGGGTTCGGTCGGGGCGGTGAACCTTTCCGGTGCCGGCGGGGCGACCGGTGGCCCGGCCGCGCCGGCCGGCACGTCCTCGGGGAACGTGGCCCGGGCCGCCCCGGTGGCCCGTGGAGCGCTCGTGCTGGCGGTCCCGGGAGCAGCCCCGGGGGCCGACGCCGACCCGGTTGCGGCGGGGCGGCACGGGTCCGGCGTTCTGGCCGCGCTGGGGGCGGACGCCGGATCGGGTTCGGCCGGGAGCGGCCACGCCGGGTCCGATTCGACCGGGGTGATCGTGCTCGCCGTCAGCGGTGGCGACGCCCTGCGCCTGGCGGCGGTCGAGGGGGTGCGCACCCTCACCGTCGCACGGTATCCCGCGAACGGGTCATGAGATCCTTCGCCGGGCCTCGGCCCCGGCTCGATCACCCTACTCTGGTTCGCCGACGTCCAGGGTTATCCCGGTCACCAGAAAGGACCATGAGACATGCTGAAGGGCTTCAGAGACTTCCTGATGCGCGGGAACGTGATCGATCTCGCGGTCGCGGTCGTCATCGGCGCAGCCTTCTCCAATCTCGTCAAGGCGTTCGCGGACGACTTCATCGGCAGCATCATCGGTTCGCTCGGCGGCCAGCCGAAGTTCGACAGCTTCACCATCGGTGAGATCAAGATCGGTACCACCATCACGGCTCTGATCTCGTTCCTCATCGTCGCGGCGGCCGTGTACTTCCTGATCGTGGTGCCGATGAACCAACTGTCGCGCCTGCGGCGGCGCCCTGACGACGCGACACCGACAGTCCCGGAGGACATCGCGCTGCTCACCGAGATCCGCGACCTGCTGGCCGCGCGTGAGCCGGGCAGCCGCTAGGGCTAGCGGCCGAGGGTCACTCCCAGTGGGGTGGGCGCTCGCGCAGGAACCGCTCGTCGTCGTCCGGATCGTCACGCCAGCCCGCTGCGCCCCAGCCGAGATCGGTCTCGTCACGGGGAACGTCCGGCAGCACCGGTGCCCCGGGCGCGGGAGGAGGCACCGGACGACCGGGTAGTCCCTCCACCCGCAGGGGCTGCAACCGAGTGCCGGTTTCGGACGGATCGGTGCCGGTTTCGGACGGATCGGGCCGGGCGGTGGGCGGCGGTTCCGTCACGCGGTAGCGTCCGGCGAGATGGCCACCCCGAGGACGGCTCGTGCCGCATCTGTCACCAATGCCTCGACCCGGGGCCCGCGCAGCACGAGCTGGAGCGCTTCGCACACGCCTGCGGTCAGCTCCTCCACCCCGCGCGGCACGCCGTCGGTGAGCACCCACGAGGCCACCTGCTGCAACTGCCCCGGCTGGTACTCGCCGATCGGCCGGCCGATCGGGATCCCCGGCCAGGTCGCCCGCACCTTCGGTCGGCCGACGATGATCAACCCGGTCGCCGCCGTCTCGGGTCCCGACCCGCCACCCGCTGCGCGCCACGCGCGGCGCACCCGCTCGACCTCAGCCGCAGGGTCGCAGAAGAGATCCATCGCGGCGACCCGCACATAGGTCCACCCGGCGCGCTCGAAAGCCTCTCGACGGAGCACGTCCCTGGTGTGCACGCTCGGGCACGCGGCGTGCTGCTCTCCGTCGACGTCCACAGCCAGCAGCTGATTCCCTGGTCCGTGGGGATCGGCCACCACCAGCGAAAGCGGCCAGTCGGGGGCCTCGATCCCCGGCCGGACCGGCAGGCCGACGGCGAGCAGGCGATCCCGCAGGTCCGCGACGAGCGGGTCCGGAGTCAGGGCGCCTGCGGGGCCGCGCCTGCCGGGAGCACCGCCGCGCGGGAGGCCACTGCCCGGCAGGACGGCGTCGTCGTCCGGCACGTACGGGTGATGGTCACCGCGGAGCGCCGGGTCCTCCGCCAGGGCGAGGAGCTCCCACAGCATCCGGGAGCCATCCGTCCGCAGCTTGTCGGGATCAAGGTCACCTGCCGTGAAGGAGCTGACCACGGTCACCCTGCGACGGGCCCGGGTCAGCGCGACGGTGAGACAGGCCCGCCCATAGCTGCCGTCGAGGACGCCGAAGCGGTGCAGCACCCGGCCGTGCGGGGTCCGACCGAACCCCACCGAGAAGATCACCGCGTCACGCTCCAGCCCGCACAGCCGGTGCACCGGGCGCACCGCGAAGGACTCCGAGATCCGACCGGTCCAGTGCACTTCCAGCCAGCGGGCCAGCTCCGGCCGGACTGACACTGCGGCCCGCAGCGCCTCCTTGATGCGTTCGGCGTGCCGGGCCCCGAGCGTGACGACCATCAGCGACTCCCCGGGACGCCGCCCGGCGTGCTCGGCCACCAGGTCGATGACCCGCCGGACCTCCACGTCCGTCCCGGAGGCCGTACCCGCCGCCGACGCCTGCTGGCGCTCCTCCGCGGATTCCCAGACGTGATCCAACACGAGCGGCGGCGAGGCCGAGGCTCCGGACGTCACCGCCCACACACCCGGGTACTCCCGCCGCACGGACGTCAGGAGCCGACCGTCGCGCACGCGGTGGTCCCGGTCGAGCCGGAACCGTTCGAGCCGCGGCGCGAGAGCCTCCAGCACCGACGGCCGCCCGCTCGCCGGCGGCAGCCCCACAGGGTCGCCGGCGAGGACGACGCGCCGCCCGCGGGCGAGCGCGGCGGCGGCCTCCGGCATCCCCACCTGACCTGCGTCGTCCACGACGACGACATCGAACGCGGGGCGGCCGGGGACGGCGGGCGGCAGGAACCGGGCGACGGCGTCCGGGCTCATCAGGAGCACCGGGCGGAGCGCAGTGATCACGTCGGTGGCCCGCCGGTACAGATCGGCCGGCCACGCGGTCCGGTGGCCCCGCTGCAGCTCGGCCCGCAACCAGGTGGCCTGCTCGGGATGTGCCGCCAGAGCGTGGCGGGCCCGGTTGAGGACGGCCTCCCGGACGTGGGCCAGCCCAGCCGCGGAGAGACGGTCGCCACACGACCGAAGTTCCTCCAGCGCCGCCGCGAGCTGGGCCGGGTCGTGCCGGGCGAGCCGGGGGTCGCCGCGGATGATGGCCTCGAGGACCGAGGTCCACCAGGCGAGGTCGAGTTCACCGTCGACCTCGTCAGCACCGCAGCGCCGCTCCCGCAGGTCCGCGACAAGGTCACCCAACCCGGCCGCGACGAGTCTCTCGATCAGCACGGTGCGTTCCGGCTGGGCGGCGAGCCCGTCGCGGTCGGCGGCGAGATCGGCAAGCCTCCGCTCGAGCTGATCGAGCGGCAGTCGGGCGAGGTCCGGCGTCCGTGTGCCCTCCAGGAAGATGGTCAGGCTGTCGAGCGCGCCGAGCAGCGCCTCCACGGTGACACCCGCCTCCGCCAACCCCGTCGGCACCCGTGGCCATCCACCGCCGCTGGAGACCTCCTGCCAGCGGATCCGCTGCTCCTGGGCGGTCACCAGCAGCCGGTGCACGTCCTTGACGTGGACGCCGGGCCGCACCAGCGCCCGGGCCCGGCGACGCAACGATCGGCGGGCGAGCCGGCCGAGGTCCGGCACGACGTCCGGACCGGTCGCGGTGATCAGCTCCGCGATCGGTTGCTCGTAGACCGCCGGAAGCATCACGTCGAGGGTGTCCCGGACGCCGCACAGCAACTCCAGTTGCGGACGCCACTCACCCGCGGTCGCCGCGGGCGTGATGCCCGCAGCGGTGGCGACGACGTTCATCTGCCGACGCGCCCGCGCGAGCCCGTCCCGTGCGGCGACGGCACAGGCGAGCGCCTGCTGCGCGTCCCGGTCGGCACGAACGGCAGCCCCGAGCCAGCGGGTGTCCAGCCGGGTCAGGGTGAAGGCGCCGGCCTGGGCAGCCCGGCGCAGGTCGCCCCGGAGGCGCTCACGGGTGGCGGCGTCCAGGTTGCGGCAGGCCTCCGGGCTGAGCCGGACCCGGGTCCGGGGCGCGACGTCCGTGGCCATCAGGGCCGCCAGGGCCTCCATCGCGTCGTAGGCGGAGACCCCCCAAGGGTCGCGGACCACGTGCAGGGCGGTGCTCGCGCCGCTCAGCGTGGCCGTCGCGGCTACCACGGAGGCGACCTCCGGGTCCGCGGTCGGCGCCGAACGGCCGGCGCCGACCGGTCGGCCATCCCCGACCCGTCCGCTCCCCGACACCGGACCGCTCCCCGACACCGGTCGGCTCGCGGCCGGCCCGACGGGCGCTGCCGGATCACGGTCCTGCGCCGAGCTCCGCTCGGCCGCGTCGAGGTCGGCGACCAGCACGCCGAGGATCCTGGCTGCGTCTCCGGCGCCGTCGTGCAGCTCGAGCAGGATGTCGCCGAGACCGGCGCCCGTGATCCGGGCGGCGAGCGCGCGTGCGCTCGCGCGGTGCGGCGTCACGATGAGCACGCGCTGCCGCGCTGCGGCCACCACCGCGACGGCGGCCGCAGCCGCCTGGGTCGCGCCCGTCCCCGGTGGCCCTTCGATGGCTACCGACGCGCCGGCGCGGACCGCGGCCACCGCACGTCGCTGCGCCGGATCCAACGGAAGGAGGCAGAGGTCCAGCAACGGCGCCTCGTCCGGCCCGACGTACGGCCGTCCGTCGGGAGCGGCAGGAGCCAGCGAGCCGACCTCCGGTGAACCGGGGCCGTTGCCTGGGACGTCGGCGACCAGTGGCCCGATCAGCGGGTGCGCCCGCAGCGCGGCTGCGGCGGCGTCGAGATCACGCAGCAGAGCCCCGGACCCGGCGGTGAAGCTGCCGACGACGAGGCGCTGGTCGACGCAGAATCCAGGAACGTCGTGGCAGATGTCCTCCAGATGTGCGTACACCGGCCCCGGGTCGAACCCGTCCGGTCCGAACGCGAGCCCGCCGAGGGCGTCGGCGTCCAGCCGAATGCGGTGGTCCTCACGGAGGCGACGCAGCACTTCGGGATTGACCGACACCGCCGGGACGACCCGGAGCTCGTAGTCGTCGTGACTGGCCCCGCGCGGGTGGATCTCGCACCCGCGCAGCAGCAGCGGCGCGCGCACCGGAGCCCCCGGCGGCACCCCTCGTCGCTCACCGGACCCGTCGACGGACCACCACGACACCATCCCCAGGGCGAGGTAGCCGGCGCGGACGCCGCGCTCGTCCGCGAGCTTGCCGACGCTCCGGCGGATCTCGCGCGCCCGCCGACGGGCCGCCGCGTGCGCCGCCGGCTCCCGGAAGAGGCTGGACAGCCTGGTCGGCCGACCGGCGAGCAGCGGCGCGAGCCCGGAGGGGTGGGCATGGGTGAGGTCGAGTCCCTCCGCGGCGAGGTCGCCGTCCCCGAGGAGGGTGTCCGGCAAGGGTGCCGACGCGAGGGTGAGCCACCAGCGGTCGATGACGCCGAGAGCCGGCCCGCCCGCACGGACGCCGGGGAACGGCGAGGCCGCGGGCCCCGGTGCGGGGTGGTACGCGACCGAAGGCGCGTCCGTGGCCGGCTCGATCGCCGGGGCGCGGCCGAGCTCTGCCGCAGCGCCGTGCGCGCCCGGCTCGGTCGGGGCGCGGGTGGCCGACTCGATCGCCCGGCCCGCGACCTCGGGGTTGTCGGCCGGGACGCCCGACGTCCCGTGGCCCGACGTCCCGTGGTGTGACGGCCCGGAATCCGGGTCGACGACGACCCAGCCGAGCCGGGTCTGCCCCTGGGAACCGGGGGATCGCGCGTCACCGGCGCGCTCCGGCGGGGGCCAGCCGGTACCCGCCGTGACCGCGCTACCGGCGTCCGCTCCCGTCCCGGTACCGGCCGCCGGCGCGACTCCGGAGGGGGTTCCTCCGGAGGTCTGACCAGCCTCCTGCACGCCACCCGGTTGCCGGTCGGCCGGGCCTGACCCGTCGGCGTCGGCCGTGGCCTCGGCCGTGGCGTCGCCGCCCGGCCGGGCAGGCGAGACCCGCGCGGCGGCTCCCCTGCGGGATTCGACGCGCGGTTCGTCGGGCCGCACAGCCAACGGCGGTCCGAGGACGTCGTCCGGCACCGCTCCACCGTAAGCGTCACGGACGCCGCAACCCCGTCAGCCGCTCGGCGCGTCGCCCAGCCATACGTTCCGCCGATCCTCGCCGGAAGCCGTCAAGCCCGGGAGCGGAACGGCCGAGGGAGCGGGCAGACGTCGTCGAACCGCGAGGAGAACCATGCGCGACGCCGTGAGCCGCCAGCGCCGGATCGGTCGCCGGATCGGTCGCCGGATCGGTCGCCGGATCGTCTGCCTGCTCGCCGCCATCGCCGGATGCCTGATCACGGTCACCCCGTCTGCCGCGGCCGGCGCCCTCTCGACCACGACGAGCGAGTCGTTCCCGGGCCCTGGCGGAGGCACGACGGTCAAGGGCGTCCTCGTCCGGCTGTCGATCGAGACCCGGACGACGATCGCGGGCCATGTCATCGGCTCGGACCGGATCTCGGCCTGGATCGACTCCGGCGACCGACGGATCCAGGTCCCCCCGGAGTCGGTGGCCGGCGTCCCGACCGGCACCCACGTCGCCGTGACGCTCGGGCCGGCGGGCACCGCTGACGCCAGTGCGCCACCGCGGGTCCGTGCGCTGGCTGTGCTCGGCCGGAGCACGGCCGGAGCGCTCGCGCGGGCGGCACGCCCGTCGTCGCACACCGTCACCGTCGTCCTGGCGCTGCCACCCGGAGCGCGCCCCGACACGATGACCGCCTCCCGGCTCACGTGGGCGATCTCGACGGGTGCCGCCGCCTTCTGGCTCCGGGAGAGCGGGGGGCGCATCGTCTTCTCGGTCGCGCGCGCCATCGGCTGGACCAGGCTCACCCACGATTGCACCGACGTCTGGGGCGTCTGGGATGAGGCCCGGTCACTCTCCGGATTCTCCCCTGGCGCACGGCGTCACCTGATGGTGTACGTCCCGCCCGGGTCAGGGTGCCCGAACGGCTTGAGCACGGTCGCGCCGTCCCCGGACGCCGGTGGGTACCTCCTCGTCGGCGGCACCTCCACCGGGCTGCTCGCCCACGAACTGGGTCACAATCTTGGGCTCGGCCACTCGGACGCCCTGACCTGCCCCGGCTCCGCGGATGCCACGTTCGTGGAGAAGTGGCCTCCGGGGTGCACCCACGACGACTACGGCGACTGGTACGACGTGATGGGGATCAGCTGGGACAACCTCGGGACACTGAGCACCGCGCACGCCTCCCGACTGGGCGTGCTGGAGCCCGGCTCAGTACTTTCGGTTACTGGACCGGCACGAGCTGTCCTGTATCCGGTGTCGGGGCGCAGCGGGCTCCGGTCCCTGCGCATCACGGATCCGATGGGCGACGTCTACGTCGTGGAGTACCGGGCCGCCGTGGGCACGGACGCGTGGCTCGGCACCGCGGCGAACTGGCGAGGCCTCCACCCCGGCGTCCTGGTTCGGCGGATCGACCCCGAGGACCCGACGCGGACGCTGCTCCTCGATCCGACACCGCCCGCACCCGGTACGACCCCTGACTGGGACCGTGCGCTGCCGGTCGGCAGCTCGCTCGTGACGGCGTCGGGGCGGATCACGATCCGGGTCGAGTCGGAGGCCGGGGGCGCCGCGGCGGTCGTGGTGTCCCGCGACGGGGTCGGCCCGATCGGCGTCGTCCAGCCGCGGGGGCGCCTGGTCAACGGCACGCAGGTGACGATCGGGGAGGCTCCCGCGGTCTGGGCTGCGGCGCGCTGAGTCACGCGGCCACCGAGTCACGCGGCCAGGAGCATCGCGAGGACGGCGGTGTCCGGGTCGGCGAGCGGGTTGACCTCGACCTGGCTGACGAGCCGGGTCACCGTGCCGTCGGCCTCTGCCTCGACCCAGGCGGCGCGGTGCCCCAGGCCCAGGCTGGGCACGCCGGGCAGAAGCACGCAACCGGAGGCGGCCCCCACGACCTCAGGGCTGGACGGGCGGCTCTCCTGCGGCGGGTGCAGGAGGAAGAGCGCCGGCGGTGCGGACCGGAACTGTCCCGGCTGCGGCGCGCCGTTCCCGAGCACCGGCCCGGCTGTGGTGACCAGGCCCACCGTACCGGGCTGCGGATCCTCCGGCACGTCCTCGACAGCGCTGAACACCGTGGTCGTCGGGACCAGGCCGGGCACGGCAGCCAGCCGGACGGCGAGGGTCAGGAACTGAGCCCATTCCCTGGTCGAATCGGGCCAGCGACCGGAGACGACGAACCCGGACAGGCAACGGTCACGACGGAACGGGGAGATCTGAACGGGTGGTTGCGACATGGTGATCCTCCTCCCGCATTGCAGGGGGACGACGCTGGCCCTGAGTCTGAACGCAGGGTGAGGGACGATGGCCCTGGCACACAAGGGGGGTCGAGTGCCAGCATCCCGGCGGGTGACCGGCAGCGACGTGGGCTACCCCTCGGTCCGAGGCCCCGGTCACCCGAGGCCTACCCGACGACCGGGAACCAGGCCACGGTCAACCGAGCAGCTCACCCGGCAGGAACTCGGGTCGGGACGCACCCGCCGCGAAGGCCTCGCGACGGTGAGCGTGCAACTCCTCGAGCCGGGCCCGGCATCGAAGCAGCGTGTCCCCGGCGACCTGCCGCCAGGGCTGCCCCCGGTGCGGCCGATCGAGCGCCTCGCTCAGCAGTCCTTCCATCGATGAGTAGTGGGCGACGAGCTGCTCCAGGGCAGCGGAGCGGCCGGTGCAGCGGAGCGCGCCGGCCATGCCCGGCAGCGACCCGCCCTCGCCGTTCAGGATCGCCGCGCCCAGTGAACGGGCGGCGTCCAGGTCCTCGACGAGCCACCGTCGCCAGGGAACGCCGTCCGGATTCTCGAGGGACTCATCCGGTGGTGCCGCGGCGGCTGCCAGGGCCAGCAGCAGCGCGTCGAGCTGCAGATCCAGCGCCAGGCGTAGCGCGTGCAGATCCCCGCCGTTGTCACGGGGCTTCCGACTGTGCCTGCCGAACGCCGTCCGGTCGAGGATCCGGGGATCGTTTAACGTCGTCATCGGGCAGTCCTCTCGTCGTCGGCCAGCGGGCGCGAACGAGCCGCTACCCGAAAACGTGTCCCGCCCGGGGATGGAGACGTCGGCGACCGGCGGTAGGAGATTCGATTCGTACGTTCCCGAGAAGCCGGCCCCGAGCGCACTCACCATGGTCGCCCGAGCCGGGCACGACGGAAGAGGACGTAGGACCTTCGCGGTCAGCGTGCCGCACCCGCTGCCAGGCTGCGACCTCCCGCTGTTACTCGCCGGATGCCGCCGGGTCGCCGTCCCCGGCGTCCGGGCCCGTGCGGCGATCGGGGTCGTGGCCCGGGCACCAGGGAACGCCACCACGGACTGTCGGCGCGCCCGGCGTCGTCCCCGATCTCGATCGGAACGGCTGGCGGCCGGACGACGCCGATCGGCACCTCAGGCCGCTGGCCGGGGCGTGGGCGGACGTCGACTTGGTGGTCGTTCCGGCGCCGGGGCCTCCGAACGGTCCGCCGCGGGGCGGGACGGGGAGGCGATCGTCGAACACGTGCTGGGCGTAGAGCCTGTGTCCGCGCGCACGGCTGGTCCGCGGGTCGCGCCACCCGCCACCGGGCGGGCCACCAGGGAGCGGCTCCGGAATTCCTCACCGGCGTACCGGGCAGGCCAGGGACGGCGTCCGGCTGGCCCGGTACGCCGTACGCCGCCCCGCCCGGCATGTCCTCGATCACGCCTGGGAGATCGAGGACATGCCGGGCTCAGCCTGTCGGGGACAGGGGCGCGCTCAGGTCGTAGACGGTGGTGTTCCCGACCGTCTTCGCGGCGAAGTTCACGCTCACCCACTCGGCGATCCGGCCGATCGCACCGCGACCCCGCGGTCCACCACCGCCGGGTCCGCCGAAACCGCCGCCTCCCAGGTAGTAGTGAATCCTGCGTGCGGCGACGTCGGCCTGGAACTGTGCCAACGTGATCGCCGGATCACCGCCGCCGAACCCACCCAGAGCCATCACCGGGACATCCGTGGCGAGTTGCAGCGGTGCCGAGGACATCGAACTCGGCGTCGCCGCCGCCCAACGGTAGCCTGCAGCACCCTCCTTCAGCAGGGCTACCAGAACCCTGTCAGCCGTACCCCCACCCGGGCCCACCGGACGACCCATCCGGAACCCACCACGCTGCCGGACCCCACCGTTCGGGACCTGGCCACCCTCCGGGAAACCTGGGGCGGCGGACGGGAACAGGTCCGCGCGTGGGGCTCCGCCGAATCCCGGGCCGCCGAATCCCGGGCCGCCCAAGCCCGGGCCGCCCAAGCCCGGGCCGCCCAAGCCCGGGCCGCCCAAACCCGGGCCGCCCAAACCCGGGCCACCGCCGACACCGACCATCCCCGCCCCGGTGGGGCCGACGGTCGGGATGCCACCGGTGTGCGTGCTGTTGACCGTTGCCACGGACCAGGCCGACGGGGCAGCTACGGAAGCCGCGAGCGCCAGGATTGCGCCCGCTGACGGCAGGCGGGCATGCCCGCCGGGAAGGAGCAACACGGCCACACCGGCCAACCCAGTCACGAGGACGGCGACCCTCAGCCACGGGTGCCAGTGGGGAGCCGTGCCCAGCAACCGGTACGCCGTGATCACGCTGGCCGCGGCCATCAGCGCCAGCCATGAGCGGGCCCCGGGCTCGTTCCGGCGGCGCCACAGCGGGGGAACGACCATGCCGGCCAGCGCCGCGACCCCGGGGGCGAGCGCGACCGTGTAGTAGCTGTGGACGATGCCGCTCATGAAGCTGAAGACACCGGCGGTGACGAACGTCCAGCCACCCCAGAGCACGATCGATCCCCAGCGCGGGTCAGCCCGGCGGGCCCCGGCCGTCAGCCAGACAGCCGCCAGGAGCCCGATCAACGCCGCCGGGACGAACCAGGCGACGAAACCCGCGAACTGGTCGTTGAACAGGCGTCCGAGACCGGGCGCACCACCGAATCCAGCGCCGCCGAATCCACCCCCGCCGCCAGGACCGTCACCGCCGATGATCCGGCTCAGCCCGTTGTACCCGACCGCGAGCTCCAGCACGCTGTCGGTGGTCGAACCGCCGACGTACGGTCGGGACGAGGCCGGCAGGGAGTCGACCAGAAGAGGCCACCACAGGCTGGACACCGCAGTCATCGCCAGCGCCCCGACCAGGTGTGCGATCCGTTTGATCCAGCTGGCGGGGGCTGCGACCAGATAGGCCAGACCCAGGCCGGGCACGACGAGGAACGCCTGCAGCGACTTCGCCAGGAACGCGGTCCCGATCAGCGCGGCGCACAGCAACAGCCAGCGGAGCGACGCGCGCTCCAGCGACCGGGTCAGCGCGTAGGCGGCCGCGACCAGCAGGAAGGTCAGCGCGGCGTCCGGGTTGTTGAACCGGAACATCAGGGCCGCCGCAGGGGTGATCGCTAGCAGGGCTCCGGCGAGAAGTCCGGCCGAAGCGCCCCAGACGCGTCTGACCGAGGCGAACAGGAGGGCGACTGACGCCACTCCGAGCAGCGCCTCGGGCGCGAGCATGCTCCAGGCCGAGAATCCGAAGATCCGGCCGGACAGACTCATGATCCAGAGTGACACCGGAGGCTTGTCGACCGTGATGTAGTCACCCCAGTCGAGCGACCCGAAGAACAACGAGGACCAGCTCTTCGTGCCGGACTGCACGGCGGCGGCGTAGAAGCTGTTGCCCCACCCATTCCGACCGAGGTCCCACAGGTAGGCGACTGCCGTGACGAGTAGGAGTCCCAGGAGCGCCGGCCGGGTGGACCGCGGATCGTCGGGTGCGGCCCAGACGTTGCTGCCAGGTCTCCGCCGCCCGACGACCGCCGAGACCGCAGCCGCCTCCGAGCCCGCGGTGCTCACCGGAGCGGTGGCCGCCGCCGGAGCCGCCGACACACCCGAGGCGCCCGCCGGAGCCACGGCCGATCGTGTAGTCGCTGGCTCTCCGCCCGGCTGCGCATCCGTCGAGGCTCCCCCGGCCACCGCCCAGGACGCCGCGGCCTCAGACGGTCGGCGGTCCTGTAGCTTTGGGTGATCGAGATTGGGAGTAGGCATCATTGGCCACCCTCCTGGAACTCGACGGACAGGCGTCGCCCCTGTTGCGGGCGCCGACCCGGACGGAACACCCAGGACCGGAGCATCACGAATCTCACGACGGTTGCTGCCAGGTTGGCCGCGGCCAGGACGGCGATCTCGACACGCGTGGGGGGTGTCACCGTGATCGCATGCAGGACGGCAAGGCTGCCACTGGTCACCGAGAGACCGAGCGCGAACACGACGAGCCCCTGCACCTGATGCTGCACCAGGCGGGTACGGCCACGAGCGGCGAAGGTGAACCGCCGGTTGGCGGCCGTGTTGGCCAAAGCGGTGATCAGCAGAGCGAGGGCGTTCGCCGCCTGGGCACCTACCTGCAAACGCAGCGCCACGTACAGCAGGGTGTAGGCCAGCGTCGAGAGCGCACCGATGATCGCGAACCTGCCGAGTTGGCGGAGCAGCCCGCGCGCCCCCTCGCCGGTTACCGCGGCCGCTGCCTCCGGATCACCATCCGCTGCCAGCTGATGCTGTGCCAGCGGCAGAGCCCCGGTAAGCAGCCCTCGTCCGAGCCGCGCGATGCCCCGCAGATCGGCCAGCACCATGGCCAGGAGGTCGACGCGAGAACAGGGACTGTCGACCCAGTCGACCGGAACCTCGTGGATCCGCAGGCCGCTACGCTGCGCGAGGACGAGGAGCTCGGTATCCCAGAACCACCCGGTGTCCCGGACGTGTGGCAGGAGAACCTGCGCGCAGTCGGCCCGGATGGCCTTGAAGCCGCACTGGGCGTCCGAGCAGCCGGCTCCCAGCGCCGTCCGCAGGAGCAGGTTGTAGCAGCGGGACAACACCTCTCGCCGGGTGCCCCGGACGACGCTCGAGCTGCGGCTGAGCCGGCTGCCGATCGCCATGTCGCTGCGACCCGACAGCAGGGGCGCGACCAACCGAAGGAGAGCTGCCAGATCAGTGGAGAGGTGCACGTCCAGATAGGCCACCACGCTGGCGTCCGTGTTCAGCCAGGTGTGCCGGAGAGCTCCCCCCCGACCCTTCTCGTCGAGCCTGACCACACGGACGCCGGGAAGACTCTCGGCGAGTTGCCCCGCGACAGCAGGGGTGGCATCGGTCGACGCGTTGTCCGCGATCGTGATGCGCCAGGTGAACGGGAAGGCGCCGAAGAGGCAGGCGTGCAGACGCCGGACGCCGGGACCGAGGACAGCCTCCTGATTGCACACGGGGACAACGACATCGACGGCTGTGGGCCGGCCAGGCCCCCGCTCGCCGTCATCCTCCCCCGGCTGCTCGGGCGTCGGCCCGGAGGACGAATCCAGAACGACGGTCATCGCACGTCCTCATCCGTCAGGGCGCGCACGAGGCCAAGCGGCACTCGCCACGGCTGGAGCCGGGTTTGGAGGAGATCGGCCGGTCCGGTCAGCCACTCGGAGGGCGGCCGGTCCGGCCGCCGGCGGGGCGTTGAGTCCGGGCACTGATCACGTGAAGCCATCGGGCCTCCTAGTCAGCCGACGCCGACGGTCAGTTGATTCCGGTCGAGAGCGCACTGGTCGTTCCCGTTGCGGTCGCGGGCGGGCCCGCCGTATTCCCAGCCACCGGTCGGACCCTGGCCGGGCTATCCCGATTCAGCTACTCCTGACCCGATTGGCCCCACCGGCCCTACCTCGATCACACTGCCGCCACCAGCCAGATCACGGCCTACTGCGCCGGCAGGCGACGGGTGCGTTCGGTGACAGCGGGCAGGTTCCCCGCCCCCGGCCGGCCCCGCCCAGTCGTGGTCGACCGGCCGAGGACCGCCGGTGGCCGCGCCCGCCGCGCGATACGCCACCAACCCCCTCTCAGGCGCCGCGCTCTGACCAGGCCCACCCGTGGGATGTCGCTCTCGGTCACGACCCCAGCGTCGGTGGCGACGCTCAGGGTGACCTGCTACCAACCTGGAATTGAGCTGTGAACGGATCACGTAGGCCGGGAGCAGGCGAGCGGACCGGAAGGCGTGCCTCTGACCCGGTCGACCGGCGAATGCCCAACCTGGGGAGCGAAGACTGCTCACAGGGGTCGCACCAAGGCGGGAGAGGCGGAAAGGAGCCCCTGCGACGTCAAGATGTGGTAGCGCGTCCGCCCCCGCTTGATGATCCGACCGATGAGGCCTGCATAGCGCCCCTCGCCGAGGATCTGTACCTGTGTGCCGGCAGCCAGGGGCAGAGCAGGCCCGGCGACGTCATCCCTGGTGACGATCGAGGCCGCCGCGACCGCAGCACCCTGGCGGCGCCGCAGCTCGGCAAGATCGGCCACATATGTTTGGCCCATGGCAACCTTCCGCCCACGAAAAGTCCACTCGATCAGGGCATTGGGGTCGAAGGTACGCGAGCAGGCGGAGCACGACATCGCCCGCGTGGGGCGCCGATGACGGGTGACGGCGTGGCCGACGGGGCAGACGCCCACCCAGTCCGCGGCCAGCTGGCCGGCGTCGGCGCTGACACAGCGGTCGCCCGAGCAGCCGATCTCGAGTGCCTTTGCCTTCCACACCGCATCGTGACGGTGCTCCGTACCGACCAGAGCGTGCGCGATCTCGTGCAGGATGGTGTCCCGCACCTCGCCCTCCGAGTGGATCTCCGTTAGCGGACGGCTCAGGCCGATCTGGCGCACCGAGGGCCGACAGACCCCCGCCCTCGTCTTGGCGCCGTCGAAGGTCAGCCCCCACTCACGGAGGCCGTGCTGGTTCATGAGCAGTCGAGCGAGCGCGGCTGCGGCGAAGAGTTGCACAGTGATCCCCGTTTCCTCGGCCCCCGCCAAGATGAACAGTACGAGGCACCACCGACAAGCTGGACCGCAGCGCGGAACATGCCCTCCGACCTGCAGCGAAGCACAAGATGTCCAACTCATGGCAAGATGGGTGCCGCGGAGGCTCGCATGCGAGCCTCCGCACCACCCAGGTCGGACGGGCCCCGCCCGCGCCGGTCGTTCACCCCGGCGCAGAAGCCGGACCTGCTGACCCACGACGAGCAGGCCGCGCCTCCGGCGAGGGCGGGGGGTCCTGCGCCGCGAGGGCTTGTACTCGTCGCTGATGAGCGAGTGGCGCCGGGCCCGGGCCGCCGGCCTGCTGGCCGGGGAGCCGGGCGGGCGACCGACCGCGGACCAGGCCTGATCGCCCGCGGTTGACGCGCGAACCGGAGGTGACGCGCGCCAAGCTCTCCCGGACCGGGACGGCCCTGGAGATCACGGGAAACCACGCCAGCTCCTGGAGCGCTCTTGGAGGACATCTCCAAGAGCGATCCGGACGTGCCGGACACGTGACGGTCCTGATGGACGCCTACCGGCAGTTGGCGGCGGGCTGGACGGCGACCCCGGACCGCATCGCGGCTGACCGGGACCTCCCGGGCCAGCGTCGACCCGGGACGGTGCACGGCGGACACCGGTACTGCCGCCACGGCAGGCGCCGGCCAACGCCCTCACCGCTGAGGAGAAGGCCCGGTTGCTGGCCGTGCTGGACGGCGAGGAGTTCGTCGACGCCGCCCCCGCCACGGTGTACGCGGCCCTGCTGGACCAGGGCGTCCACGTCAGGTCGATCTCCAGGATGTACCGGATCCTGCGCGAGCACGCCCAGCTCGTCGAACGCCGCCGACAGGCCAGGCATCCGGCCCGCACCCGGCCCGAACTGTCGCCACCGCCCTGGGCAGGTCCTGAGCTCGGACATCACCAAGCTGAAGGGCCGGTCAAGGGCTACTACTACGACGCCTACTTGATGATCTCCCTCTGCTCCCAGTCCGAGGCCACCCACAGGACGGCGGAGGGCCAGCCAGCTGGCCGACGACAGCGGGACCGCCCTAGATCGTTGACCGGGAAGTTGCCGCTGGTCAGTGAGATGCCGCGTGTCCGGTGTGTCGTGTGCGTCTGATGGGCGGAGAGTGTCCAAGACCGACGTGTCTACACACGTCGGACCCTTGGGAGTCTTCGTGATCGCCGACCTGGACACTCTCCTGATCGCACTCTACGTGGAACTGACCGATCGGATCATCCCCGCCCAGGGGCAGCCGCGGGGCCGGA
>DATDMG010000360.1:0-3594 GCA_036518955.1 Kineosporiaceae bacterium | reverse complement strand
TGATGGGCCCGGACTGCGGTACGGCGGTCATCGGTGGCGTCGGCCTGGGTTTCGCGAACGTCGTCCGGCCGGGTCCGGTCGGCGTCGTCGCCGCCTCCGGCACCGGGTCACAGCAGGTGATGAGCCTGCTCGACAGCGCCGGTGTGGGCGTCCGGCACTGCCTGGGGGTGGGTGGGAGGGACCTGTCGGCCGCGGTCGGCGGCCGGTCCACCCGGCAGGCCCTCGCCCTCCTCGACGCGGACCCGGACGTCCAGCAGATCGTCCTCGTCTCCAAGCCGCCGGATCCCGGCGTCGAGGCCGCGATCCGCGAGGTCGCGGCCGGCTTGTCGACACCGGTCCAGTTCGCCCTGCTCGGGCCCGGCCGGCCTGATCTCACGGCGGCCGCCCGGGCGGCCGTGGAGGCCGCGGGGGGCACCTGGCGCACCCTGCCGGTCTGGCCGGCTCCTGCGGACGGCGGCACTCCGCCCGGCCGGGTCCGGCTGCGGGGGGCGTTCGCCGGCGGCACGCTGTGCGACGAGGCCATGATCGTGGCGGCGGAGGTCGTCGGCCCGGTCGCGTCGAACATCCCGCTGCCCGGCGCCGTCCGGCTCGGGCCCGACTTGCGGACCGGCGTCGACGGCGCCCGGCCCGCCCATGTCATGATCGACTTCGGGGACGACGAGCTGACCCGGGGCCGGCCCCACCCGATGATCGACGGTTCGCTGCGGGCCGCCTGGTTGGCCCGGCAGGCGGCGGAGGTCGCCGCCGGGGACGGCATCGTGGTCCTGCTGGACGTCGTCCTCGGTCACGCCGCGCACCCCGACCCGGCCGCCGAGCTCGCCCCGGCCGTCGTCGCCGCCCGGGCCCGCGCCCGGGCGCGCGGCGGAGCCCTGGCCGTCGTGGTCTCGCTCTGCGGCACCCAGGGCGACCCGCAGGGGCTTCGCCGCCAGGCGGAGGCGCTGGCGGCCGCCGGCGCTGCCGTCCACCTCTCGAACGCCGAGGCGACCCGCGCCGCGCTGGCCCTGCTCAGCGCCGCCGGCTGAACGCCACGGCCACCCCCGCACGACCGGACCCGACGGAGGTGCCGTGACCCGCCTGCTCCAGGCAGAACCGGTGGTGGTGACCGCCGGGGTGTCGCTGTTCGCCGAAAGCCTGGCCGCGCAGGCGGTGGATCCGGTCGAGGTCGACTGGCGACCACCCGGCGGGGACTCCGACGGGCGGCTCGCTGCCGCGCTGGCCCAGGTCTTCGCCGACCACCGCCGTGCCGCGGCGAACGAGACCGCGGTCGGGCGGATGCTGGCGGCGGGGGCGCGACTGGTCGACGTCCGGCCGGCGGCCGCGGCGCTCGGCCTGGAGCCGGGGACGTTCCTGCACGCCGGCCCGCCCATCGACTGGGAGCGCGCCTCGGGACCGCTGCGGGGCGCGCTGCAGGGGGCAATGGTGTTCGAGGGGCTGGCCGGCGACCCGGAGGGCGCCGGGCGCCGGCTCGCCACCCCGGGCGCGGTCACCCTCGACCCCTGTCACCACCGCCGGGCGGTCGGCCCGATGGCGGGCGTCATCTCGCCGTCCATGTGGGTGTTCGAGCTGGAGGACCCGGTCGGCGGCGGGCGTGCCTTCTGTTCCCTCAACGAGGGGTTGGGCAAGGTCCTGCGCTACGGCGCCTACGACGCGGAGGTGATCGACCGGCTGCGCTGGATGTCCGCCGTGCTCGGACCGCTGCTCCAGCACGCTGTCCGCACGGTCCGGGACGGGTCCGGCGGGCCGGTCGACGTCAAGGCGATCATCGCGCAGATGCTCCAGATGGGTGACGAGGGGCACAACCGCAATCGGGCCGGGACGCTGATGCTGCTGCGCGAGCTGCTGGCCCCGATGATCGACGCCCCGGGCCGGGCCGGCGCCCCGGCGTTGACGCAGGCGGACGTCGCCCGCGCCGTGGCGTTCGTCGCCGGCAACGACCACTTCTTCCTCAACCTGGTGATGCCCGCCTGCAAGCTGATGACGGACGCCGCGCGCGACGTCCCCGGGTCCACGGTGGTGGTGGCGATGGCGCGGAACGGCACCGACTTCGGGATCCAGGTGTCCGGGACGGGCGATCGCTGGTTCACCGGTCCGGCGAACGTCCCGGAGGGCCTGTTCCTCGGTGCGTACGGCCCGGACGACGCCAACCCGGACATCGGCGACTCCGCGATCACGGAGACCGCCGGGATCGGCGGGTTCGCGATGGCCGCGGCGCCGGCGATCGTCCGGTTCGTCGGCGGCGACGTCCCGTTCGCGCTGGCCACCACCCGGCGGATGTACGAGATCACCCGGGCCGAGAACCCGGCCTTCACGATCCCGGTCCTGCAGTTCCGGGGCGCCCCGACCGGGATCGACGTCACGTCCGTGGTCCGGACCGGGATCCTGCCGCAGATCAACACCGGGATGGCCGGCCGGGTCGCCGGGGTGGGTCAGGTCGGGGCAGGGCTCGTGACGCCGCCCGCCGAGGTGTTCCCGGCGGCGCTGCAGGCGCTCGCCGAGCTGGCGTAGGCCGTCACCCGGTCCGCGTCACCCGGTCCGCGGGCGGGTGACCGCCGATCCGCCGGGTCAGCTCGGCGGCGCAGGCCCGGACGGCGGGGCCCAGCTCCTCCCGGAGCGCCGGGACGACGGCCACTCCGGGGAAGGTCACGGCCAGGCCGGCCACGGGGTGCCCGGTGTGGTCGTGCACCGCTGCCGCGACCGAGGCGAAGCCGGGCGTGACCTCGCCGTCCTCGGTCGCCAGCCGGTGCCGGCGGACCTCGCGGAGCACCGCGCGCAGCTCGCTGAGCCGGCGCGGGCCCACCCCCGTGCGGTCCACGAACGCCGTCCGGTCCGGGTAGAGCGCCCGCACCTGCGCCGGAGCCAGGTCCGCGAGCAGGGCCCGACCGCTCGCGGTCAGGTGCGCCGGTAGCCGGACCCCGACATCGGTCACCAGCGGAGGTCGGCCGGGCGCCCGCTCCTCGATCACGTAGAGCACCTCCCGGCCGTGCAGCACCGCCAGGTGCGCGGAGTGGTGCAGCCGGTCGACGAGCCGGGCCAGCAGCGGCCGGGCGAGCCGGGCCAGCGGCTCCTGCCGGGAGTACGCCGAGCCGAGCTCGAAGGCGCCCACCCCGAGCCCGTAGCGGCGGTCCTCGGGGAGGTGGACGACGAAGCCCTCGGCCACCAGCACCGCCAGCAACTGGTAGGTGGTCGACCGGGGGAGCGCCAGGTCGCGGGCGAGCGCGGCGGCGGGCAGCGGGCCGGCCTGCCGGGCGAGATGGCGCAGCACGGCCAAGGTCTGCTGCGCCGCCGGCACCTTGCTCGGCGGGCGCGCCCTCGAATCGGTCACCGGCCCGACGGTACGCGCCGCCGGCGGGGGCCCGGCATCTCGACCTGCGTCCGCCTGCCGCCACCCGTACGGTCGCCCCCGGAGGGCGGCCGCCGCCCTGGGGCGACGGCACGGTCGAGGCCGTCCGCGGCGGGATCAGGAGGGCGTCATGAACGACCAGAGTGCGCAGGACGAGGGCCCGGCGGACGGCGGGGCGGGCGGTGTCCCGGGCCGCTACGACGGTGGCGCGGACGGCGGCGCCGGGGGGATAGCGGGCCCCGCGGACGGTGGCG
>DATDMG010000359.1:0-2604 GCA_036518955.1 Kineosporiaceae bacterium | reverse complement strand
ACCGTCCCCACGCACGACATCCAGGAGGACCACCTCATGAACACCGATCCCGCACACCTTCCCGACCCACCACCTCCAACCCCCATCCCGCCGGAACCCGACCCCCTGGCGTCAACGCGGGGGGTCACCCTGGCGGACGTCGCCCCGGGCCGAGAATTGCACGGCATCCCGGTACGGACCGTCGACGGGCGGATCGTGGTGGTCCTGGACTGGGCCGAGCACGACCCGGCCCAGGTCCGCGTCTGGAGCGACCGCGGCGGCGCAGGGGACATGGCGGCCTCCACACGGGCCACCACGATCACTGACCCGCGGTTGGCGGCAGGCGCGCTGCGCTGCGCCCTGGCCACCCAGATCGAGGCCTTCCGGGACCTGTACGGCCACCTCGGCTACGTCATGGGAACCCATGAGCGGGTGCTGGGTGAGATCCGCGACTACGCCATCGACCGGTTCCTCGACGGCACCATCTCCCGCCAGGGCCTGGACCACTTCCTCGCCCACTTCCACTTCGACCCGTACGTCACCCGGTACCGGGTCACCTACACCATCACCGGCCGCTACGACGTCGAGGACACCGACACCCGACTCGACACCGACACGGTGAGGCTGGACGCCGAGGACAACCTCATCGTCGACCTCAACACCGTCGCCGGTGTCGTGGACAGGTCCGACGACTACACCGTCGAGGCCACCGCCGAACCCGCACCCACCGACGGCTCATGAGCCCCACACCAGGGTCGGGCCGCCCACCACCGGACCGAGCCCAACCCTTCTCGTCCCGCCGACCACGCCCGGCCGCACCCCGCGGACCGGGCGTTCCCACGCCCACCCCGACCAGGCACAGCAGCACGAGAACCACGACAGGAGAACCCATGTCCAGCCTGACCCCGACCGCCCGAGCGATCCTGACCCACCTGCGCGACCAACCCGCCGATGCGGCGACCCTGCGCGACGCCACCCACCGCAGCCTCACCACGATCGAAAAGACCCTGACCGACCTGACCCACCGCGGCCTGACCGCCCACCACCCCGGCGACGACGGCACCGACAAGTGGATGCTCACCGACACCGGCCGCGCCAGCATCGACACGCCCTCCACCGACGAGGCCGGCACGGACGCTGACAACGCCCTCACGGACGCCGACAACGGGGAGACCGACGCGGGAACCGACAGCCCTCCGGACAGTGTCAACGACGGCACCACTGCCGACGAGCCCGGCGATGGTCCCGCTAACGGAGACGACCAGCTGTCCCACGCGGACGGGTCGGCCGACGGACCTGAGCAACCCGACGACACACAGAACGGCTCGGCGTCCACGGCGGACGGTGACCACGAGCCGGCAGACGCGGAGCCGGACGACGCGCCGGCCCCGGCCAAGCACTGCCGCGGGTGTCAGAAGGAACTGCCGCCGATGTGCCCCACCTGCTGGCAGAAGACGCCCCTGTACTGCGGGCAGTGCCGGCGCGCCCTGCCGGTCGGGCGACGCGGCGCCCCGTCCGAACCGGAGATCCTCGCCAACGGGCTGCGCAAGCTGATGCCCGGCGAACTGGAGAAGCTCGTCCTGGACGTGTTCGCCAACCACCCGGTCCCCAACTTCCAGGGGATCGTCGGGTGGAACCCCGGACGGATCGCGATCCACCTGCCCGGCCGCAGCACCGGCGCCATCAACCGGGTCCTGGACAAGCTCACCGGCACCGGGCAGGTCGAACTGATCAACGCCTCCCCGAAGTACTACCGCCCCGTCCTCGACACCCCCGCCCGGCCCAGCGACGAACCCAACCCGGAGCACCCGTCCGGCGGGGACAACGGGCCGCTGGACCGGACCGAACCGAACACCGGCGACAACGGCGACACCGGTGACAACCAGCACGACCAGCAGCGCGGCGAGCAGGACCACGAGCGTCAACACGACCAGTAGTCGTACAGCCGACCGCTGCTCGACACCGGGCCCCTTCGTCATTTTGGCCCCCCACACCAGCCCCCTGGCTCCGCCATCGTCCCCAATCACCCGGGAGCCCTTCACATGCCCAGCCTCACCACCGCCCTCACCGTCGGGACCGCCGCCCTGCTGGCCTTGCCCCTGCTGCTCCTGACCGCCCCCGGCGCCAGCCCCGGCTGCGCCGGCCTGGCCGACCTCACCCCATCCACCGCTGCTTCACCCGACGCTGCCCCACCCACGCGCGACAGCGCTGCGCCAGGCCAAAGCCCCACGACGGTGACCACCACGCGGACCCCCGCGTCGGGGCCCATCGGCGCCTCGGCGCAGGCGTCACAACGCGGCTGGGACGCCGAACAGCGCGGCGTCGCCGCGACCGTCGTCGCGGTCGGCCGGTCACGGGGGATGCCGCCTCGCGCCGTCGTCGTCGCCTTGGCCACCGCGATGCAGGAATCCCAGCTGCGCAACCTGCCCGGCGGAGACGCCGATTCCATCGGCGTGTTCCAGCAGCGCCCGTCCACCGGCTGGGGCACCCCCGCCCAGCTCGCCTCGCCCACCTACCAGGCCACCGCCTTCTACACCGCTCTGACCGCTATCCCCGGCTGGCAGACGATGCCCCTGGCCCAGGCTGCCCAAGCCGTCCAACGCTCCGCGCACCCCGCCGCCTACG
>DATDMG010000358.1:0-6431 GCA_036518955.1 Kineosporiaceae bacterium | reverse complement strand
GCGCGGGAGGGCAAGCTCGATCCCGTGATCGGGCGGGAGAAGGAGATCGAGCGGGTGATGCAGGTCCTGTCCCGCAGGACCAAGAACAACCCGGTCCTGATCGGTGAGCCTGGGGTGGGCAAGACGGCAGTGGTGGAGGGCCTGTCCCAGGCGATCGTGCGGGGCGAGGTGCCCGAGACGCTGAAGGACAAGCAGCTGTACAGCTTGGACCTGGGTGCCTTGGTGGCGGGGTCGCGCTACCGGGGTGATTTCGAAGAGCGGTTGAAGAAGGTTCTGAAGGAGATCCGTACCCGCGGGGACATCATCTTGTTCATCGACGAGTTGCACACGCTGGTCGGTGCGGGGGCGGCGGAGGGCGCGATCGATGCGGCGAGCATTCTGAAGCCGATGTTGGCGCGGGGTGAGTTGCAGACGATCGGTGCGACCACGCTTGATGAGTACCGCAAGCATCTGGAGAAGGATCCGGCGTTGGAGCGGCGTTTCCAGCCGATCCAGGTGCAGGAGCCGACGCTGTCGCACACAATTGAGATCTTGAAGGGTCTGCGGGATCGGTACGAGGCGCACCATCGGGTATCGATCACGGATGCCGCGTTGGTCGCCGCGGCGACGTTGGCGGATCGGTACGTGAACGATCGATTCCTGCCGGACAAGGCGATCGATCTGATCGACGAGGCGGGCGCGCGGTTGCGGATCCGTCGGATGACGGCTCCGCCGGATCTGCGGGAGTTCGACGAGAAGATCGCGCAGACCCGGCGGGAGAAGGAATCTGCGATCGATGCGCAGGACTTCGAGAAGGCCGCGGCCTTGCGGGACACCGAGAAGAAGCTGCTGGCGGCCAAGGCGGAGCGGGAGAAGCAGTGGAAGGCCGGCGACATGGACGTCGTCGCCGAGGTCGACGAGGAGCTGATCGCCGAGGTGCTGGCCACGGCGACCGGGATCCCGGTGTTCAAGCTCACCGAGGAGGAGTCCTCGCGGTTGCTGCGGATGGAGGACGAGCTGCACAAGCGGATCGTCGGGCAGCACGACGCGATCAAGGCGTTGTCGCAGGCGATCCGGCGGACGAGGGCGGGGTTGAAGGACCCGAAGCGTCCGGGTGGGTCGTTCATCTTCGCCGGTCCGACCGGAGTGGGCAAGACCGAGCTGGCCAAGGCATTGGCGGAGTTCCTGTTCGGTGACGAGGACGCGTTGATCCAGCTCGATATGTCCGAGTTCTCCGAAAAGCACACGGTATCGCGGTTGTTCGGGTCTCCGCCCGGTTATGTCGGGTACGAGGAGGGCGGGCAGCTGACCGAGAAGGTCCGCCGCAAGCCGTTCTCGGTGGTGTTGTTCGATGAGGTGGAGAAGGCCCACGCGGACATCTTCAACAGCCTGTTGCAGATCCTCGAGGACGGTCGGTTGACCGACAGCCAGGGTCGGGTGGTCGACTTCAAGAACACCGTGATCATCATGACGACCAACCTGGGTACCCGGGACATCGCCAAGGGCGTGCAGATCGGGTTCCAGATGGGTGGGGACACCAAGACCGGGTACGAGCGGATGAAGAACAAGGTCAACGACGAGCTCAAGCAGCACTTCCGGCCGGAGTTCCTCAACCGGGTGGATGACACGATCGTGTTCCCGCAGCTGTCCCAGGACGAGATCGTCGAGATCGTCGACCTGATGATCGCGAAGGTGGACGAGCGGTTGAAGGACAAGGACATGGGGATCGTGCTGACCGCGGCCGCGAAGAACTACGTGGCCCGCAAGGGGTACGACCCGGTCCTGGGTGCGCGACCGCTGCGCCGCACGATCCAGCGCGAGATCGAGGACACCCTCTCCGAGGAGATCCTCTACGGCCGGCTGCGGCCCGGCCAGATCGTCGCGGTGGACGTCGTCGACGAGGGCACCGAGCAGGCGCACCTCACGTTCGAGGGGGCGATGAAGTCGGCCCTGCTGGACACCCCGCCGATCGAGCCGGCCGGTGCGCCGTCCAAGCCGGCCGCTGCAGGTGAGGAGGCCTGACCTCTCGAAGGCCGACTCGAAGGCACACGAACGGGCCGCCCGTGAACCGGGCGGCCCGTTCGTGTTGTCGCGGCTGGTGGAGGGTCGGGCCGTGGTGACGAGGGGGACGCCGCGCGGCATGCTGTGAAGCGTCAACGACCGGGGCGGTGTCCCCACCGTCCTGGTGATCTCTGGGGGACGGAGCCCTTCGATGAAGAAGCTGATCAACGGCGTCGACTCCGTCGTCCTCGAGGCGCTGCGGGGGATGGCAGCCGCGCATCCCGGGCTGGCCGTGGACGCCGACCTCCGGGTCGTCCGGCGCGCGGACGCCCCGCAGCGCGGCAAGGTCGGCGTGGTCTCCGGCGGCGGTTCCGGTCACGAACCGCTGCATGCCGGGTTCGTCGGCCGGGGCATGCTGGACGCCGCCTGTCCGGGCGAGATCTTCACCTCGCCGGTGCCCGATCAGATCCTGGCGGCGACGGCCGCCGTGGACGGCGGCGGCGGGGTCCTGCACATCGTGAAGAACTACACCGGCGATGTGATGAACTTCGAGCTTGCCGCCGAACTGGCGGCCGAGGCAGGGGTCGACGTCGCGTCCGTGGTGATCGACGACGACGTCGCCGTGCAGGACAGCACGTGGACGGCCGGGCGGCGCGGGGTCGGGGTCACCGTGCTGGCCGAGAAGATCGCCGGGGCGGCCGCCGAGGAGGGCCGGTGCCTCGCCGAGGTCGCTGAGCTCGCTCGGACGGTCAACGCGGCCGGCCGGAGCATGGGCATGGCCCTGACCTCGTGCACGGTGCCCGCGGCCGGTCGCCCGACGTTCGACCTGCCGGACGACCAGATGGAGATCGGGATCGGCATCCACGGGGAGCCGGGGCGGCGCCGGGTACCGCTGGCGCCGGCACAGGAGATCGCCGAGATGTTGATCCGGCCCATCCTGGAGGACTTCGACTTCACCGGCGGCCCGAGCATCCTGTTCCTCAACGGGATGGGCGCGACGCCGCTGATCGAGCTGTACCTGATGTACGGCGAGGCGGCCGTGCTGCTGGAACGGGCCGGCGTCCGGATCGCCCGCAACCTCGTCGGGAACTACATCACCAGCTTGGACATGGCCGGGTGCTCGCTCTCCCTGCTCCGGGTGGACGACGAGCTGCTGCGCCTGTGGGACGCGCCGGTGCGCACCCCCGCGCTCACCTGGTGAGCCGGCGCCCGGACTGGATCACGGCTGGCTGCCCTGGTACAGCCGGCGGACGACGTCCTCGATGTCGGGCTCCTCGATGGACAGGTCTCGCACGGTGGCCCGCTCGCTGACGGCCTGCAGGACGGACGCCGCCGTCGTCCGGGTGGGTGAGAACGCCAGCCGCTGGCGCAACCCGCCCTGCGTCGACAGCAGGGTGGTTCCCGGGACGGCGTCCAGCGGGGGGCACGGCTCGGCGAGGTCGACGACGAGCACGCGGCGGGCGCCGACCCGGGCCGCCAGTCCGGCCTGGTCACCGTCGTAGACCAGCCGGCCACGGTCGACCACCAGGAGCCTGCGACAGAGCCGCTCCACGTCGTCCATGTCATGGGTGGTCAGCAGCAGGGTGCGGCCATGGGCCGCCAGTTCGTCGAGGAGGAAGAGGCGCAGCCGCTCCTTGCTCAGCACGTCCAGGCCGACGGTCGGCTCGTCGAGCACGATCAGCTCGGGGGAGTGCAGCAGCGCGGCCGCGACCTCGCCGCGCATGCGCTGCCCCAGCGAGAGCTGGCGCACCGGCCGATCGAGGAAGTCGCCGAGGTCCAGGCGCTCCACCAACTCGTCCCGCCGGTCACGGTACCGCGCGGAGGGCAGGCGATGGATCGCCGCGAGGATGCGCAGCGACTCGCCGAGCGGGAGGTCCCACCAGAGCTGGGAACGCTGACCGAAGACGACGCCGATGTGGCGGGCCAGGCGCCGCCGGTGCGTGATCGGAACGAGCCCGCAGGTGCGCACGCGGCCCGCCGTGGGGGTGAGGATCCCGGTGACTATCTTGATCGTGGTGGACTTGCCGGCACCGTTGGCGCCGATGTAGCCGACCGTCTCCCCGGGCCGCAGGCAGAAGCTGATCTCGTCAACCGCACGGACGACGTGGCGCCCGCGCCGCAGCCAGCCTCCCGCCGTCCGCACCTGGAACTCCCGGACGAGGCCCTCGACCTCGACGATGACGCTCATCCGCCCGCTCCCGTGTAGTGCCGCACCCCGACCCGCCAGATGACCAGCGCCGCCAGCCACGCGAGGACGCCCACCGCCGGCGCGCACCAGCCCAGCCAGGCCGGCAGCCACGGCGGCCCGGGCAGACCGAGGACGGCGAGGGCCGGCAGGTACGCGGTGAACGCGGTGGGGATGATGAACGCGAACAGCAGCCGGATCGGCAGCGGCATCGCTCCCGACGAGTACCGGGAGGCGTAGGCGCCGCCGTAGGTGAAGGCGTTGGTGACGTCAGCGGCGTCCACCAGCCAGAACTGGACGGCGCCGGCGACGACGAACAGCGCGCTGAAGACCAGGGCTCCGCTGAGCGGGCTGAGCACGACGAGGGCGACCCGCTGCGGCGTCCAGGTGACGTGGGCGAGGACCAGCCCGGTGGCGAGGACGGCGCCGCCGACCACCGCGCCGCCGATCCGCTTCAGCCGGACGTCACCGGTGATGATCTGGGCCAGCAACGGCATCGGCCGCAGCAGCATGATCTCGAGCGCTCCGGTCCGGATGAACTGCGGCATGGTGTCCAGCTCGCCGCAGCAGGCGTTGGCGAGGGCGAAGCCCAGCGTCGCCAGACCGAACACCAGGAACGCGCCCCCCACGTCCAGGCCACCGAGCGTCGGGACGTTGTGGAAGATGACGTACACCTCGGTGAAGTCGGTCACCGCCACAGCCACGCTGCCGACGAGGTCCAGGCCGAAGGACGCGCGGTACACGAGTTGCGAGTGCAGCCGGGCACCGAGCAGGGTCCGGTAGGCGCGCAGGGACGCCGCGAGCTCAGCCACCCTGCACCACCAGCCGGCGCAGCCCGACCTGCTGCACGAGCCGGCCGGCGAGGAGCACCGCGGCGAGCCAACTCACCTGCACGGCCAGCAGCCGACCGGCCGCGGGGCCGACCACCCGGCCGGTGAGGACGTCGGCGGGCGTCTGCAGGATCGACGGGAACGGGGTGGCGGCGTCCAGGGCGGCCAGCCAGTCCGGGAACCAGTGCACCGGGACGACGAGCCCGCACAACACCGTCGACACCGTGAAGTAGACCGTGGCCACCCCGCGGATGTCGAGCAGCCAGATCGCACAGAGGTTCACCAGGTAGCGGCAGGCGAACGAGACGCCGACGCCGAGAAGGACCGCGCAGCCGCCGGCCAGGTACGCCCACGGGTCGCCCGGCAGCGAGAGCCCGAAGGTGAGGGCGCCGATCGTCAGGGGCGGCGCCGCCCGCGGGATGGTGACGGCCAGCGCCCGGCCGAGGTCCAGGGCGCCGAACTGGGCCTGCAGGTCGAGCGGCCGGGCGAGGTCGACGACGATGTCCCCCGTCCGCACCCGGACGGCCAGATCTTCCCAGTAGAAGACCTGCGCGGGGCCGATGAGCGCCTGCGTCACCCATACGTAGGTGACGCCGGTGGCGATCGCGTAGCCACCGAGCCGGCCGCCCGCGGTCGTGATGGTCGCGGCCACCAGGCTGGCCCGCAGCAGCCCGAACATCGTGTTCGCGGCGGCGCCGCCGATGATCGCGCCGTGGTAGCGGCTGTGCCGACGGAACCCGGCGCCGACCAGGACGGTGACGGTGCGAACCGCGTCTCGCACCGCGCCCGCGCCCACGGTCCGATCCTCGCATCCTGGCCGTGCGGTTCGCCTCGCCTATTCCGCCGCCCGGCCCGGGACCGCGTCCTGCGCGGTCGGCACCGCGGCCGCCGTGGAGGGCAGCCGGAAGCGGCCGCCGTGCACGGGCTCGACCAGCCCGTCGGCGACCAGGCTGTCCAGGCAGCGGTCGCGTTGGCCCTGATCCCGCAGCAGCGCGTCCGGAGCGGCGGCCGCGAGCGCGCGCGCCCCGACGGGCTCGGGGGTGGCCCGCAGCGCGGCCAGGAGGAGGCCTCGCACGTACCGGTCGGTCCCGGCGTAGGTCTGGCCGCGTCGCGGCGGGTCGGCAGGCTCCGGCGCGCCGTTCCGCTGCCACCGGCAGCGGTCCAGGACCGGGCAGTCCCCGCACCGGGGCGCCCGCGCGGTGCAGACCAGGGCGCCCAGCTCCATCGAGGCCACCGCCCACCGGGCGGCGACATCGTCGTCGTCCGGCACCAGTTCGGCGGCGAGCCGGGCCTCGGCGGCGGTGAGCGACGGCGCCGCGTGCGCGGCGCCGGTGACGGCCCGGGCGAGTACCCGCCGGACGTTCGTGTCGACGACGGCATGCCGGCTCCGGAACGCGAACGTCGCCACCGCCGCGGCGGTGTACGCCCCGATCCCG
>DATDMG010000357.1:0-15285 GCA_036518955.1 Kineosporiaceae bacterium | reverse complement strand
ATGACGTGGCCGGCCAGTTCAGTAATGGGAGCGTCGCCTTCACACAGGTGGTCACCAAGGCGGCCCTGCGCCCGGGAGGGTACTACGAGGTCGCGAAGTGGTTCTGCTACGATATGACAAATCGGCATACCCTGGGCGTGGGCGTGGACCCCAAGGTGTTCTCCAAGGGCGAGTGGACGTCCAAGCGAACCATCGGTTAGCGTTTCGGTCCTGGCCTGACGCACTCGCCCGTTGGTCATCGCGGGTTGTGTGGATCATTCAAGGTAGCTGGCCCCGGCCGGGCGTGCCGGGGCCCGATCGCCCTGCCCCGGGGAGGAGTCAGGCGGGGACATAGGCGCAGGCCGGATCCTCGGCGAGCAAATCGCCCGTCGCGGCGAAAGCCCGGGCCCGCGACCCACCGCACAGGTCGGCGTACCCGCAGGCGCCGCACCGGCCGGAGAAACGGGCGCCACGCACGTCGGCCAGCCGGGCGTCGTCCCGATAGATCTCGGCGAGCCCCCGGTCCCGCACGGACCCCAGCGGCAAGGGCAGGAACCCGGCGGGGTACACCGCGCCGTCGTGGGCGACGAACACGATCCCCTTGCCGTCCCGGGTGGACGCCGTGTGCGCGCTGGAGCGGCCGGCGGCCGGGCCGAGGCGGTCGACCAGCCGGGCGGACAGTCGCTGGTAGAGATCGCCGCAGGGGGGCGGGACGCCAGCACGGCGCTCGGCCACCACCCGACGGAAGAACGGCGCCTCGACCGTGCGCACCACGAACCCGTGGTGCGACGCGTCGTAGAGCAGGTGACAGACCTCGTCGTTCTCCGCCGGTGTCAGCTCGCCCTCGCCCGTGCCGCGGCCCACCTGCACGAGGAAGAAGACCTCCCAGATGTGCGCGCCGGTCTCCGCCACGATCGCGGCGACGTCCGCCAGTTCGCCCACCGTGGATCGCATCACGGTGGTGTTGACCTGCACCGTCAGGCCGGCGTCCAGCAGCCGACCGAGCGCGTCCAGCGTCTGCGCGAAGTGCCCCGGGACGCCGCGGACGCCCTCGTGAGTGGCGGCGCTGGCGCCGTCCAGGCTGACCGAGACGGCCTTGACCCCGGAGCGGGCCATCCGCTCCACGGCGGCGGGGGTCAACGACGGCGTCACGGACGGCGACAGCGCTGTGGGGATCCCGGCGGACGTCGCCCGCTCGACGAGATCCCAGAGATCGGGGCGCAGCAGGCAGTCACCGCCGGTGAGCACGAGGACGGGGTAGGGCCGGCCGAAGGCGGCGACCTGATCGACCAGCGCCGCACCCTCCGCCGCGGTCAGCTCGCCCGGCAACGCGTGCGGCGTCGCGCTCGCCCGGCAGTGCCGACAGGCGAGCCCGCACGCCCGCGTGGTCTCCCAGAAGACCAGCATCGGGCGGCGGGCGAAGTCGACGTGGCCGCCTGACGGCACCCCGGAGACGGGTCCGGAGACGTTCCTGGGAACGGGCCCGGTCACGATGCGTCCCGGAGCGCCGGGGTCGGCCGGGAGAGGATCTGCGCCGCGACCTGCTGGGCCTGGTGGAGGCACGCCGCGATCCCCACACCGCGGTAGCCCGCGCCGGTCAGGTGCACGCCGGGCAGCGCGGCGAGACCGTCCCGAACGGCATCGAGGCGGCGGGCGTGCCCGACCGTGTACTGGGGCATCGCCGCCGGCAGGCGCCGCACCCGGACGACGACGGGCTCGGCCCGCACGCCGGTGGCGGCCGCGAGCTCGGCCCGGACGGCGCGGACCAGGTCGTCGTCGTCCAGCGCCGCCCAGGCCTGGTCGCCGTCCCGGCCCACCATCGCCCGGACCAGGACCGGAGCCGCGGTGCCGGACCGCGCGGCGGCCGCCGTCACCAGGTGAGGCCACTTGGCCGTCGTCCAGGTGCAGCCGACCAGGAGCCGGCCCTCCACCGGAGGCACCAGGAACCCGGTGCCGGGCGGCAGCACGGCCTCCCCGGCGCGATACGCCAGAACCACCGTCGCGACGCCGGCGTAACGGATTCCGGCCAGCGCGTCGCTCGCGACCGGGGCAACCGGCCGCAGCAGCCGGGCCGCCTCGGGTGCCGGGGTGGCCAGCACGACGTCGTCCGCCTCGATCGGGTCGAACCCGTCGCCGACGATCCGGTAGCCGGCGCCGCCCCCGCCGACCGACACCGCGCCTGCCCGGGCTGCCGTGAGGACCTGACCACCCGCCGTGAGGATGCCCTGCCGCACCGCGTGGACGAGAACGGCCAGACCGCCTTCCAACGTCATCAACGGCGCCGGCGCGGGGGGCGCGCCGCGACGGGCCGCGTCCAGGCCACGAAGTCCCAGGTACAGGCTGCGGTGGCGGACCGCGAGCGCGGCCACCTCCGGCACCGCGCTCCGGGCCGACAGGTGCCCGGCACGCCCGGCGTGGACGCCGCCGAGCATCGGCTCGACGATCCGCTCATACACCTGGCGACCGAACCGGGGTCGTAGCAGCTCCTCGATCGTCGGATCGGCGGTCGCGGCGGCCGGGAGGCGCGGCAGCACCAGATCGGCGCCCGCCCGGACGAACCCCGCCGGGCCCAGCAGCCCGGATCGCAGCAGCGGCAGCAGCCGCTGGGGGACGCCGAACACGGACCCCGGGGGCAGCGGCCGCAGCCGGCCACCGCTCCACACGTACGCCCCGCCGGCCGCCGGCGGGCGCAGCAGCGGCTCGAGCCCGAGTTCCGCCACCAGGGCGGACGCCGCGGGCGAGCGCATCAGCAGGGCGTCCGGCCCGGTGTCCACCTCGACGCCCGCCACCGGCTCGGTGGCGATCCGGCCCCCCGCGACGTCGGCCGCCTCCAGCACGGTGACCTGACATCCGCCCCGACCCAGGTGGTAGCCGGTCGCCAGGCCACTGATCCCACCGCCCACCACGACGATCCGCCGCTGATCGACCATGCGCTCCCGCCCCCGCCCGTCCGGCTCCCGGCACCGCCGGCCTCACCAAGGGTGCCGTCGCCAACTGTGACGGGTCGGGCCCAACGTCCCGCCCGGACCCGTAGAGTCGCCGTCGGAGCGGATCTCGCCGTCGGAGCGGATCTCCGCGCCGGGCCCCTCGGCACCGGGCCGGTGCCGTGGCCAAGATCGGCCGGCCGCCGCGTCCTTGCGCCGCCGCTCCGGGCTGGCGTGTACTGGTGGTAGCGCCGCGACGGGGCCGGAGGCTGGGTGACGGGCGCCCGGCGCAGTCGGACTGCGTCGGAGGACAGGTGGGGTGAGACGCAGGATGCCATGGACACCGGGCGCGCCTGCCGCGCGTCACGTGCGTCACGCCTCACCTCCCCCACCGGCGGCTGGGTGGGCCGCGCCGGCGCCCGCTCCCCCGACGATCGCCCTGGTGCTCAGCCGCCGCGCCCGGCGCCAGGCGGCTGCCGTCGGCGTGCGGGATCCCCGGTTGGACGCCGTCGAGCGGGTGCTCGCCGGGTTCCAGGTGGCCGGCAACGGGCTGGCCCTGGTGCTGTCGGCCGTCGCCTGGGTCTGGATCGCGGCGCACGGCTCGGGAGCGGAACCGGCCGGTGCGGCCGGTTCCCCCGCCGGCCACGCCACCGGCTCCCCGGGCCTGGTCGCCCTGCTCCGGCCACTCGCCACCCTCTCCGGCACCGGTCTGGTGGTGGTGGCGCTGCTCACCTGCCTGCTGATGGCGCCGTCGGTCAACCCCTTCTACGCCCCGGCCACCGAGCACCGGGCCCTGCATGCCGCCCGGACGGCAGTCTTCGCCGTGCTCACGCTGAGCACCGTCGCCCTGATCGCGGTCGCCAGCGGCTGAACCATGACCTCCCCCGCCACCCGCTGAACCCGGGCCGCCCCCCACCGGGCTCCGGACCGACCGCCCGGCGCCCGAGGTCCCCGGGGCTGTGCGGTGTTCGGCTCCGAGCCGGCGCGAGGGAGGGCAGGATGGGCACCGGGGGCGGGAGACGATCGGGATGCGGCCGCGGCACGCGCCCAGGGGAGGCACTGGATGCGCAGACGACTCGTCACGGCGGCGATCGTCGTCGCCTCGGTGGGAGCTCTGACGGTCGCCGGGCTGGCTGCGGCGTCCCTCCACCACCGGCACGGGCCGTCCCGGGTGGCGACGCCGTCCGGGCCCGTCACCCCGACCAGTGCCGCGCCGTCCACGGCGGCTTCCGCGACGCCCTCGGCGGCATGGCAGGGGTGGCTGTCCGGCGCGTCCAGCGACGAATCGGCGGACGGGCGGTACGGCGCCTGGCGAGGCACCCCGATCCAGATCGGCGGCACCTGGGACAACGGGAACGCCGAGCAGGTCGAGATGTACTCGATCTGCAAGGGCGCCTGGACGACGTGGAACAAGCCGTTGGACGTCGCGATCGGCGCCATCGACGTGACCCGCGGCGAGACCTGGGCCGCGGCCGCGAAGGGGGCCTACACGGCGCGCTGGACCAAGAACCTCACCCGGATCAAGGAGTGTTGGGGATCGCGTGACCCGGCGCTGCTCTACATCCGGTTCGCGCACGAGATGAACCTGCTGAGCATCAACTGGCACGTGCGCGCCGGAGAGGAGGCGGCGTTCGTCAAGGCCCTCACGATCTACTCCGACCTGCGCCACCAGATCCTGCCCGGAGCCAGGATCGTGCTGTGCGCCAACGACGGCACCGACCCGGGCCTGGGCGGACTGGACATCCGCAAGCTGTGGCCCGGCAAGGACGCCCAGGGGCGGCCCGTCGCCGATGTCTACGCCGTCGACTCCTACAACATGCACCCGCACGTGACGACCCGCGCGGAGTTTCTCAAGAAGATCAACGGGGTGTACCCGAACGGCATCCCGCTGGGGATCGAGAAACACCGCCAGTTCGCCGCCCAGGTCGGCGCACCGTTCGCGATCGGCGAATGGAGCAACAACGGCGACCCGGACAACGCCGGGGGCGGCGGGGAGTCCCCGACGTACGTCCAGGAGTTCTACCGCTGGGCGGCCTCCCACGCCGGCGACGTCCGCCACCCGGCGCCCGGCCAGCTGCTGTACGAGATCCACTTCAACCTGTGGAACCAGTACGCCTTCTGGCCCCGCACCGACCAGCCCCGGACGGCGGCGGCCTACCGGGCGCTGAAGTGGGGGACGGGCCCGGCCTGATCGCCATCCCCCGCGCGCCCGGGCCCACGGGGCGGACCGGGGGACGTCGGGCGCCCCGATCAGGTGAAACCGAGCGGCTGCGGCACACCGTGCGCGTGGCGCCGGCGCCGGGCGTGGCGGGCGCGGCCACGATGCTCCCGACACACGCCGGGGGGCGGTGACGGCCCGCACACCATCGCTTCGGGAGTGAGCGCATGTCCGGTCCCCCTGCTTCCGGTCCCCCTGCGTCCGGTCACCGAGCCGCCGCCGAACGCCGGCCCACCCGGAGGCAGTCCGCCCTCGCCGTCGTCATGCTGGCGGTCACCGTGATCGCCGGGACGACGACGGCCACCGCCGGACTGGCGCAGCCGCCCCCTGTCGCCCTCGCACGTGCCGGGTACTCCACCAGTCGAACCGGAGCATGGTTCAACGACGTCACCCTCGGCCGGACGCGCGGAGCCGACCAGTACGCGCAGGCGAGCGTCACCGGCCTGCTGGACGACGCCGAGCGGGCGGGGTTCATGCTGCGGTACGCCAACCGCACCAGCCGGATCCGGGTCAGCGTCTCGGGGACCGACTGGCGGATCGAGCCCAGCGGCGGCGTCCCGCTGGGCGGACAGTTCTCGCACGGCCCGAGCGGCACCCTGCGGGTCGAGGTCCAGGGGCGCGCGGTCCGCGTCCGCTGGAACGGCGTGCTGGTCGCCGTCCGCGAGGTCGTCGGCGACTACCCGGGTCGGCACGTCGTGCCGACCGTGCGCCAGGCTCGCCCGGTGGTGCGGCTGCGTTCGCTGCGCGCGGCCACCCTGCCGCCGACGTCGTCGCGCTCGTCGCGGGCTCCGGCGACAGCCTCGCGGGGCGTCGTCCCGACCCCCGGCCCCCCGGCGGCGCGCTCGGCCGTGGACGCCCCGGCCCGGACGTGGTGGTCCGGGGCCTCCGGCGACGCAGCCGCGAGCGGTGGATACGGCGCCTGGCGGGGCACGCCGGTGCAGATCGGGGGCACCTGGAACGACACCTATGACGCGCAGATCAACGAGTGGTCGATCTGCGGCAGCGGCGGGTGGGCCGGCTGGAACGGCCCGCTGGACATCGCGGTGGGAGCGATCTACCACTCCCGGGGCGAGACCTGGGCGGCCGCGGCCGCCGGCCGGTATGACGCCCGCTGGACCGCCGCCCTGCAGCGCATCCGCAGGTGCTGGGGCGACCGGGACCCACGGCTGCTCTACCTCCGGTTCGCGCACGAGATGAACCTGCCCAACGACTGGGCGGTCCACCGTGGCGAGGAGCGCGACTTCGCCCGGGCCATCACCCGGTTCTCCACCCTGCGGTACCGGATCCTGCCCGGGGCCCGGCTCGTGCTGTGCCCGAACGACGGCACCGACGGTGGCCTCGGCGGCCTGGACATCCGCAAGCTCTGGCCGGGCCGCGACGCCCGGGGACGCCGCGTCGCCGATGTGTACGCCGTCGACTCCTACAACCAGTACCCGCACGTGTCCACGTCGTCCGAGTTCACCCGCAAGGCGAACGGCGAGTACCCGGGTGGTGTGCCGCTCGGGATCGAGAGGCACCGGCAGTTCGCCGAGCGGATGGGTGTGCCGTTCGCGATCAGCGAGTGGGCCAACAACGGCGAGGCGGGCAGCGCCGGGGGCGGCGGGGAATCCCCGCTGTACGTGCGCCAGTTCCATGCCTGGGCCCGGGCCCACGCCGGGAACGTCGCGCACCCCGAACCCGGACAGCTGCTCTACGAGATCCACTTCAACCTGCGGCGGCAGTTCGCCTTGTGGCCGGCCACCGTGCAGCCGCAGACGGCCGCCGCATACCGGAGCCTTCCCTGGGGCCGCTGACCGCACCCATCGCGTCGTAGCGTGACTGTTTCGTCACGAAGAACGAATTTACTGGGTATCTACCGGCCGCATGCCCAGACCAGCCGGGCGTTGACCGCCCGCTGACGATCATAAGGTTCTCTTGACGGACCCCTGAGCGTGGTTGAACATCGCGCTACCTAGGTTCGAAGGCATGGCCCTAGGAGACGGTGAACATCCCCCGGACGTGGCTCCGGGTGGCCGTCGAGCACGTCGTGACGCGGAACACTCCACCCGCACCGTGAACCACCGCACCGCGCCGCCCCCCAGCCGGGGACGCCCTTCCCCTTACGGGGGCGCCGCCGCATCGAGGCAGGCGTCACATTACGAGATCGCCGACCTGGATGCGCAGGATTCCGCAAAGCCGCCCCCCGAGATCCGTGGCGACCGGCCGGCCCACTCGCGGGCCCCGGTTCCGGCCTCGGGGTCTCCCCTCTCCCCACCCTCCGCGGCCCTCTCCCCACCCTCCGCGGCACCGCGGACCCGCCGAGCGGCTCGCGCCGCCACCGGCTCCTCCCGGAGCCTGACCCGCGCGCGCAGCGCGGCCACGTCCCGACGCGGTGCCGGGACGCCGGGCCGTGCGCGGCTGAGCCTCCTGCGCAAGACCCTGGGGATCGCGCTGGTGGCGGGGATGACGTCCACCGCCGCGGTCGTGGTGGCCACCCGCAGCCAGGCCGAATCCCCGATGACGCGCCTGTCGTACGCCCCCACCGGCGCCTGGGCCTGGTACAACGACCGGTCCCTGGGCAAGACGGACAGCGCCGACCAGTACGCGCAGGCCCAGCTGAGCGGCCTCGTCGACGGCCGGCACAGCGCGGGGTTCCTGCTGCGGTACGCGAACCGCCACGACCGGGTGCGGATCGCCGTCTCCGGCACCGGGTGGCGGATCGAGCCAACCGGCGAGAAGGTCATCACCGGCGCCTTCCCGCACGCCACCGACGGCCTGTTCCGGGCCGAGGTGACGGGCCGCACCGTCCGCATCCTGTGGGACGGGCACCTGGTCGCCTCCCACGGCCTGCCACGCGACTACTCCGGGCATGCGGTGGTGGCGACGGTCTGGCAGACCTCACCCACGGTGAAGATGACGAACCTGGAGGCGTCGTCGCTCCGCACCCCGGTGCCGGCGCCGCCGCTCCTGACGACCACGCCGTCCGACGAGCAGTCCCCGACGTCGACGCTCGCGTCGCCCACCAGCACCTCGCCGGGCCCGTCGCCGTCCACCTCGCCGGCCACGTCGCCGTCCACCTCGCCGGGCCCGTCGCCGTCCACGTCGGCGTCGGCCAAGCCGGAGCTCCCGGCGAACGTCCGGCGGGGATGGTTCTCCGGCGCCAGCGGGGACAACCTGGCCGACGGCGGATTCGACCACTGGCGGGGCACCCCCGCCGGGATCGCCGGAACGTGGGACGACGCGAACCCGTCGGTGCAGCAGGAGCTCTACTCGATCTGCGGTGGTCAGTACAGCGAGGGCAAGTGGGACCGCCCGCTGGACCTCGCCGTGGGCGGCATCTTCCTCAACCAGGGCGACTCCTGGTCAGCCGCCGCGAACGGTGCCTACAACGATCGGTGGACCCGGATGCTCACCACCGCGAAGCGGTGCTGGGGCACCCGCGATCCGGGCCGGCTCTACCTCCGGTTCGCGCACGAGATGAACCTGTCCAGCAGCGCCTGGCGGGTCGAGGCCGGCCAGGAGACCGACTTCCGCAAGGCGTTCGTCCAGCTGTCGAACGTCCGGTACCAGGTGTTCCCGGGGGTCAAACTCGTGCTGAGCGTCAACGACGGCAGCTCGGGCGGGATGGCGGACGTCCGCAGGCTGGTGCCCGGCCCGGACGCCGAGGGCCGACCGACCGTCGACGTCTACGGGGCGGACTCGTACAATTCCTGGCCGCACTGCACGACCGAGGCGAGCTGCGAGGACAAGTTCAACGCCACCGCGGGCAACGGCTCCCCGCTCGGCATCGAGAAGCACCGCGAGTTCGCCCAGAGCATGGGCCTGCCGTTCGCGGTCAACGAGTACAGCAACAACGGCGACCCGGGCGACTCGGACGGCGGCGGTGAGTCCCCGGCGTTCGTCAAGGCCTTCTACTCCTGGGCCAAGTCGCACGCGGGGGACGTGAACCACCCCAAGCCCGGCCAGTTCCTCTACGACTGCCTGTTCAACCTGTGGAAGCAGTACGAGCTGCAGCCGACCACGCTGCAACCCGAGACCGCGGCCACGTACCGCAACCTGCCCTGGGGTCGCGCCTGATCTCCGGCCCGGACCGGCCCTCCATCGGCAGCCCGCCCCTCCCCCCTGGGGCGGGCTGCCCCACCGGCGGAGGCCATCGCGGCGCGGCCGGCGGATCGGGAGTCAGAGCAGGGCGGCGGCCTCGATGACGATCGGGTCGAGGCCGGCGCCGCCGGCAGCGACGTGCCGGACGAGCTCGGCCCGCAGGCGTGGCTCCCAGAACGAGCGCAGGTGGTTCGCGACCGCGCGCGCCGCGGCCTGGGGCGGCAGGTACCCGAACTGCGCCGCGATGTCGTTCGCCATCCGGACCTGGGTCGTCACCACCACACCCGTCACGCCCCTGCCTGCGCGACGGGCCGCGGCGCCGGCCCGGACCCGGCCGCGGACGGCGCCGGGCCGGCGTCCCGCCCGGCCGGGGCCCGCTGCACGCGGCTGACCTGGACCGCGGTCACCTTGTACTCCGGGCAGTTCGTGGCCCAGTCGGAGAACTCCGTGGTGACCACGTTCACCCCGGTCGCCGGATGGTGGAACGTGGTGAACACGACGCCGACCGGCATCCGCTCGGAGATCCGCGCCGGCAGGGTCGTCTCCCCGACCCGGGACGCCAGGCTCACCAGGTCGCCGTCCACGACGCCCCGCACCTCCGCGTCGTGCGGGTGGATCTCCAGGACGTCCTCGCCGTGCCAGACCACGTTCGCCGTCCGTCGCGTCTGGGTCCCCACGTTGTACTGGGACAGGATGCGTCCGGTGGTCAGGATGAGCGGGAACCGCCGGGTCGAGCGCTCGTTCGTCGGCACGTACGGCGTCGGGATCAGCTGTCCCTTGCCCCGGACGAACCCGCCGACATGCATGATCGGCGTCCCCTCCGGCGCCACCGCGTTGCACGGCCACTGCACGGACCCGACCTTGTCGAGCAGGTCGAAGGAGACGCCCGCGAAGGTGGGCGTGGTGGTCGCGATCTCGTCCATGATCTGAGCCGGGTGATCATAGGTCATCGGGTAGCCCATCGCCTGAGCCACGTCGCAGACGATCTCCCACTCGTGTTTGCCGGCCCTCGGCGGCATCACCGGGCGGACCCGGTTGATCCGGCGCTCAGCGTTCGTGAACGTGCCGTCCTTCTCCAGGAACGACGTCCCGGGGAGGAAGACGTGCGCGAACCGCGACGTCTCGTTCAGGAACAGGTCCTGGACGACCACCAGCTCCATCGCCCGCAGCGCCCGGGACACGTGGGCCGTGTTGGGGTCGGACTGCGCGAGGTCCTCGCCCTGCACGTACAGCGCCCGGAAGGTGCCGTCGATCGCGGCGTCGAACATGTTCGGGATGCGCAGGCCCGGCTCGGCGAGCAGCTCGCGACCCCACAGGGTCTCGAAGACGGACCGGACCGCGTCGTCCGATACGTGCCGGTACCCCGGCAGCTCGTGCGGGAACGAGCCCATGTCGCAGGAGCCCTGCACGTTGTTCTGACCGCGCAACGGGTTCACTCCGACACCGGGCCGACCGATGTTGCCGGTCGCCATCGCCAGGTTCGCCATACCCATGACCATCGTCGAACCCTGGCTGTGCTCGGTGACGCCGAGGCCGTAGTAGATCGCGGCGTTGGGAGCGGTCGCGTAGAGCCGGGCCGCGGCTCGGACGTCGGCGGCCGGCACCTGGGTGACCTGCTCGACCGCCTCGGGCGAGTTCTCCTCGCGGCGGATGAACTCCAGCCACTCCGGCGTGCCCTCGCATCGCTCGGCGACGAACGCGGCGTCCAGCAGCCCTTCGGTGACGACGACGTGCGCGAGCGCGTTCACGATCGCGACGTTCGTTCCCGGGGCCAGCTGCAGGTGGTGGGCGGCCTCGACGTGCGGCGAGCGCACCAGGTCGATCCGGCGCGGGTCGACGACGATCAGCCGGGCCCCCTGCCGCAGCCGGCGTTTGAGCCGGGAGGCGAACACCGGGTGCCCGTCGGTGGGGTTGGCCCCGATGAGCAGGACCACGTCCGAGGCCTCCACCGACGCGAAGTCCTGGGTGCCGGCCGACGTCCCGAAGGTCTGCTTCAGCCCGTACCCGGTCGGCGAGTGGCAGACCCGGGCGCAGGTGTCGACGTTGTTGTTGCCGAATGCCGCCCGGACCATCTTCTGGACGACGTACACCTCCTCGTTGGTGCACCGGGACGACGTGATCGCCCCGATGGCGCCGGTGCCGTACGCGGCCTGGATCGCGAGGAGGCGCCGCGCGGTGTGGTCGATCGCCTCGTCCCAGCTCACCGTGCGCCACGGGTCGTCGATCGAGTCGCGGACCATCGGCGCCAACACCCGGTCGGCATGGGTGGCGTAGCCCCAGGCGAACCGTCCCTTGACGCAGGAGTGGCCCGCGTTCGCGCCGCCGTCGGCGTCCGGCACCATCCGGACCACCTCGGTGCCACGCAGTTCCGCCGTGAAGGAGCAGCCGACCCCGCAGTAGGCGCACGTCGTCCGGACCGCGCGGGTCGGCAGCCCGAGCTGGACGACGCGCCGCTCGGTGAGCGTCGCCGTCGGGCACGCCTGGACGCAGGCGCCGCAGGAGACGCACTCGGAGCCGAGGAACGTGCTGCCGCCCGGCGACACGGCGGAGCCGAAACCCCGGCCTTCGATCGTCAGCGCGAACGTGCCCTGGATCTCGTCACAGGCCCGGACGCAGCGCGAGCACACGATGCACTTGCCGGGATCGAAGTCGAAGTACGGGTTCGAGGTGTCCTTCGGCGCGTCGCCGTGGTTCTCCCCCGCGAAGCCGTACCGGACGTCGCGCAACCCGGTCACCGCAGCCATGTCCTGCAGCTCGCAGTCGCCGTTCGCCGCGCACGTGAGGCAGTCCAGCGGGTGATCGGAGATGTAGAGCTCCAGCACACCCCGGCGGAGCTTCGCCAGCCGCTCGGTCTGGGTACGTACCACCATCCCGTCGCTGCACGGGGTCGTGCAGGAGGCGGGCGTGCCCTTGACACCGTCGATCTCCACCAGGCAGAGCCGGCACGACCCGAAGGGCTGCAGGCTGTCGGTCGCGCAGAGTCTCGGGACGGCGACCCCGGCGGCCGCCGCCGCCTGCAGCACCGAGGTACCGCTCGGTACCCGCACCGGGGCACCGTCGAGGCGGACGGTGACTCCGGCACACCCAGCTCTGCCGTCGGGCGCGTTGTCCATCGTGGTCACCTCTCGGTCGCTCCGGCCCGCTCGAGTCCGGCCCGCTCAGGCGTCAGCGCCTCCGGCCAGTGCGTGAGGATGCTCCGGACCGGCATCGGGGTGAGACCACCCATCGCGCACATGCTCCCGTCCGTCATCAACTCGCACAGGTCGTCGAGCAGCACCCGGTTGGCCGCGACGTCCACGCCCGCCCGGATCCGGTCGATGACCTCGACCCCGCGCACCGCGCCGATCCGGCAGGGCGTGCAGCGCCCGCAGGACTCCTCCGCGCAGAACTCCATCGCGAACCGGGCCATCGCCCCCAGGTCGACCGTGTCGTCGAAGACCACCACTCCGCCGTGGCCCACCATCGCCCCGGCGTCCGCGAACGCCTCATAGTCCAGCGGCAGCTCGAACCGGTCCGGCGGCAGGTAGGCGCCCAGGGGACCACCCACCTGGACGGCGGCCACCGGGCGGCCGCTCGCCGTCCCGCCACCCCACCCGTGCACCAGCTCCCCCAGCGCGAGGCCGAACGCGGTCTCGACGATGCCGCCGCGGGCCACGTTCCCGGCCAGCTGGAAGACGCTCGTGCCCCGGCTCCGGCCGCGCCCGAGGGCTGCGTAGGCGGCGGCACCGCCGGCCAGGACCGCCGGGACCGTCGCCAGCGTGAGCAGGTTGTTCACCAGCGTCGGGCGGCCGAACAGGCCCTGCAACGCCGGCAGCGGCGGCTTCGGGCGCACCTCGGGACGGCGACCCTCCAGGCTGGAGAGCATCGAGGTCTCCTCGCCGCAGACATAGGCGCCGGCCCCGACCCGGACGTGGACGTCGAACGCCAGGTCGGTTCCGAGCACCCGGTCGCCGAGCCAGCCGGCGTCGCGAGCGGCCACGACGGCGCGCCGCACGCACGCCACCGCGTCGGGGTACTCGGAGCGAACGTACAGATAGCCCTCCCGGGCCCCGGTCGCGTAGGCCGCGATCAGCATTCCCTCGATGGTGGAGAACGGATCGCCCTCCAGCAGCATCCGGTCCGCGAAGGTGCCGCTGTCCCCCTCGTCGGCGTTGCAGCACACGAACTTCAGGTCCGCCCGCGCCCCGGCGACCGTGCGCCACTTGACCCCGGCCGGGAAGCCGGCACCGCCCCTGCCGCGCAGCCCTGAGGTCACCACCTCCTCGACCACCGCGGCCGGCGACATGGCCAGTGCCCGACGCAGGCCGGCAAACCCACCGTGCGCCTCGTAGTCGGCCAGCGACAGCGGGTCGATGACGCCCACCCGCCCGAAGGTCACCCGGTTCTGGCCGCGGAACCAGGGCAGCTCCTCCACCGGGCCCAGCGCCAGCCGGTCCGTGACGCGCCCCGGGTCACCGGCCCGGGCGGCCTCCACCAGCCCGGAGGCGAGCAGCCGGGGGACGTCACCCGGCGTGACCGGCCCGAACCCGAACCGGACGCCGTCCGCGGCCGACACCTCCACGAGCGGTTCGAGCCAGAGGGCGCCACGGGAGCCGGTCCGCACCAGGGCGGGACCGGGTCGGCCGGCGCTCGCACCGACGTCCGCCAGGGCGGACGCGAGCCGGGCGGCCACGTCGTCCGCGCCGACCGAGCGGGCCGCGGTGTCCGCGGGCACGTACACCGTCGCCGTCACGCCGGGGCCCCCGGCGTGACGGCGACCTGGACCGCCTGGGCGACCCGCTCGGCCGTCGCCCGCCCGATCACCCGCCCGGCCACCGCCGCCGACGGCCCGAGCGCGCAGTTACCGAGGCAGAAGACCTGCTCGAGCTGGACGGCCCCGTCGGCCGTCGTCGAGCCGAGCGACGCCCCGAACCGCTCCTCGATCGCCGTCACCAGTGCCTCCGCTCCCACCGCGCGGCACGCCTCCGCCCGGCAGACGCGGACCGGCGTCCGCCCACCCGGTTCCCGGCGGAAGTCACGGTAGAAACTGATCACGCCGTGGACGTCGGCACGGGAGAGGTTGAACTCGTCCGCGAGGACGGGCACGGCCTCCTGCGGCACGTACCCGAACTCCTCCTGGACGGCGTGCAGGGCCGGCAGCAGCAGCCCGAGCCCGCCGTCCGCCCGCACCCGTGCGACCGCCTCTCGCACCCTGCGCTCCATGTCCGGTCCGTCCCGTCCGATCTGGGGCCGTCCTGGCGACGGTTCGACGGACACCATTGTTAGCAAGGCGGAGGACGCTTGTGAATCATCGCGGGCAACCTCCGGCCGCCCCGGACGCCGTCCGCCGCCATCGCCGGACCGCGCCCGCTCTACCCTGGACCCATCGGACCCGGACTCCCGACCAGCCCAGGAGGCGGCCACGATGACGTCGATGACCACGCGCCGTCCCGTCGTCCGGCGGTCCGGCACACTACGGACGCGGCGGCCGGACACCCTGGCCGTCGAGGAGCCGCTGGAGATCCGGGTCGGTGGCGACCCGTTCACCGTCACCATGCGCACGCCCGGCCACGACGTCGAGCTCGCGCTCGGGTTCCTGGTCGGCGAGGGAACGGTGCGCTCCCCCGCGGACGTCGTCAGCGCCCGGCACTGCCCCGACGCCGCCCTGGACGCCGACGGCAACCCCACGCACAACGTCGTCGAGGTGGTGCTCGGCCCGACGGTGGTTCCGCCGGTCCGGGCCCGGCACCGGATGGTGACCAGTGCCTGTGGAGTCTGCGGGACCGAGTCCATGGACGAGGTCGCGGCCCGGTGCCCCACCGACCTGGCGGCCGACCCGGTCACCGTCGACGGCGACGTGCTCGCCGGACTGCCCGACCGGCTGCGGACGGCCCAGCGGGTGTTCGCCCGGACCGGCGGGCTGCACGCCGCCGGGCTGTTCTCGGCGTCCGGGGAACTGCTCTGCGCCCGCGAGGACGTCGGCCGGCACAACGCCGTCGACAAGGTCGTCGGTTGGGCCCTGCACCAGCAGGCCCTGCCACTGTCCGGCAGGATCCTGCAGGTCAGTGGCAGGGCCTCGTTCGAGCTGGTGCAGAAGGCGTGGTT
>DATDMG010000356.1:0-3330 GCA_036518955.1 Kineosporiaceae bacterium | reverse complement strand
GGGTGCAGGTCTTCTGGAGTGAGCCCAGCGATTCGGTAGCGGCAGGCAACCATTCCGTGGTTGGTGATGCCGCCGTGGCGTGATGTCCGGTGCGCCCGGTGTGTCGGGTAAGCAGATGGGCTCTCCCTTCCTACGTTGTGGGTTGCTGAGATCCAGAACGCAGAAAGAAAGAGCCCGGTGGAAGACTACGCGCGCACGGTACTGATGGAGATGCTGACGACGACGGCGACCGGGCCGGATCTGGCCGGGGTTCTCGGCCCGTGGCCCGGGCAGCGACCCGCGCTGGATGCGCTGATCGAAGGCCTCAAACCGGTCGTTGCGGCGTTGCTGCAGGTCACGCTGGGGCTGGGCGGGCGAATGGCGGCCGGGACGGCGTCCCTGGGGCAGGCCGAGGAAGAGCTGCGGACCCGTGGCCGGGACCTGATGCGCGACACGCTGCAGGCTGTGGCCGATGCCGCGTCGGCCGCGCAGGAACGCGTGCCCGGCGGGGTGGACGGGCCCGACGGCGTGCGGCGGACCCGGGTCGAGGACGGCCACGCCCGGACCGTGGCGACCGTGTTCGGCCGAATCACCGTCAGCCGGCTGGCCTACCGGGGCCCGGGCGTAGGCAACGTGCACCCGCTCGACGAGGTCCTGGACCTGCCCGACGGCCTGTACTCCACGGGCCTGGCCCGGCTGTCCGCCCGGGAAGCGGTCCGTGGCTCATTCATTGCGGCCACCGACGCCGTCGAGTACGTCACCGGAGTCCGGATCGGCACCCGCCAACTGATTGAGCTGACCCGGGCCGCCGCGAGCGACGTGGCCGGCTTCTACACCGCACGGCAGGCGCCCGCCGCTGATCCGGGCGACGCGCTGGTGATCACCGCGGACGGCAAGGGCATCCCGGTGCGGCCCGGGGCCCTGCGCCCGGGAACCGCCCGGCTCGCCGCCAGGGCCAAGCAGATGCCCCCGGGCGCCACCAGCGGAAACGCCGGCGGGAAGGGCAACAGCAAGCGGATGGCTGAACTGGTCTGCGTCTACGACCTCAAGCCCGTGCCACGCACCGTCGAGGACATCCTGCCCGCCCTCGCCGACGGCGCCGGCAGCACCGACGGAGAAGAAGACCGGCAGGCCCCGGCCCAGGCGCCCAAAGCGGCCGGGAAGTGGCTGACCGCCTCAGTCACCGACGACATCCCGGCCGTGATCAGTGCCGGGTTCGACGAGGCCACCCGCCGCGACCCCGGCCACGTCCGGGACTGGGTCGCCCTCGTGGACGGCAACTGCACCCAGATCGATGCGATCACCGCCGAAGCCTCTACCAGAGGGGTCGAGGTGACCGTCCTGATCGACTGGCTGCACGTCTCGGGCTACCTGTGGGACGCGGCCAAGGCGTTCTTCTGCACCGAGACCACCACCGGGATGGCCCTGGCCCGGGCCTGGGTCCACGAACGCTCCCGGATAGTCCTGCAAGGCGGTGCGCTGCAAGTCGCCGAACGGATCCGCGCCCGGATCCTGAGCTCCAGACTCACTGCCGCACAACGGAAATCAGCCCTTGAGGCCGCGACCTACCTGACGAACAAGGCACCCCACCTGGACTACCCGGCCGCGCTGGCCAAGGGCTGGCCGATCGCCACCGGGGTCATCGAGGGCGCCTGCAGGCACCTCGTGAAGGACCGCCTGGAGATCACCGGAGCCAGATGGGGACTGGACACCGCCGAAGCCATCCTCACCCTGCGGGCCACCGTCACCAACGGCGACTTCGACGACTACTGGCAACACCACGAGCAGCAACAGCACCACCGCACCTACCCCACGACCACGAGACCCGATCTTCCCGTCGCAGCCTGATCACCTTGCGAGATCACTCGAAGGGACTCGCACCCCGCCGAGTCGGCGGGCCGCCTGGCCAACGAGCTGCGCGTCTGCAGCGAGACCTGGGGGCTGACGCCGCTCCAGGTCGCTTGCGCCTATGCGCCCGGACTGATCAAGGACGCCGAGGCGCTTGAGACCGGGCTGGGCACCTCCCTCGGCCTGGACGGGGTCGTCAGCACCGTCGTCGCGGCCGCGCGCCAGCGACTGCAGGGTAGCGACGCATGACCGACTCGACCACCCTGGTGCTGCGGCTGGCGGCACCGATCCAATCCTGGGGCGGGCGTAGCCAGTACAACCGCCGCGAGACCCTGAACGAACCCACCAAGGGTGGGATCTTGGGCCTGCTCGCCGCCGCTGACGGCCGCCGTCGCAGCGACCCGATCGAGGACCTCCTGCGGCTGCGACTCGGTGTGCGGACCGATCAGCCCGGCACCCTGATGCGCGACTACCACACCGTCAGTGACTACCGCGGCGTACCGCTGCTGTCCGCCGCAATCTCCGGCAAGGGAACGCAGAAGCCGACCTCGCCTGCCAAGCACGTCCATGTCACCCAGCGCTACTACCTGCAGGACGCCGTCTTCGTTGCCGCCGTCTCGGGAATACCCGACACCGTCCGTGCCCTGCGCGAGGCGTTGCGCCGTCCGGCCTACCCCCTAGCCCTGGGCCGGCGCTCCTGCGTGCCGACCCACCCGCTCGTCCTCGACCCACCAGACATGACTCCCGACGGCCTGTGGCAGGCAGACCTCGCACACGTCCTTGGGGCGGTGGCCTGGCAGGCCAGCCCTGCTCACCAACGGACCGTCGGCCGCACCCCCTCACCGCCCCCGCAGGTGCATCTGCCCATCACGATCGACGACCCAGCCGGAGACGACATCCGAACAGACGTCCCACGATCCTTTGACCCGCTCCGACGAGAGCTCACCAGCCGGCGGGTCCGCCAGGACTGGGTCACGGTGGCCACTCCTTTCACAGCCCCCGAATCCGCCCCGGCCAATCCGCAACAAGACCCCTTCGCTCTGTTGGAGTGGTAGGCAGATGGCATACCTGTCGCAGATCTGGCTCAACCCCCTGCGCGCCGGCGCGCAGCAGCTGCTGAACAATCCGCAGGCCATGCACGGCGCCGTACTGGGCGGCCTCTGCCAGCAACCCGTCACCCAACGAGTGCTCTGGCGGCTCGAAACCGAGGGCCCACACCGGGCGAGTGTGCTGGTGCTAACCCAGTCCCAGCCGTCTTGGGAACACCTCGTCGAACAAGCCGGCTGGACATCGTCGGACGGAGAACCGCGGATCCGGGAGTACAAGCCACTACTGGACCGCATCGAACGCGGCCGGGAGTTCGCGTTCCGGCTGACCGCCAACCCGGTGGCTGCCACCCGCACACCCCGCAAGCCGTCCGCCTCCCAGCAGGAGCATCTGAAAGAGCCACGCCCCCGCGGCGTTCGAGTGCCCCACCGGACAGCCGGTCACCAACTGACCTGG
>DATDMG010000355.1:0-7234 GCA_036518955.1 Kineosporiaceae bacterium | reverse complement strand
CCGCGCCCGCCGGCACCGTGCCCGCCGGCCCCGCGCCCGCCGGCACCGTGCCCGCCGGCCCCGCGCCCGCCGGCATCCGACCGCCGCTGATCAGGCCGCACACCGGCCGCCTCCTCGGCGGGGTGGCCGCGGGGCTCGCCGTCCACCTGGGTTGGCCGGTCCGGATCGTGCGGGTGCTGCTCGTCGCGTTGTGCTTCGCGTCGGGGGCGGGGCTCATGCTCTACGCCTGGCTGTGGGCCCTCGTCCCCAGCGGCGACGTGATCGCCGACCCGGCCACCGGGACGACGCTGGCACCGGTGACCGTTCCCGGGACCGGGGGGTCCGCGGTCCTGCCGGGTGCCGGGCGCCGACCGGTTGCCCCCACGGCGGCCGCCCCGCGCCCGGGTCCGACCGAGCTGCGCCCGTACCCGGCGGCCGGGGGCCGGACCGGAGCGGGGCGCCCCGCCCCCGCGTCGCTCGCCGGCGGCCACCTCGGGGACATCGGCCTCGGCGCGATCCTGCTGCTGGCCGCGGCGTCCGTCATCGGCGCCCGGTACGGCTGGACGCCCGGGCCAGGCGTGATCCTCCCGCTGCTCGTCGTCATCGGCGGAGCGGTGCTCGCCTACAGCCAGCTCGACGAGGTGGAGCGCTCCCGGTGGGCCGCCCGGACCGGCGTCGGCACCCGGGGTGCGGTCCTGCGGGTCGTCGCCGGGCTGGTCATCGTGCTGATCGGGGTGCTCCTGGTGGTCGTCCAGCGCACCGACCTGGCCTCGGCCGGCCGCGCCCTGACCGCAGCCCTCGCCGTCCTGGCCGGCACCGCGCTGGTGCTGGCCCCGTGGGGGGTGCGGCTGTGGCGGGACCTCGACGCCGAGCGCGCCGCCCGGGTCCGCGAGTCCGAGCGCGCGGAGATCGCCGCGCACCTGCACGACTCGGTGCTCCAGACGCTCGCCCTGATCCAACGCAGCAGCGGGGACGCCGCCCAGGTGGCTCGCCTCGCTCGGGCCCAGGAGCGGGACCTGAGGGACTGGCTGTACGGGCCGAAGCCCACCGCTGTCGCGACCGTGGCGGGCGCGGTCCGGGAGGCCGGAGCCGACGTGGAGGACCGGCACGGGGTCGCGCTCGAGCTCGTGGTCGTGGGCGATGCGCCGTTGAACGACCGCCTGGCAGCCCTGGTCGCCGCGCTGCGGGAGGCCATGCTCAACGCGGTCCGGCACGCCGGTGCGCCGGTCTCGGTGTACGTGGAGGTCGGCCCGGACGGTGTGGAGGCGTTCGTCCGGGACCGCGGGCCGGGCTTCGATCCGGCGGCCGTTCCCGGGGACCGGCTCGGTGTCCGGGAGTCGATCATCGGGCGGATGGAGCGGCACGGCGGGTCTGCCCAGCTGCGCAGCGACTCCCGGGGCACCGAGGTCCGGCTGGAACTGCCGGCGCAGCGCGTCGACGAGCAGAAGGTCCAGGGCCAGCAGCTGGCCACGGCCGAGCAGAAGGGCAGAACACCGTGAGCGTCCGGATCGTCCTGGTGGACGACCACATGATGTTCCGCAGCGGGGTGCGTGCGGAGCTGGCGGCCGATCCCTCGATCGAGGTGGTGGGGGAGGCGGCGGACGTCGAGGAGGCGGTCCGCGTCATCCACGAACAGCGCCCCGACGTCGTCCTGCTGGACGTTCACCTGCCCGGCGGGTTCTCCCGGCCGGGTGGCCGGGAGGTGCTCGAACGCTGCGTCGACCTGGTCGCCGGCCAGCCGCCGGTGCGGTTCCTGGCGTTGTCCGTCTCGGACGCCGCGGAGGACGTGATCGCCGTGATCCGTGCCGGTGCCCGCGGGTACGTGACAAAGACGATCTCCGGCCAGGACCTCGCGGCGGCCATCCACCGGGTCGCGGACGGCGACGCCGTGTTCTCCCCGCGGCTCGCCGGTTTCGTGCTGGACGCCTTCGGCGCCGGCGCCGGCGAGGTCGCCAGCGTCGACGAGGAGTTGGACCGGCTCTCCGCCCGGGAGCGGGAGGTGATGCGGCTGATCGCTCGCGGTTATGCCTACAAGGAGGTGGCGCGTGAGCTGTTCATCTCGGTGAAGACCGTGGAGACCCATGTCTCCGCGGTGCTGCGCAAGCTACAACTCTCCAGCCGCAACGAGCTGACCCGCTGGGCCGCCGACCGCCGCCTGCTGTGAACAGCGGCTGTCGGTGGGTGTGCTGCGACCCCGCCACGGAACCCCCGTCGCCGGGGTCGGTGGGCGGATCGTGGCGGATCCGCACGAACGTCCGGTCCTCGGTGTACCTGCCGCCGGGACGAGGGAACGCCGGGAGTGTGAGCGGTGTCCTTGGGGGTCCGGCGGTACCAGTAGGGTGCCCGGCATGTCCGTCGTCTACGACCTGATCCTCGCCGCCCACCTGCTCGGCATGGCCGCCATCGTCGGCGGCTTCTTCGTGGTGCTGCGCGAGCCGCGGTCGATCCCAGCGTTCCGTTACGGCGCCGCCACCCAGCTGGTCACCGGGCTGGCGCTGGTGGGGATCCGGCAGTCGGGCGCGCTGCCGGATGCGGGGCCGCTGAACAACGCCGCGGTCGGGGTGAAGCTCCTGATCGCGCTGGTCGTCACCGTCCTTGCCTGGCTCCAGCGGGCCAACACCGAGAAGGCCCCCACGGGGATGATCCACGCGATCGGTGGGCTCGCCATCGTCAACGTCCTGGTGGCCGCGCTCTGGCTGTGAGGCTGCGAGGGCGCCGGCAAGGGCCCTCACCCGGTGGTGATGACCGTGAAGACCTCTGCCAGGACGCCGTCCGGCCATCCCGCCTGCTCCGCCGTCCGGCGGCCCCAGCCGCGCAGCATGCCCTCGAGGTCGGCCAGGTGCGACGTCTGGCTGTGGTGGGCCTGCAGTGCCTCGACCTTGCGGGCGAACGCGCCGGTGATGTCGACCGTGTGCCTCGCCCCCGGGTGAGCCATCACCCACGTCTCCGGCACGACCCAGGGCTCGAGGCCCTCGTCCGCCAGCAGCTCGGGGTATGAGAAGGGGTTGCGGGCGGCGGGGTAGATGGCCCGGACGGCAGCCTCACCCGCCGCCAGGTGGTCGGGATGGCTGGCGTGGATCCGGTCCCAGTTGCGCTCGGGCGACTGGATCAGCATCCGGTCGGGCCGGAGCTGCCGGATCACCCGGACGATCTCCCGCTGCAGCTCGTGGGTGGGTTCGAGCCAGCCGTCCCGGAAGCCCTCCAGGAACTGGACACCCGTCACGCCCAACGCCTCGGCGGCCGCCCGCTGCTCCTTCTCCCGGATGACCGGTATCCGCTCCCGCGGCGTCTCGTCGAATCCGCCCTGGTCGCCCCGCGTGCACAGAAGGTAGGTCACCTGGATCCCGGCGTCCGCCCAGCCGGCGATCGTGCCGCCGGCGCCGAAGTCGAGGTCGTCGGGATGAGCGGCGACGGCGAGGATTCTGCTCACCTGGGAGTCGTCGAGCGGCACGAGCACCGATCGTAGGTTTTCTGTCGCTTCCGGGCGCGCCGAACCCGCGACTGCGGCGATCCCTGCTGAACCGGCGACCCGGCCCCGAGCCCGCGCGGAGCGTCTCGGGGACGGCTCAGGGACGGTCGGGGGATGGTCCCGGATGTTCCGGGGACGTCCCGGGCGGACCATCGAGGGGACGGTCGACGCGACCTTCCCGCCCCCTCGGGGGAGGCAACCGTAGACGGGAGTGCGACGGATGAACAGCGTGCAGCAGGCATTCAGCAGGCAGGGCCTGGTCCGACCCCGGCGGGGCCGGGTGATCGGCGGGGTGTGCGCCGGGCTCGGCCGGCGCTTCGGCCTCGATCCGTGGCTGGCCAGGATCATCTTCGTCGTCCTGCTGATGGTGATCCCCGGCAGCCAGATCCTGATCTACCCCGTCCTGTGGATCCTGATGCCGTCGGAGTGACCCGGTGCGGGCCGTCAGCGGAGCAGCTCCAGTCCTACGCCGGCACAGGCGGCCGCCCACAGGGCGCTGGCGAACGTGCCGATGATGAACCGTTCGGCGATCGCGGACTGGTCGGCATACCCGGCGTTGCGGAGTTCCGGATACCGGCCGAGGCCCTTCACCGCGAGGATCAGCGCGAGTCCGTCCGGCCACCGGGCCAGGAGCGTGGTGGTGACGGCGATGCGTTCCAGGGCCCCGATCCAGGCGCCGCCGGTGAGGAGCGTGGTCCGCGCCGGACCCTGGGGCGACGCCGGCGTCCCGCGGTCCGCCAGCCGGAGCAGGGCCTTCGCCACCGGGCCGCCCGCCGCCAGCGAGGCCACGATCGACAGCGCGATCGCCAGTTCTCGCGCGGTCCGGTTGCGGCCCGGACCGTTGATCGCGAACCACGCGGCGAGGGCGAGCAGGCCGACCGCGATCGCCAGCACCAGTCCGGCCCGCAGCCGGAACCGCCGGATCACCGGCAGGTCGCGCCAGAAGGGCAGCGACAGGGCGGCCAGCAGGGCGAGCAGGGCGAGGGCTGCGGCGGTCACGGGCCGATGTGCTCGGGAGTGCGGTCGGCACCGGTGAGCCGCTGGGCGACGGACAGCGTGTCCGCCCGCTCGAACAGCCTGCGGAGCGCCGGCCGGGCGAGGCGCTCCTCCCGCCAGTGCCCGGCCGCCAGCCGCTGGCCCACCGCCTGCCGGGAGATCCCGAGCTTGGCCGCCGCCTCGGTCTGCGGGTGCCCCGGTTCGACCAGGTCGATGGCCTGCCAGGCCTGGGGTGTCCGGCTGCGCAGCAGGGCGGCGAGCACCTCGAGCAGCGCGGCCGCGTCGTCGCCGGCCACTTGGTCGACGGCCCGGACGGCGAGGTGCTGCGGGGACCGCTTGGCCGCCGCGACCGCCTCGCGGGCCAGGAGGAACGCCGGCCCACGGCCGGCCCGGGTGCTGGCGGGCAGCGGACGCTCGACGTCGCCGATGCCGATGCCGATGCTCCAGCGCCCCTCGCGCACGAGGTCGAGGATGGTGTCCACCACCGCGGTGTGATCTTCGAGAAGCCCCTGGAACTCATCACCCGCGGTGCGTTCGAAGCGCCGCGTCGTCGGGTAGCGCTCCAAGCGCTGCAGGGCGGCGTCGACAAGATCAGGGCCTTGGCGGCTGCGTTGCTGGTCCACAGTCAAGACAACGACCATCCGTCAAGTCTGTGAGCTTTCCTTATGGCCGTCAAGATATTGACCTTGCATCCCGCATGTGCAGTTTACCACATCGTGCTGAGACTGACGCCGCTCAAGAAAGGATCCCTTCGGGGTGCACTGTATCGTCGCCGCCTGCGCGTGGCTGTCGGCGGTGGCACGTAGGCTGGCCGGACCATGAGCACCTTGTTCGATGACCTGTCCGTTCCGGGCGCCGTCCCCGCTGCCGCCGCGGCCGCCCCGGCGATCGACGTCGACGCCCTGCTCGAGGGGCTGAACCCGCAGCAGCGGGCGGCGGTCCTGCACGAGGGCGGCCCGCTGCTACTGGTCGCCGGGGCGGGATCCGGCAAGACCCGGGTGCTCACCTACCGCATCGCGTACCTGCTGGCCGCGCGTGGTGTCCGGCCGGGCCAGATCCTGGCGATCACCTTCACCAACAAGGCCGCGGGGGAGATGCGGCAGCGGGTCGAGTCCTTGATCGGGCCCAGGGCCGCGACGATGTGGGTGTCCACCTTCCACTCGGCCTGCGTCCGCATCCTGCGCCGGGAGGCCAAGAGCGTCGGGTTGCGCTCGAACTTCTCCATCTACGACGCGGCCGACTCGCAGCGTCTGATGGCCCAGGTCTGCCGGGAGCTCGACCTCGATCCGAAGAAGTACCCGCCGCGGGCCGTCAGCGCCCAGGTCTCGACGCTGAAGAACGAGCTCGTCGACGACGAGACGTTCGCCTCCCGGGTGGCTGAGCGCACGCACGCCGAGCGCGTGGCCGCCGAATGCTACTCCCGCTACCAGCGTCGCCTGCGCGAGGCGAACGCGATGGACTTCGACGACCTGATCATGACGACGGTCAACATCCTGCAGGCCTTCCCCCAGGTGGCGGCGACGTACCGGCAGCGGTTCCGGCACGTACTCGTCGACGAGTACCAGGACACCAACCACGCGCAGTACGTGCTCGTCCGGGAGCTGGTGGGTGGGTCGCTGACGGAGGCCGTGACCACCGTCGAGCGCGACCTGCGCCGAGCCGCGGGCACCGCCGCGCCGGGCGAGGTGCCGCGCGGCGACCAGGTGCCCCCGGCCGAACTGACCGTCGTCGGCGACGCCGACCAGTCGATCTACGCGTTCCGCGGCGCCACGATCCGCAACATCATCGAGTTCGAGAGCGACTACCCGAACGCCACCGCCATCCTGCTGGAGCAGAACTACCGTTCCACCCAGACGATCCTCTCGGCCGCGAACGCCGTCATCGAGCGCAACCCGGACCGCCGTCCGAAGCGGCTCTGGACCGACGCCGGCGCGGGCGCCCCGATCGTCGGCTACGTCGGCGACACCGAGCACGACGAGGCCGCCTTCATCGCCGAGGAGATCGGCGGGCTGCACCGCCGGGAGGGCGTGCGCTACGGAGAGGTGGCGGTGTTCTACCGCACCAACGCCCAGTCCCGGGCGCTCGAGGAGGTGTTCGTCCGGGTCGGGGTCCCCTACAAGGTCGTCGGCGGCACGCGGTTCTACGAGCGGCGCGAGGTGAAGGACGCCCTGGCCTACCTGCGGGTGCTGGTGAACCCCGACGACACGGTGAACCTGCGGCGCGTCCTCAACGTGCCCAAGCGGGGCATCGGCGACCGGGCCGAGGCGTGTGTGGCGGCGCTGGCCGAGCGGGAGCGGATCGGGTTCAACGCGGCGCTGCTGCGGGCGGGGGAGGCGCCGGGGATCGCCACCCGGTCGGTGACCGCCGTCCAGGCGTTCACCGGGCTGTTGGACGCACTTCGTACCCTCGTCGATGCGTCAACCCCGGTGGCCACCGTGCTCGAGGCGGTGCTGGAGCAGAGCGGGTACCTCGCTGAGCTGCGCGAAAGTCAGGATCCGCAGGACGAGTCCCGGCTGGAGAACCTGGCGGAGCTGCTCGCGGTCGCCGCCCAGTACGACGAGGCCAACCCCGCCGGCTCGCTCTCGGACTTCCTGGAGCAGGTCTCACTCGTGGCCGACACCGACGAGGTGCCGGACGAGGCGGTCGCCGGTCTGCGCGACGCCGCCCCTCCGGCGGACGACGGCGTGGTCACGCTGATGACGTTGCACACCGCCAAGGGCCTGGAGTACCCGGTGGTGTTCCTCACCGGCCTCGAGGAGGGGACGTTTCCCCACCAGCGGTCGCTCGGCG
>DATDMG010000354.1:0-4160 GCA_036518955.1 Kineosporiaceae bacterium | reverse complement strand
GGAGGATTCTCCGACGTGTCGCCTTCGACGAAGTAACCCCGGCCTTGCTCTGCTCTGATGAGGCCCTCAGCGGCTAGGCGCATGAGTACGACGCGGACAGTCGTACGACCCGCCCCGAGGTCTGACACGAGTGTTCGCTCAGACGGCAGGCGTGCGCCCGGACCAAGCTCACCGCTATCGATCCAGCCTCGAATGGTGCGCTCCACCTTGTCGGTCACTTCTCCCACAGGTAGTGCCTTCCTCCGTGTCTCAATGTGGCCGTGCAACTGGTGCGCGCCAGTGTAGGCCAGTGCGATCCTGCATGGCTCCCGAGACGGCACCCCAGAGGAGAACATCACGGGCCGCTTGGCGGCGGTTCGGCCCGTCGGTTCCTGGCCCGACGGCGTGGGAGCCTGGTCGCGTCGCGTCGTGTTCGCGTCCAGGTCCACTGGGTGAGCGGGCATCGGTGCTGGTCAGGAGCGGTTTCGGAACCGACTGTAAGACGGTTGCCCGTCCTCGACGTCCGCCTTCGGACGAGTCCTGGACGGGACGGTCCCGGGGCGTGGGAGACGAGGTGCCGTGCGCCCAGGATCGACGCATGACAACCTCCAGCGCCCGCCTCCCCGGTCGACACCGGATCCCACCCCGGGCGGGCGTCGCCCTGGGCGTCGCGATCCTCACGATCGTAGCCACGGCCGCCGTGACGGTCTCGCGCGCTGCGGCGGACCCCCAGTCCCGCGGCAGCGAGCCCTTCATGGCGGGAACGCACATGACCAGCCGCAACGCAGAGTGCACCGCCGGGCTGGTCCTGCGGGACTACTCGACCTTCAGTGGAATCACCGAGTACCGGCGCAGCGTCCGCTTCATCCTCACCGCGGGGCACTGCGGCCAGGTCGGGGACCACTTCATCACCGTCCCCGATGGCAACGTCGTCGGTGACGTCGTCTGGAAGTCGGCCACCCACGATCTGTTGCTGATCAGGGTCGAGCCCAGGCTCGACCGCGGGGTGGCCCCCGGATGCCAGCCCGGCAGCGGGACGCTGCCCTGCGTGGCGATCTCCTCGCACTACTACCCGCGCGCCGTCGGCAGGGTGTTCACCGGCGGACCCGTCAACAGCGACAGCGTCCCCGTGGGCGGGACGACACCGTCCGGCGTCCCGATCTGCTTCAGCGGCGGCGTCAGTGGCACGATCTGCGGGCACACGAGCATTCCACGGCCCGCAGGTCGTTACCCCGATCCGCCGGCCGCGCAAGACCGTGCCTTCACCACTGGCCCGGCATCCGAGCCCGGTGACTCGGGCGCCCCCCTGTACTCGTTCAACGGCAACGTCTTCGGAATCCTGTACGGCCGCTATGGCGATACGAGGGACGACGGTTCACGACAAGCCTTCGGCGTCAGCTATACCCCGGTCTCGGTGTTCTTCGCCGAGCAGAGCGGCTATGCGCTCGCTCCGCCGGAGTGATCCCTCCCGTGAACCGGTCCTCCCCCTCCAGCCGCTCTTCAGCCACCGTGATCAGTTGGCCCGAGTCCGGGACTAGTGAGGGGTCGCGTTGGCGGGACACGTGCCCGGCCGTGAGCCGTGTCGACTGCGGGTCGCCGGACGGGCTTGGGGGGCCATTTCCGCAGGTGACAGGCGCGCGTGGATCCGTCTGTAAAGCCGTTGTCCGAGGGCTCCGCCTGGCGCGGGCGGAGCGAGATGCCGCACCGCCCACAGCAGCCGAGTACAGCAGTGGAGTACAGCAACCGGTACGTCCCACAGCGGCTTGCTACGGCCGGAGGCGGCTCATCCACCACGAGCGCGACCATCCCCGACCCCACCGCCGAGAGTTCGGGACGAAGAGGTCAAGGTCTTCCATCGGGGGGGGGCATCACAGGTGGCGGTCTGTTAGACCACCGCCCCGGTGAACCCATCGTCGACTTCCTGCCGACAGCCGGTGCGGGGGTGGCTCCGTACCTTTGGGTTGCCCCTGGGCCGTCGACTGGCAGAGCCAGCCCAGGGTCGAGCGCGTGTGGGCGCCGACGGACGGCTACCCGGTGCGACGGTGTTCGGCCGGTCCGGTCGTCCGGAGATCGACGATAGTATGAGCATATGGATCTTGGAATCGTGAGCAATGTGGTCGCGGTCATCGTCTCCGTAGTCGCACTCATTGTCAGCTCTGTTTCGTCCCGTCGTCAGGATCGAATATCACATGGGGCAAATTTAATGACGATCCTCGGGGGTGCCTTCGCGAGCTTTCGAACCCCTGCATTCATTTCGGCTCAGAACTACGTCTATTACAAGATGGGGCAGCATGACGTCAATCTCGGATATAGAGGGCTGCCCGAGGAGATTCGTCAAGATATCTTGATGGTGTCGCATTTCTATAATGACTTGGGGCGAATGGTCGCATATGAAGCCCTTGATGAGGATGTCGCAGTACCGTCCTTTGGTGGCGCCCTTCATCAGTCGTGGGAGACCTTGCGGCCATTCATAGAAAAGGAGAGGGAATTCATGTCAGCCGAAGGGAGGGTTCGATTCATGGTCTATTTCGAGGATATGGCTTGTCGGGTTCGGCGGAGATATGACCGAGGAGAGGATTTCTACCGTGGACTACTTAAGTGGTAGATGGTACTCAGTCACGCCATCATCCATACCGCAGCCGAGTAGGCACCGATTGATGCCTACCACCCGTCGGGCGGCGCTCAACTGGGCCATGGCATGGGATAACGGCGGTGGGTCCGAACGGTAGGGATGCCCCTACCGGTAGGGCGCGTCACTCGGCCCGATCGAAGCGGCGTCGAACCATGGCTGTCAGTTCGGTCAGTGCCTCGCCCTGCTGGACAGCTCGGGGGAGGGGGGACGTGCGGTGAGTGACCAACTGAGCGACAACGCCCCTGGACGCTAATGGACGAACCGGGAGTGCCACGGACGGTGCATGCGCCAACGGCCAGGCGTCGGTCAAGGTTGCCGAGGGCCAAAAATTGTCTGGGGGGTCAAGGGGTCTTCGCTCTGGGATCGAGCACCCGCGCTTGGGCTCGGCTTGGGCGTGTGGGAGCCCGCGGGCGCACCGCACAGGAGTACAGCAACCACCCTGGCCGAGCCCGGGCCTCTGGCAGTCGTCAGTGACAACAGTGACCAACATCGGCTTGATACGGACCACGGCGGCGCACTGACTGGGGCGGCGACCTTCCCCGCCCTTGCCGCGTGTGGTTCGCATCGAGGGGCGAGCTCGATGAAGTTGCGCGGAAGCGACGAGACTAGACCGGAGAGAGGACCACTGCCACCAGGATTAGGGCAAGTTGGACGACCAGGAGGAATACGGCTACGCGAAGGGCAAATGTTCGCTTGTGGACGTGTCCTTCGTTCTCAGAGATAGCCTCGGTGAGTTGAGTGATGAGTTGCTTGCGGCACTCCTCTTCGGATGTGTCCGATTGGAACATCTCGACGAACTTCTGTGGATTCCTTCCGTAGCTCCACTCAGCTACGGGCCGGAGGGTGTACCAAGCGGTAGTTGCAATGAGCACTGAGGGCACGAGCAGCGCTGCGAGAAGTATTCGTGACGTCAGGGAGGCAGATGTGCGGGGGTCGACGAGGCCTAGGCTCGCGGCGAGAGAACCGACAACCGTGGCAACGGACAGCAGGCTAAGCGCTCGGTTTCGTACGTTCGCCAATGAATCGTCAAGACGCTGAATCTCTCCCCTCGCCACTTGAGTGCCGAGTTCTAGGACGGCATTCGACATTGGGTGCATCCTTTCTCAGGAGCAAGGGCGGCTACGTTCAGGTCCCAAGCGTGCCAGGGCCGCGCTACTGCTGCGTGAGTGGTGGATTCGTCTTGATCGCAGCAGCGTGGGGCTCAACTATGGCCAACGCTGGTGACAACCATGATCTGTCTTGCCTGTAAGCCGCTGCCAATGTTGGGGCAGACCGCTGGGACTCAACCATCGATGAGTCTCAATCCATCGCGTGTTGCGAAGTCCTCGAAGTCCTTGTGATTGAGGGTGGCCAGGGGCAGTCCGTAGACGATGCAGCATGCAGCGATCCAGGTGTCGTTGGGGGGTGCTGGCCTGCCGCGTCGCTGGGCTCGGGCCTGTAGGTCGCCCCAGGTGACCGCCACCGCGCGGTCGTAGGGGAGGACGGTGACGTGCTGCATCCAGTCGGCGAGTTCGGACAGCCGCTGTGGTCCCCAGCTCCGAAGCTTGGT
>DATDMG010000353.1:0-3144 GCA_036518955.1 Kineosporiaceae bacterium | reverse complement strand
CTGGTGTACTGCTGCCTGGCCAGACGGCGCATTCCAGGAGTTCGCACGGCGAGCGCGGTGAGCTCGTACAACCCCAATTGAGCACCGGGATCATCGGTCACGATCTCGTTCCAGGCCGCATGCAGGCCCTGGCGAACATCGTCCGCACACCCGTCGCGTGCCATGCCGGTCGCCGCGACGGCCTGCTCAAGACGGTCGAGCACCGCACGGATGACGTCGGAGAACAGGTCATTCTTGTCCGTGAACCAGTAGTGGACGGTCCCGAGGGGGACGCCGGCCTCCTCGGCGATCTTCCGGGTGGTAGCGGCCCCGACTCCCTCCCGGGCAATCACGCGTTGGGCAGCGCCGACGAGCTCCTGACTGGTGGCGCGGGCGCGGCGGCGGCGGGTTGCGGCTGGGCGGTCGACTGGCTCAGCGGTCATGGCCACCAGTCTGCCACTCACCCATGATTTTTTGGTCACCTGTCCAGATAATCTGGTCAAGTGACCAATAATCTGCGTATGCTCCCGCCACCCGGCCTTGAGACAGCGGACCCAACAGAGGTAGCCCATGCACAGTGACCGACGTTCGGCGCGTTCCGACCGTGTACCGCCCACTGCTCAGGAAAGCGATCCGGCCAGAGCATCGTCAGGTTCGCGCCGCGCCCTGTCGACGCGTCGGGTGGTCTTCCTGGTGATCGCGGCGACCGCGCCGATGGCGGCGATCGCCGGCCACGCACCGCTCACCCCGGTGCGCGACAACGGGATCTCGCTGCCGGTCCACGTCAGGCTGGACGCCCTCGTCGGTGACCTCACCAGATTCGGGCTGCCCACCCCGATCACGACGCCCTCAGGAGCCACCCGGTCATGAACACCCAGGTCCTGCACCACCTTACCCACGGTGACCTGATCACCCAACCCGACGTCACTCGCCTGACCGGGAACGGCGCAGTCTTCGCCGACGGCACCCAGGTCGACCTCGACGAGGTCATCCCGGCGACCGGGTACGAGTACCGGATGCCCTTCCTCGACGAAGGGCTGCTGGGATGGCGTAACGGACACCCACAGCTCCACCTCGACGTCGTCTCCCGGGAGGTGGACTCCCCCTCCCTCCTCGGCTTCGTCGAGTTCGCCGATGCCGCCCATCAGCGCCTCGACGAGATGGCCCCGGGGCACACCAACCACGTCGAGCGCTCCACGTACGTCGCGTACCGGGCACGGTTCCGCGACCGGTTCGGCTGGCACGACGTCGACGACCACACCGACGACGCAATCCTCCCCCGCGTGCCGCTATCGCCGTCCTCGGCACCGTCATCCGTCACAGCGACGTCACGACCGGCGCGGCGGGAGACCACCCATGTCTGACTCGGGTTCGCTCGCTCTCCTCACCGGCGCCGCCGGTGGCATCGGTCAGGCCGTGGCCGCCCGGCTCGCCGCCCAGGGGTACACGATCATCTGCGTGGAGCGGGACCAGGCTCTGGCTGAGACGGCCGCCTCCGCCGTGCCGGGCCAGGCCGTGCCGGTGGCCTGCGATCTGTCCGACCGGACGGCGGTCGCCGCTCTGGCCCAACGGATCGAGACGACCTGGGCCGGGCGGCTGGACCTGGTCTTCCTCAACGCCGGGGTCATCGTCCCGGGCGACGTGGTCGACTCATCCGCCGCCCAGCTGCGGCTGCAGTTCGACGTCATGCTGGTGTCGGTGGCTGAGCTCGCTGCCTCCGCCGCCCGCATCATGAAGGCGCGGGGACAGGGGCACATCCTGGCCACGGTGTCGATGGGCGGGATCCTGTCCCTGCCCGGATCCGCGGCCTACAGCGCCGCCAAGGCTGGGCTGCGCGCCTACCTCGCCGCCCTACGCACCGAGTTGCGCGGCACCGGGGTCGCCGTCAGCGGGATCTACCCCAGCGCCGTCGACACCCCGATGTTGCTGCACGAGGCCACCCACGACGGGAGCCTGCTCAACTTCTTCGGCAAGGTCTCCACCGCCGATGACGTCGCCGATGCCTTCGAGCATGCTCAACGCAAGCGACGGCTGGAGCACTTCTTGCCCTACAGCGACTCCATCCTCTGCCGTCTGTTGGCGACCTTCCCCTGGCTCGTCCCGCCGCTCCTCGGCCCGGCGGAGGCCATCGGACGCCGCGGGCGAGCGAAGTACCTGGCGGGCAAGGGGATCCGGCTGGACCGGGCCCAGGCACTCTGACCGCCGCCCACCCCTACGAACCCACCACGCGTGGTCGCGCCCCCTGGACGACGGCAAGCCCTTTTCACCACAGGAGATCGACTATGGCCAACACCCCGATCCGTCTACCGATATCCACCGTCCCGGCTACCTCGTCCCGCCCAGTCGCAGCGGCAGAATCCGACGCCCTGTCCGTTCGCGATGGCCGCCTGTACCTGGAGGAGGTGCCGGTCAGCGACCTGGTAGCCCGATTCGGCTCGCCGATCTTCGTCTACTCGGAGAGTCAGTTGCGCCGCAACGTGCGCCGGATCCGGGCTGCCTTCGCGGCCGGCTGGCCCGACGGAACGGTGGACATCCTGCCGGCGTTCAAGGCCAACCCCATGCTGGCCACGCGCCGGATCCTCACCGAGGAGGGAGCGGGAGCGGACGTGTACTCCCCCGAGGAACTGGACGGCGTCCTGCGGGCCGGGGTCGACCCGCACCTGGTGTCCGTCAACGGCGGCGGGAAGAGCCGGGAGCACCTTCGCCGCTGCGTGGCCGAGAGAGTGCGGATCACCGTCGAGGACGTCACCGAGATCGATCTGATCCAGGAGGTGGCCGCCGAACTCGGGGCGACCGCGAAGATCCGCTTTCGGGTGAAGCCCACGGTGGCGAACCTGTGGCGCCGCACCGACTTCTCCCAGTTGAGCGCACCGATCGATCTCGGCATCCAGGTCTACAAGTCCGGAGTGCCGCCGGAGTACCTGGTCGAGATGGGCCGCCGCGCCCTGGCGATGCCGAACATCGACCTGGTCGGACTGCACGTACACGGCGGCCGGCAGCACCCGACGACGTGGTACTGGACCGGCCTGATGCGGCAGTTCGGCCGCTTGGTCGGCGAGCTGTGCCAGGCGTGGGACGGCTGGCAGCCACGCGAACTCGACATCGGCGGGGGGTTTCCCAGCGCCCGCGACCCGCTCAACAAGGAGACACCCCGCAGCGAGTTCC
>DATDMG010000352.1:0-3681 GCA_036518955.1 Kineosporiaceae bacterium | reverse complement strand
CGCCGGATCGCAGGACCTTCGAACCGCCCACGGGAAAGGCCTCACCCTCAGGGTAGAGGACGGGGTAGGCGCCGCGGGTGGTGCGCAGGTAGCTGATGCCTTTCGTGAATGCCATGGCCTCGACGAGGGCGGCAGTGCTGGTGGCATCACTCGGGTAGAGCACCGTCGATCCGTGCACGGCCCGCATCATGGCAAGGTCTTCCAGCGCCATCTGGGAGGGGCCGTCGGCGCCGATCTCGACGCCGGCGTGGGAACCGACCAGGCGTACGTCGACCCCGGAGATGGCGCCCATCCGGATGAAGTCGTACGCCCGGGTGAGGAACGCGGCGAAGGTCGAGGCGAACGCCGTGTACCCGCGGACGGCCAGGCCGGTCGCTGCAGCCACCAGTTGCTGTTCGGCGATGAACATCTCGAAGTAGCGGTCCGGGTAAGCCCGGGCGAACTCGGAAGTGTAGGTGGAGTTGCTGACTTCCGCGTCGAGGGCGACGACGCGCGGATTGCGAGCGCCGAGGGCGACAAGAGCGTCTCCGTACGCCTTGCGGGTGGCGATCTTGTCGCCGAGGCCGTACCGCGCTGGCGCTGCGGCCCCGGTTGCCTCGGTCGTGGTCAGCTCGGTCCTGGCATCGGTCGCCGGGCCGGCAGTGTCGGTGCCGGCCCAGGACGTCGCGACGGCAGGGCGAGGGCCACGCACGACGAGGTGACGGACGCCGCCGAGCTCTGCGATCGCTCGCTCCGCCATGTCCGAGGGCAAGGGCTTGCCGTGCCAGGAGGGACTGTCCTCGACCTCGGAGAACCCCCGGCCCTTGATGGTCCTGGCCAGGATCACGATGGGCTGGCTGCCGGTGATGTCGGCCTCGGCCAGGGTGAGGGCGTCGTCGATGGCGGTGAGGTCGTGACCGTCGACAGCGGTCACGCGGGCACCGAATGCCTCGGCACGGCGGGCGTAGGCGTCCAGGTTCCAGCCCAGCTCGGTCTCGCCGCGTTGGCCGAGCCGGTTGGCATCGACGATGGTGACGAGGTTGGACAGTCGGTAGTGGGCGGCCTTGTCCAGCGCCTCCCAGTTGGACCCCTCGGCGAGTTCACTGTCTCCGCACAGAACCCAGATCCGGTAGGGCAGCCGGTCGAGGTACCTGCCGGCCAAGGCGACGCCCACGCCGTCCGGCAGCCCTTGACCGAGCGAGCCGGTGGCAACGTCCACCCAGGGCAGGACGGGAACCGGGTGACCTTGCAGCCGCTGGCCGAATCGACGGTAGCCCGTCATCAGCTCCTGTTCGGAAAGGACGCCGACAGCCTTGAACATCGAATACAACAGCGGTGAGGCGTGACCCTTGGAGAGGACCAGGTGGTCATTGGCGACCGAGCTCGGATCGTCCCAGTCGTAGCGCAGGTGCCGGGCGGCGAGCACAGCGAGCAGGTCGGCGGCCGACATGCTGGACGTCGGATGCCCCGAGCCGGCGCTGGTGCTGGAGCGGATCGAGTCCACCCGTAGCTGAGCAGCCAGTTCGCCCACCGTCTGCAGATCGGCCCGGGACGTGTACGTGGCGGTCGTCATGATGCACCCCTCCGCTGGGGATGTACGGAAACGCGGGGATGACGCGTCAGCCACTGGAGTACCCACGGCCCGGGTGGTGAAGCGAAAGGCCCCGACGCGAGCCTGAGATCGTCCGAGTCGTCCACCCCCAGACCGCCGCGGCCCGCGAGGACGTCCGTGGTGGCCGCTTCCCGCTCAGGACCCGGCAGCTGACCAGCCTCGATCGGGGTGCTACGCGCCAGTTCGCGCAGGGAGACGTCCTCGGCGTCCATCAACGCGCGCAGTTGCGGTTCCGGGTCGCGCGGCAGCCGGTGGCCCCGCGAGGCCCCGCTCCAGTTGGTCGGGAGGCGGCTTGACGCAGATGCTTCAGCATTAAATGGGTCTTCTTAGTGGACATAACGCAACTGGCGTGTCAGCCTGGAGATGTGAGCATGAGCGCCGTCCTCGTGACCCGGCAGCACATCGACCTCTTGCGGGTGTGCAGCGCCGGATGTTGAGCGCGATTCCCCCGCGGCCACGCCGCTGACCGGTCTCGCGCCCTTTCCCCGACGCTCCTGACGCCAAGGACACCTGCGATGCATGCACTCACCGCCCGCCCCCGTTCCCCCGAGACGCCGTCCGTCGACGCCGCGACGGCACCGCCCGGCTGGGTCACTGCCGAGGTCACCGGCGTTCCCGGGTCGCCCGCCGGCCGCACCGAGGTGCGGCTGGTCGGTCCGGACGCCGTGCCCGAGGGTGCCGTCGTCGTCGGGCTCGTGGTCGCGCTCCCGGCCCCGGCAGCGGTCGGCGCTCCGGGCGGGTCGCTCGCCCGGCACCTCGCGGCCGTCACGCTGTCGGCGAGTGGCGGCGCCAGGACTTCGTCGGTGCCCTCCCCCGTGGCCACGCCGTCCGCTGCGCCCACCGCTTCCCCGGTACCGACGGCCGACCCCTCCGGCCATCCGCAGGGCGGCCCCGGCGTCGTGGTGGACCGCTGGGGGCGCCAGGTTCTCGTCGACGGCGCCGCGGTCGCGGTGACCCGGCGGGAGTTCGAGCTGCTGGACCACCTGGTCGCCCATCCGGGCCGGGTGTTCACCCGCAGCCAGCTCCTTGCCGCCGTGTGGGATCTGCCGGATCCGCGGTACGCCCCGGCGCGCACGGTCGACGTCCATGTGTCCAGGCTTCGCCGCAAGCTCGGCGCCGCGCACGCCGACTGCCTGCAGAGCCTGCGCGGCGTCGGCTACCGCTGGGCCGCGCGACCGAGCCCGACCGGGGAACGGCCGTGAGCCCCGCCGGCGCGCCCGGAGCGTTCGAGCTGCGCCCGTTCGGCACCGGTTTCGGCGCTGAGGTGCTCGGCGTGCCGGCCCCCGACCAGCTGCGCCGTGCCGACGTCGAGGATCTCCGCGATGCCCTGCTCGATCACCGGGTGTTGGTCCTGCGCGGAGCACGCCTCGCCCCTGACGCACACGCTCGACTGGCGCGGCTGTTCGGCGCCGCGGTCCCCGGTCCGGGCGGCTCCTCGCCGCGCTGGGTGGCAGCGGGGAGCACCGGGACCGCCCTGCCGAAGATCCTCACGTTCCGGACGGTCGCCCCCTCCGGCCACCGGGTACAGTTCGCCGATGCCGTCCGCGGCTACCGGCTGCTGCCCGTCCCGCTGCGGGCACTGGCCGATCGGTCCTGGGCGGTGCACCACGTGGACGAGGACGCCGACGGCCCGGACGGGGTCGCCCACCCCGTCACCCGGCTGCACCCCGAGACCGGGGACCGCGCCCTCCTGCTGGGCGACGGTGCCCGGCGCATCCTGGGTATGACCACGCCGGAGTCGCGCACCGTGCTCGACCTCCTGCAGTCCTACGTGCTACGACCGGACAACATCGTGACGTGGGCACCGACCGACGGCGACGCCGTCGTGGCCGACGCGCGCGCCGTCCAGCACCGGACCGGGCCCGTCGCGGAACGCGGCGCGTGCGGCGTCGTCCGCATCGACGTGGCGGGAGACGCCCCGCTCGGCGTGGACGGGCAGCACAGCCGCCCGCTCAACCGCTGGGGCTGGGCCGAGCGCAGCAGCGCCTAGTGGTGCTGCCGGGAGTTACGTCGGTGTTCTGCGGTTACCAGGCGGTGGGGTCGTTGAGGTAGAGGCCGCAGGCGCAGTCGAGGGCTTCTTCGGGTGTTCC
>DATDMG010000351.1:0-16413 GCA_036518955.1 Kineosporiaceae bacterium | reverse complement strand
TGAAGAACCCGCAGCAGTACCAGGTCGTGTCGCAACAGTTCCGGGACCGGCCCGGAGTCGACACCGTGCAGGACCAGAATCAGGTGCTCGACCGGCTGTTCGCCCTGCTCAACGGCCTGAAGTGGTGTGCCTGGTTCGTGGCGGGACTGACCTTGGTGTGCTCCGTGCTGCTCGTCGCCACGACGATCCGCCTGAACGCGTTCACCCGTCGCCGGGAGACCGGCATCATGCGGCTGGTCGGCGCCTCGAACCTGGTGATCCAGCTGCCGTTCGTGCTGGAGAGCATGGTCGCCGCGGTCACCGGCGCCGCCATCGCGTCCGTGATCCTCATCCTGTTCACGAAGTTCGCGATCCAGGGCTGGTTGAAGGGCACGCTGCGGTTCATCGACAACTGGGTCAGCGTCGGGGACGCCTCGCTGGTGATGCCGTGGATGTTCCTGCTCGGAATGCTCATCGCTGGCGTGTCGTCGTTCCTCTCGCTGCGCCGGTACCTCAAGGTTTGATGGCCCGGGCAGTCTGCCGGGGCACACCATCCGTCTCGGGGGACGGCGCCGCGCCGGACCTCCGACGCCGGCGCCGGTCGACCAGGGAGGGTTCGGCCCGTGCCGACGTGTGGTGTCCGGCTGCTCGCGGTGACTCTTGTCGCGGGCGCGCTCCTCGCCGTCCCGGGAGCTGTGCCGGCGACCTTCGCCGACCCCGTGGACGACCAGAAGCAATCCGTCGACCAGCAGATCGCGAACCTCAAGGAGGATCTCGAGGGTGCCGCCGACGATCTGGTCAGGGTGGCGGTGGCGCTCAAGGGATCGCAAGCGCAGCTCGCGGCGGCGCGGGCCGCGTTCGCGGCGGCGCAGGCGGCCCGCGCCGAGGCCGTCGCCCGCGACCACGAGCTGGCGGCGCAGCTGGAGTTCGCCGAGGCCCAGCTCGGCCAGGCCCAGCAGGACCTCGCCGCGGAGCAGCTCGCCGCGGAACGCAGCCGCCAGGCGCTCGGTCAGATCGCCCGGGACACCTACGTCGGCACCGGGTTGAGTGGGCTGTCGGTCGCGCTGCAGGCAACCACCCCTGAGCAGTTCACCGACCGGATCGCGATCGCCGGCGTCGCTCTGCGGGCGGAGAGCGGGGCCATCCAGCGGCTGTCCGTCCAGCAGGCCGAGCTGCGGGCGCGATCGGCCAAGCTCGACGCGCTCCGGGCCCAGATCGCCGAGATCAAGCACCAGTCGGAGCTCGTCGTCGTCGCCCGGTCAGCGGCGGAGCGGGACGCCGCGGACGCCCAGGCCCGGATCGTCACGCTGGTGGCCGATCAGTCCGCCGAGGCCGCCGCCGTCCAAAGCAAGATCGACGCGGAGAAGCAGCGGTTGGGCGAGCTGGAGGCCGAGCAGGCCAAGCTGCAGGCGATCCTGATCGCCCGGGCCAAGGCAGCGGCCGAGGCGGCTCGCCGTCGGCACGGCAGTGGGTGGCTGCCTCCGCCGTCGTCCGGGTTCCTGGCGTTCGCCGCCGAGGGCCCGATCACGTCGGGGTTCGGCATGCGGTACCACCCCATCCTGCACATCTACCGGATGCACACCGGCGTCGACTTCGGGGTGCCGTGCGGGACGCCGGTCCGGGCCGCGGCGGACGGCGACATCGTCAGTGCCGGGCCGGCGGGCGGGTACGGGAACCGGGTGGTCATCGATCACGGAGAGGTCGGCGGCGGGGACCTGGCGACCACGTACAACCACCTGTCGAGCATCCTGGTGCGGGGCGGGTCGGTGCGCCGCGGTCAACTCATCGCCTACTCCGGGACGACCGGGCTGTCGACCGGCTGTCACCTGCACTTCGAGACCCTGCTGGACGGCCGCTACGTGAACCCCATGAACTACCTCTGACGGCGCGGCGCATCGCGCCGATCATGACGGACCGGATGTCGGGTGCGGGGTGCCGGCCCGCGTCCGTACACTGGCCTGCTGGTTCGTGCGCCAACGGTTCGTCCGCGGGCGGGTAGATCAAGGAGGTCGTGGTGCCGAAGGAGCAGGGCCGCAAGCTGGTGGCCAGCAACCGGAAGGCCTACCACGACTATGCGGTCGAGGACACCTACGAGGCCGGGCTGGTGCTCACCGGGACCGAGGTCAAGGCGCTGCGGGCGGGACGGGCGTCGCTCGTCGACGGCTTCGCCGAAGTGACCGACGGTGAGATCTGGTTGATGAACGTGCACATCCCGGAGTACTCGCAGGGCACGTGGACGAATCACGCCCCGCGGCGCAAGCGCAAGCTGTTGCTGCACCGGTTGGAGATCGAGCGCATCCAGTCCGCCGCCCGGGAGAAGGGCAAGACGCTCGTCCCGCTGTCGCTCTACTTCAGGGACGGCCGCGCCAAGATCGAACTAGCGGTGGCTCGCGGCAAGAAGGAGTACGACAAGCGGCACGCGCTCCGCGAGCGGCAGGACCGCCGGGAGGCCGAGCGTGCGATCGGCGCCCAGCGCGGGCGCTGATCGCACGCGAGCGTCGGGGAACAGCGCCGCGACACGCCGCGTTGACCACAAGGGCGGTGCGAGCCGCCCCGGAGGCCCTCTACAGTGGTCGGGACAACTCAACAGGGGGTGATTGGTTTCGACGTTGGTCGTCGATGCAGGGGAAGCGGGCCGAGAAGGTGACGTGATCTCGCAAACCTCGTCACAAAAAAATGACTGCCGATGCTCAGCAGTCTGACCTCGCCCTCGCCGCCTGAGCGAGCGCACTGAGGTCCGTCAGCCCGGGTTCGCCTTCGACCCGGTACCTGGCGTCGTCTAGAAGGCCACTGGCCAAGGGCCCGGTCACGGGGCCTGCGGCGAGATCCACAGTGACTGAGCCCGGTTCCATGACGTGCCTGTGCGATCATGGGGGCCGAGAAAAGCTGTAGCAGGCTGCGCCCGGAGAAGCCCTGGATCCACGCCGGCGGACGCGGGTTCGATTCCCGCCACCTCCACGGAGAACGCTCAGGTCGTCGACCTGGGCGTTCGTCGTTTGGGCGGTGCGAGTGCCTGCGCCGCAGGTATCCCTCATCGGCTATGCCCTCTCGCAACCGGCTGCGGAGGAATGATCGAGACCTGTGGATGACGTCCCCGGGGGGACGTGAGTGGGCGTACCTTCCCCGGGGATGATGCGAAGTCAGTAGGTCCTCGATCAGGCCGATGTTGGTGCGTCGGTCGGGAAGGTATGTCCATGCTCGCGACGTTCGAGGCTGAGGTGGCCGCGTAGATCGAGCCCGTGCGGGCGAGGTCGACGAGCATGGTCGGCGAGACTCGCACCCCGGTGGCAGGAGGGGCAGAAGGCGTTCGCCGCCCACGGCTGGATAGCTAGCGGGCGTGGACCAGGGTACGTGTGAGCCGACGGGATCGACGTCAACGTCCGCCTGGTCGAGGAGCGCCTGTGCCTGTTCGTGCTGCTCGGTGTCCGTGTCGAGGCCGCAAGGAGCTGATCGCCCTCTCGGGCGGGTAAAGGCCGCCGCCAAGATCACCGATGGTGAGGGGGAAATTGCTGGCGTTCTGCGCCTACCCGGCCGAGCAGTGTATCCACCCACGCACGACCAACCCGATCGCGTCGACCTTCGCCACCGTCCGGCAGCGGGCGAAGGTGACCAAGGGACCTCGGCGGAAGGCCCGGAACGCGGCCAGCTCGTCGAACGCGACCCCGAACTTGAGGCCACCCACACCACCACCAACCCCTACCACCGAGGCACCCACCCGGCCGACTCGGCCCGTCAACACCGCCACATAATGATCTTCAGTCATGGGTCTTGACAGTTCCTCGCCCAGGTCGCCTGGGTTGAGTGCTCTCACCTAAGGATTCCCGGTCAAGAAAAGTTTTAGAATAGGGCCCGGCATGTGCGCACTCCGCCGACATTCGGCTGTCCGACGTCGGCCATGTCGGAAGTATGCCCCCCGCTGAGGCCCTGTCAGGCCTGGCGGCGCACGGCAGACTTGGTGGAGGCAGGGGCACAACGTCTCAGCCACGTATGACCTTGATATTCCCCCAGTCACGACCATACTCACAGGAGAGTCATTACTATGCCCAGGATCCAGTCGAAGGCCAAGAAGCGAATGATTGTCGTCAGCTTCCTCGCAGCCGGAGTCGCCGCCGTCGGCGTCGGCACGGCCCTGTCAGCCAGCGCCGCGGGCATCGTTACGGGACACGGGTCAAGTCACGGTGCGGCCTATTACGACGCGGTACTCCAGTGCAAGGCCATGGGGTCTCAGTCCGGCGGCGAACTCGGTTTCCGGCAGCAGCGTGACGGGTCGTGGACCGTCACCATGACCTGCGGCTAGGCTCAGGAATAGGCCCCCAGATCCCGACCGGTGAGGGGCGTGCTGTCCCTGGTGTCGATCCTGGACTAATCCTCGATCTGCACGGGGAATGATCGAGACCTGTGCATGACGTCCCCGGGGGGGTGAGTGGGCGTACCTTCCCGGGGATGATGCGACGTCAGTAGGTCCTCGATCAGACCGATGTTGGTGCGTCGGTCGGGAAGTTACGCCCGTGCTCGCGGTGGTCCCTGACCGTCTCAACGACGGTGTCGAGGGCGCGGTCTGCCCGTCCGTGTCGCTGCTGGACGGCATTTGTCCGGCATCGCCTCGGCGGCGGATGTCGGCTACGAGGACCTCCAGCTTGTCCTCGTCGATCTGGTCCAGAATGCGCCATTCACGCATGAGTCGTGCGCTCCAGGTTTCTTCCAGGGGCTCGTGCAGCTGGTTGCCGACACGGTGCGGTGCCTCGATGAGGGGCCGGTGATGTCGTCGACCGCTGCCGCTGCGACGTCTGGTGAAGCTTGTTGGCGATGGCGTGTCGGGCGGGAGGTGCAATAGCGAGTCCGTAGGGCCGGGAGTGCCCCTCGCCCTCACGCACCCACCAACCCACTCGTGCCGGGAAGGGGCAATGCAGGTAAGCCGCATCGTGTTCGGCCCGGGAGTCCCGGGCCGGACACGGTGACGATGGGTGGCTGCGCGTCATTCGTCGGTGGGTGTGATCTCCCGCGTGGTGTTGTCGCCGTGCTGCTGGGTCCAGAACAGCCGCCACCCGTCGTGGAAGAGCCGCGGTATCTTCGCGCCGGGCAGGCCGTGCGGGGTGGGGTCTCCGTCGGAGGCGTGGATGCCGGTGATCTCGTTGTCCCCGTCGTTCTGGAAGCCGGGCTTGCCGCTGAATCCGGAGTCCACGGTGGCGGACGGGTCGCGGCCCTCGGCCAGGAACCGGACCGGTTGTCGCCCGGTGGCGTAGCTGTTCGTCACGTCGAAGGTGTAGCCGGAGTCCAGGGTCTTGCGTTGGGTGTGCAGGGTGTCGCCGCGTCGCGCCCGCGGCTTTCGCCAGATCGGTGGCGTTGAAGATCGCTCCGCTGGTGTCCTTGGCGGTGTCGTGCACGGTCACCCACTTCGTGGTGAAGTTGCGGCCGTAGGCGTGCAGTGCCTTCTGGTCGTCGCTGAGGGCGGCGCCGTTCGGGTGTGTGGCGTCGATCGGCTGGAAGGTGATCGGTGTGCCGGACGTGCCGACCACCTGGCCGGAAGCGGCAGACGTCAGGATGGGGCCCGTCCGCTGAACACCTGATCCGATGCTAACGCATCGTGTTTGCGTGCTTGCTTTGCGTAAGGTTAGCGGTATGGCCGTTTCGATACCGGCGCTTGGCGCCGGCCGCAGACCCGGTCGTCGGGGCGCTCCGCTCCGCGGCCTCACCGTGCAGGTGGCGCGTTGGCTGAACGGGCGAGTTCCCCGGCCCCGCGCCGGAAGGGGCGGGCCGTTCGAGGCCCGTCGTGACGAGGTGTCGTTCGAGGCCCATGTGGAGCAGGCGCTGAGCATCACTGCCAGATCCCGGCGAGCTACTGGCGTCTGGTAGAAGGGTAGAAATACGTGCCGGGGGTCGGGCCGGTGCTGATCACACCCCACCGGCGGACTTCCTTGGGATGGACCGCGCAGCGTGAGGATGGGGCCGGTGGACCTCACGGGCCTGCTGAGAGATGTGATCGAGGAACTGGAACCGAGCGTGCGAGGCCGCGCCGTCGACTGGACAGTGGGGGCGCTGCCCGTCGTCAGGGGTGACCGAACGGTGCTGCACCTGGTGCTGGTCATTCTCCTCTCCACCGCGTTGAAGTTCACCCGGCCCCGCGCGCGGGCCGACATCGAAGTCGGTTCCCTCTGCCAGCAGAGCGAGTGCATCGTCTTTGTGCGGGACAACGGCGTGGGGTTCGAGTCGTGCCATGCGGACACCGTTCTCGACGTCTTCCTGCGGCTGCATCTCAGGGAGGAGTTCGAAGGCACCGGAGTCGGCCTGGCCAGCGTGCGACGGATCATCGATCGGCACGGCGGCCGGACCTGGACGGAAGGCGCACTCGACCGTGGTGCGACCACCTATTTCTCCTGCCGCAGGTCGATGGCGACTCACCTCGGCGTTGGCCGCCGCCTCGAGGTGGGTGACGGCGTGCATGGTGAGGTCGTCCCTGACGGGGGACGTGGGTGTGGCCCCTACTGAGCAGCCCGCAGGGCGCCTTCGGCCACGCCGTCGACCATGGTCGCGAGCCCGGTCAGCGTCACCCTGGCTTGGCCGGCGGCGTCCATGGTGCTCTGGCCGACAATTGCGTCCTCGGTGTTCAAGCGCCTGCGTACCCCGGCGGGGATCCCGCGACCCACCCTGGTGAGGGTTGTCGCGCCCAGGGTGGCGCCTCTGAGGCATCCCTCCACCGCGACTCCGATCCGGTCCTTCGCCGTCGGGGCGTCCTCGGGGAAGAACAAGCGGGTGATGATCAGATCGGTGGCGGCGCCCGCGATGCAGCCTGCGAGCATGGCGGTGGCGGCGAGGGTGAGGAACGGGGCTCCCGAGGCTGCAGTGCTCACGATGACTCCGAGTGCGATTGCCGTGATACCGACGAACGCCGCGGCGGCGGCCACGACCTTGACCGCCTGCTTGAACCAGCTGGTGCCGGCCACCAGCGCGATCCGGTCCCGGTGGCCCAGGTCGACGGTGCCCAGCACCCGCGTGCCTGTGGGCTGGTGCGCCGCTGAGCCGGTGGTGAGGGACGCCTGCTGTGCCGAGCCGCTGGTGGACTGCGCACAGACCTGGTTCGACAGCCAGCCGTCGATCGTCAGGCTGATGGTGTTGGTGGTGTTGTTCTTCTGAACGTTGTTGACCTCCACGGCCTTGATGTCGGGATCCTGGTTGAAGGTCTTGACCTTGATGCTGTCGGAGGTCAGGGCGGCCGAGACGGTGTCGGCGATGGCGGGGGTCGCGGTGCGGAGCTGCGCGGTCTGGATGGTGTGGCAGCCGCTGGCGTCGACCTGGTAGGTGACCTGCCCCGGGTCCCACGCGACGGCGTCCTCGGGGGCCGTCGGGACGGTGGGGTCCGCGGCATGGGCCGGCCCCCTCGCCACTCCCACGGCGACCACAACCATCGCGAGCGCCACCGCTGTACCGGTGAGCATCGGTCCCCGCCCGATCAGCAGGGTCGGTAGGCGTCGGCGCGTCGTGGCTTCGCCGGAGTCTTGTCCAGGCATTCTGCTCTCCTTCTGGATTGTTTGCTTGCAGGATTCGCGCTCGACCTACCCGGAATTATCGAACGGATCTATTGACAATCGCAGTGGATGGCTTGATTCGTCTGTCCTCGAAGCTGGCCAGGATAGGCTTCCTGCCTCCCGACCTGGCTCCTCTTGATCGAGGGGAGAGGCGTCTGTCTCCGCATCGGGGCCGTCCGCCGGCGCTTGATCTGGATCACTGATCCCGAGTGGGTGCCCGTCAACCTCGGTGACCAGATGTCGCCGAGGGTCGGGGCGGGGGCGGCGCTGGACGGCCAGGACGCCGTGCGCGTGCGGTATTGAGGGTGCGTTTCTATCCCTTTCCCGGGCGGCACGAGGTCGGTTCCAGTGTTCGGTCAAGAGGTGGATCTCTTGACCGAACGGTGCCCCTCGGTGCGATGATCTGCCCTGAGTGTTGTCTCTCGCGTGACGGGCGGGCTCTGGACGGGCCACCCGGTCCGCGTGTGCCGCGTCCACCAACCCACATCTGCGCGGGCGTTTCCAGCCTGCCGACCGGGCGTGATCCAACGATCCCACGCGGATCGAGATAGAACCCCGCCATCCGCTGTCCATCATCAGACGTGGCGTCTTCACGTCGCCCGACGGCCTTCGCGGCGATTTGCCGAACAGAATCCATGCGGGCAGGCTGCACCGCTTGTGCCTGAGTCGTCAGCCGTGAACTCCGCCGGTTGGCAGCACGGGGACGTGAACGTGTGCGATGTGTTCGGCGACGATGCTCACCGAGGGCGGCGAGGGTGGCCAGGAGTTCGGGTGGCGGCTGGGCCGGTCGGTGCTGACCGTGCCGTCGGCGATGTCGAACCCGCGGACCGGGGAGTTGGCCGCCGGGGCCGCCGGGGCCGCCGGGGCCGCCGGGGCCGCCGGGGCCGCCGGGGCCACCGGGGCCACCGGGGCCACGGGGCGCGGGGCGCCGGCGGACGATTCTTGAAGTTCCCGGCCAAGAGTTGCCCCCGTGGGCTGGTCGGGTTCGGTAGCGTGCCGCACGCGGTCCTTCGGAGCGGGGCGGAACGTCGCCTGGTGGCTCCTCCGGGTCGGGCGGCGTCTCGTCCGGGCGAGACCGAACTGCGCGTGCCGTTCTGCTTGCGGTCCGTGCTGGCGTGAGGGTTTTCGGGCTCCTGCCCCAGAGAATCCTCCGGCAGGGCGTGCGCTGAGGGGCTTCGGGCTGCGATGCTCCTCTTGTGAAGTGGCGATCCAAGGCGAACCAGCAGCCGGCCCGACCGGAGCCCGAAGTGGGGATCTGGGGCCAGTTGCGTCACGCCCATGGCGCCGCGAGTGACATCCCCGCGTTGCTGCACGCGGCGTCCGGCCCGGCGTCCGGGCGTGACCGTGCCTGGGCCCAGCTCTGGGACCGGCTCTGTCATCACGGCAGCGTCTACTCCGCGTCGGCGGCGGCCGTCCCTGAACTCACCCGACTGGCCTGCGACGACTCGCTGCGCCCGGCCGATCGGGCGCAGGCGACGAGCTTGATCGCCGCGATCGCGGACGGGTCGTCCTACCTCGCCGTGCACGGCCCCGTGGTGCCCGGCCGCTTCTCGGCGGCGGAGCGGGAGCAGCTGTCGATCGAGCAGGGCTGGGTGCAGGACGCCCGGCGTGCCGCCCGCGAGTACGCCCCGCGGATCCTGCAACGGCTCGACTCCACCAACGGCCGGGAGCTCCTGGTCATCGTGGTCCTCGCCGCTGAGGTCGGCCTGGGGGCGGCCCCCTTCGCCGACGCTCTCAAGCGCGCCCGGGACCGGGTGGCGCCCGGTGAGCAGCGGGCTGCCGTCGACCTGGCCGTCACGCTGGTCCGCGGGGAGCTCTTGACGACCGAGGAGCTGCAGGCCCGAGTCGCCCGGCTCGACCACGAGGTCTCCTCCTATCTCCAGCAGGCGCTGACCGGGCTTCCCCCCGACACCCAGGCCCGCGCTCTGGTCACCATGATCGTGGCCGACTACGGGTCGTGGACGCCGACGATGCCGATCCCCTTCGGGTCGTCGTCCCGGTCGGACGCCGCCCCGTCGTCCCCCCGCTGATCCCTCGGGGCCGCCGCTGACCTCGCCGGCACCCCGCACGGGCTGGCTGGGAAAGGGCTGAGAGTCGGGTCGCCGTCCGGCCGTCACGAGACCGACGGATGCATCATCGACGGATGCCGCAACTTCGTCCCGGGTGGCCGGTGTCCCTCGGGACCGCGACGGCACTCCTCGCGGTCTTCGTGGCGTGCACCGTGGTGGGGCGGCGCCGGCCGCGCCCGTCGCTCGGTGTCACCGCGGCCTTCGCCCGCGAATTCACCGTGATCATGTTGCTGCTCGGCCTGTGGCAGTCCGTCGGCGTGTACGTGTACGGCCGGGTCCCAGGGGCGATCGAGCGGGGTCACCGGATCGCGGCGTGGGAGGCGGCCTGGCACCTGCCCAGCGAGTCCGGGGTGCAGCGCGCGCTGCTCGGCGTTCCCCATCTGGCCCAGGCCGCGGACCTCTTCTATGCCTACGCCCACCTGAACGGGATGGCCCTGTTCATCGTCTGGCTCTGGTGGCGCCACCGGGAGGTCTATCCCCACGCCCGGTTCGTGATCATCACGTCGACGTTGGCCTGCCTGCTCGTCCAGGTCGTGCCGGTGGCGCCGCCGAGGCTGCTGTCCGATCTCGGGTTCGTCGACACGGCCCTGCAGGACGGTTCGTCGGTCTACGGGCAGTTCGGGGCGGGGGCGGCCAACCAGCTGGCCGCGATGCCGTCCGTCCACGTCGGCTGGGCGGTGATCGTGGGCTGGTACGTGTTCCGCTCGGCGCCGCGTCGCTGGTCCTGGATCGGGCCCATCCATTGTCTGATCACCGTGCTCGTCGTGGTGGGGACCGCGAACCACTGGTGGCTGGACGGGTTCGTGGCTGCCGGACTCGTGGTCCTGGCAGTCCTGGGGGCTCGCGCCCTTCCAGGGTCGCGAGGGCGGCCGGGTCCGTCCAGGCCCACCCCCGGTCGGCGCCGCGGCGGGGCCGCGCGGGAGCACGGCGGCGTCAGCGCGGTCCCGGAGGGGGCCGACGTCGGAGCGGTCCCGGAGGGGGCCGACGTCGGAGCCGTCCCGGAGTCGGACGTCGTCCCCCCCGCGCCTGCGGAGCCACCTGTGCGTGCCGCGGTGCCCGGCCGTCGGTGGACCCGCGCCGGCCGTCACCCGGAGTCGGACGACTGCCTCCCCTCCACCGCGTCACCGCACCGACGCCGTCCTGCGAGGGGAGGGGATCCGCTTCCGGGGCGTGAGCGACCGCCACCGACCGCTGCCTGAGGCAGCGGTCCGCCAACGGCTCGTCTCCGTCGCGCCAAAGATCCGTCAACTGCCTCGGCGGGTCGTCGATCTGGCGCCCGGAGAGTGCCATCGTTGCTGCGACGGCTCGGCGTGAACCACGAGAGCCCTTGCAGCGGACTGGCTAAAGTGACGGCTGTGCCCGCAGCCGTCCACGAGGCTCCCGTCCGCTGCAGGCGCCGGCTCCACGGCGCGCCTGACGCGGGACGGGGTCAGAACGCATGATGGGTCACATGGCGGGGGTCGTACGGCTGACGGGCCGGCTGCTGGTCGCAACGCCCCGGCTGACTGATCCCAATTTCCGTAGGGCCGTTGTTTTGATGCTCGACCACAGTGATGACGGCGCCCTCGGCATCGTCGTGAACCGTCCCCTCGAGGTGAACGTGTCGGCCGTCCTGCCGAGCTGGCAGCCGTACGCGACCGAGCCGGGGCGGCTGTTCCAGGGCGGCCCGGTCGCGCTCGACTCCGCGCTCGGTGTGGTCGCCGTCCCCGGGGACGACGCCGAGCCGATGGGAGTGCGCCGGATCATCGGCTCGCTGGGGCTGGTGGACCTGGACACACCGCCCCAGGTCATCGTCGGCGGGGTGGCCGGACTCCGGATCTTCGCGGGGTACGCGGGGTGGTCTGCCGGGCAGCTGGAGGACGAGATCCGCGACGGCGCCTGGTACGTCGTGGACGCGGAGCCGCGCGACCCTTTTTCCGATGCGCCCCACCGGCTCTGGCGGGAGGTCCTCCGTCGCCAGCGTGGTGAGCTGGCTCTCGTCTCGACCTATCCCGAGGACCCGGCGCTCAACTGACGGCGACCTGCTGGGCGGGCTCGCCTAGACTCGGCTGCATGAGCACGTTGGAGCCGGAGACCCAGTCGCTGCCGGACACCTACACGACCGCGGTCCTGGACCGGCAGGAGATCGAGCAGCCGGTCGAGCCGGGGGATCACGAACGCTTCGCGCACTACGTGCGCAAGGAGAAGATCCTCGAGTCGGCGGTGACGGGGACGCCGGTGATCGCCCTGTGCGGCAAGGTGTGGGTCCCGGGTCGCGACCCCAGCAAGTTCCCGGTCTGCCCCGTGTGCAAGGAGATCTACGACACCTTGGCCCCGGGGGGCGCGGGCGGGGAGCGGGGGAGCGGTCGGGGCGGCTCGGCGGGTTCCGGCGACGACGGGCAGTGAGGCGATGGGCAGTGACCTCGTCGCGGGCCGCGTGATCTGATCGGCTCTGCGGACAAGCCGGCACCCCTGGTCGCCACCGTCCGCCGACGGCGGGAGCGGCTGGCCGTTAGCACACGGTCGGGGGACGTGCCGGGTATCGGGGCCCCGGCATGTCCCCGGGCCCGCCCGGCTAGCCTGGTTCGGTCGTCTGCAGAGGGGAAAGCGTCACCGGTGGCTCACGGTCCGCACGCACAGCCCAGCCCGCAGCACGCCAGTGCGGCGGCAGCCTCCCATCTCCCCCCGGCCTTCCCCGGCAGGGCCCCTTGGGGAACCGCCGGGAAGCTGCGCGCCTGGCAGCAGGATGCGCTCACCGCCTACCTGGAGCGGCAGCCCCAGGACTTCCTGGCTGTGGCGACGCCCGGTGCCGGCAAGACCACGTTCGCGCTCCGCATCGCCACCGAGCTGCTGCAGCGGCGCGTGGTGCAGCGCATCACCGTGGTCTGCCCCACCGAGCACCTGAAGAAGCAGTGGGCGGACGCCGCCCACCGGGTCGGCGTCCGACTGGACCCGACCTTCCGCAACAGCCAGGGCTCGCACGCCCGGCACTTCGACGGCGTGGCCGTGACGTACGCGCAGATCGCGATGAAGCCGGCCCTGCACCGGGCCCGGACCGAGGCGGCGCGCACCCTGGTCATCCTCGACGAGATCCACCACGGCGGGGACGCCCTCTCCTGGGGGGACGCCGTCCGCGAGGCGTTCGAGCCGGCCGCTCGCCGGCTCGCGCTCACCGGGACGCCGTTCCGTTCCGACACCAGCCCGATCCCGTTCGTGGAGTACGAACCGGACGCCGCCGGGATCCGCCGGTCGAAGGCCGACCATAGCTACGGTTACGGCGACGCCCTGCGGGACGGCGTCGTCCGGCCGGTGATCTTCCTGTCGTACTCCGGTCAGATGCGCTGGCGCACGCAGGCGGGCGACGAGGTGTCGGCCCGGCTCGGGGAGCCGCTCACCAAGGACGCCACCGCCCAGGCCTGGCGCACGGCCCTGGATCCGCAGGGCGAGTGGATGCCCGCCGTCCTCGCCGCTGCTGACAGGCGGCTGACCGAGGTGCGCCGCGGTGTCCCGGATGCCGGTGGGCTCGTCATCGCCACCGACCAGACCGTGGCGCGGGCCTACGCCAAGATCCTACGCGAGGTGTGCGGCGAGAAGCCGGCCGTTGTTCTCTCCGACGATGCCACGGCGTCCGACCGGATCGAGGAGTTCAGCACCGGGAACCAGCGCTGGATGGTCGCCGTCCGGATGGTCTCCGAGGGTGTCGACGTCCCCCGGCTGGCCGTGGGCGTCTACGCCACGTCGACGTCCACGCCGCTGTTCTTCGCCCAGGCGATCGGCCGGTTCGTCCGCGCCCGGCGCCGGGGTGAGACGGCGTCGGTCTTCCTGCCGAGCGTGCCGGTGCTGCTGAACCTGGCCGCCGAGCTGGAGGTCGAACGGGACCACGCGCTCGACAAGCCCGCCAGGGACGGCGAGGGCGGCGACCTGTGGTCTCCCGAGGATGCGCTGGTGGCGGCCGCGAACCGGGAGGAGAAGGCCTCCGGCGAGCTGGAGAAGGGTGCGTTCGAGGCGCTGGAGGCCCAGGCCGCGTTCGACCGGGTGCTGTTCGACAAGCAGGAGTTCGGGACCGGTGGCGAGATCGGCAGCGAGGAGGAGCTGGACTTCCTCGGCATCCCCGGCCTGCTCGACCCGGAACAGGTCACCGATCTGCTCCGCCAGCGCCAGGCCGAGCAACTCGCCAAGTCGCGGCGTGCCCGTGGGGGCGCTCCGCCCGCAGAGGTCGTCGAGGTGGCCGCCCACCGCGAGGTGACGGCCCTGCGCAAGGAGCTGCACAGCCTGGTCGGGGCGTGGGCCCGGCGGACCGGGCAGCCTCACGCCACGGTGCACGCCGACCTCCGTCGCGCCTGCGGCGGTCCCGAGGTGGCCAAGGCGAGCGGAGACCAGCTCCGCCACCGGATCGACACCCTCCGCAACTGGTTCGTCGGCCGCCGCTGACCCCGGGGCAGTGATCATTCCGGAGGACGGTGTTCCGGCACGAGGTCGTGATCAGCGCGGAGCGGGTGTGGCGGCTCGGGGATCGCGGGAGCTGGAGTCCGCCGGCGCCAGGCCCAGGAGGTAGCCCTCAAGGAACCCCAGACCCCAGCCGAGGTGCATCGCCCCGAACGCACCGAGCAGCGGGAGCGCACGCAGCGGCTCCGCGGGCACGTCCGGACCGGGGCGGCCCGGGCCGGACGTCGGGGCGCCTGCCTGCTCCTGGTGGGGTGCCCGGCCGCCGGCGTGACCGGTCGAGCCCGCGGGTCTGGCCGCCTCGGGGACCGGTTCCGGCCCCTTTCGGATCGTGTGCGCGGTGGCCGCCAGCACCGCGGCGCCGTACGGGGTCACCATCCCTGCAGCCACCTTCGGGTGCCCGGTGATCGCGGTGACGGCGGCCCCGCCCAACCACACCACGAGCCCGGGGGCCGCGAGATGCCGCATCCGGATGGCGGACCGCCCGTTCTTGCGCACCATGGCAGCCTTGCCGCGCCCGTAGCGCCGGTACTGGCGACCGAGGTCGCGCACGGACCGGCGGACCTGCCAGTAGATCTCCATCTTGGGGTCGTAGCGGATCCGGTAACCCTGCTGCAGGATCCGGTGGTCGAGGTCGACGTCCTCGTTGACGAGCAGGTTCTCGTCCCAGCCGCCGATCAACCGGACGACGTCCGCCCGGAAGACGCCGAACGAGGCGTGATCCGTGTCCTGAGCTTCGTCGGCGTAGTGGTTGATCGAGTTCCCGACCCCGAACGGGCTGGAGAGGGCGGCCGCCACCGCCAGCGCGGCGGGGCCCTCGCCGACGCCGAAGCGACGTCCGCCGACGGCAGCCACCCGGTCGTCGCCGTCCAGTTCGGCCACCCCACGCTCCAGGTAGGTGGAGCTGACGGCGGCGTGCGCGTCCACCCGCGCCACGTACCGCCCGCGGGCGGCGGCGAGGCCGATGTTGAGCGCGTGCGGGATGGTCCGATGCGGGTTGTCCAGGAGACGCACGCGGTCGTCCTCGGCGGCGACGGCTCGGACGGCCGCCCCGGTGCCGTCGCCGGACCGGCCGTCGATGACGAGGATCTCCAGCTCCTGGAAGCTCTGCGCGAGCACCGAGCGGATCGCGCCGGCGACCGAGCGCTCCTCGTTGCGGACGGGCATCAGCACCGAGACGGCCGGTGCGGGGCGGCTCACGACACGAGCTCCGATCGGGGTCTGCGCCGAGTTTCCGGCAGGGCGGCGTTGGGGGAGGGGACGAACTCACTCTCCAACGGCCTGAAGGCGCGCGGCGTCCACCAGGAGATGAAGAGCGGGATCGTGATGATCAGCAGCACGGTCGTGGATGCCGGCTGGAACAGCCAGTACGCGCTGCCCATGCTCAGGGCCATGGCCCGACTCGGCCCGCCCAAGTACATGAAGATCAGGAAGATGGCCAACGCCAGACCCGCGATCACGCCGTACTCGAAGAACAGCTTGGCCGGGGTGGGCACGAGGACGCCCACGATGTGCGAGTTCTCGACCGTCGTCTGGGACGAGCCGGGGCCGCGTCCGAGCAGGACCCAGAGCGGATCCTTGCTCCATTGCGGCCAGAGCACCTCGTAGGGGACGGTCGAGCGTTGACCGGTCGAGCTCCGCGCGCTGGTGCCCTCGGTGAGGCGGGCGATCGTGTTGCGGCCCAGCGGCGACAGCAGGAACGCGATGACCGTCGGAACCATCACCAGGTACCGCGCGAGGGCCCATCGCATCGGCGAGAAGACGATCACTCCTGTTGCCACCAGGACCAGCTGCACCCCGGACTGGGCGCCGGTGCAGGCGATCGCGGCCAGCAGGAAGAGCAACACGGTGAGCTTCTTGCGCAGCAGCATCGCCGCGATGACGCCGAACGCGAGCTGGATCGACGTGAACGACGTCTCGAGTCCGATCCAACCGTTGGACCGGTAGTAGGTGCCGCCATAGCTGAACTGGTAGGCGAGCGTGTAGTTGTGCAGCAGCAGGTTCGACGGCACCACCTGGGCGATCCAGTCCTGGTACGGAAACACCAGCTGGCTGCCGAGGAAGAAGATGACGAGCGCAGCCTGCCACATGCTCACCCTGTAGACGCCCTCGAGCATCTTCAGGTACGTGGACCGGCGCCGATCCCGGAGCCGGAACAGGAAGACCATCCAGGTGACGAGCAGCAGTCCCCACGCCGTCATGCTGATCATGGGGTTGGGGATCAGGGCGTACTGGATCGGCACGGCCAGGGCGCTCACGCCGGCCGCCGCCAGCCACCACGCGGTGCGGTCGCGGTCCAGGTCGAGCACGCCGCGGAAGAGCCCGTACACGCACCAGCCGAGGCACAACGGCAGCAGGAGCGCGATCGGTTGGCTGGGGACCGAGAACCGCTGGAGCACGACGATCATCGCCCACAGTGC
>DATDMG010000350.1:0-11543 GCA_036518955.1 Kineosporiaceae bacterium | reverse complement strand
CCGGGTGCGCGCCCGGGCCCTGGCCGCGCTGGGTCGGCTGGAGGAGTCCGTGCGGCAGGCCCGGTACGCGATGGCCGTCGCGGACGACGAGGGCTGGCCGCACCGCGTCGGGTGGGTTCTCGCCGAGTTCGGCGCGGCGGCCGGCCGGCCGGCCGTCGTCCCCCCCGCTCAGCTGCGCCCGGTGCCATCCGCGCGCCCGGCGCCGCTCCCCTCCCCGGGCGCCGGCCGGGTCCGCTCGGGTTCGCCGGGCTGGCCGGTCGACCCGCGGCCGGGGGTGCCCGCGGGCGCCCGCGGGCCCTCGGTCCCGGCGACCCGGGGCGGCTCCCCGACCGGGGCACTCGCCGGCACGGTCGTCGGGTTCCGGCGGGACTCGCCGGTGGTGGGCCGGCCCTGGGCCCGGCCGGTGCCGACGAGCGGAGCCGGGGTGCCGTCGGGGTCGCGACCTGGCTCCGGGCCGGAAGGCGGCCGGCCGGCCGAGGCGCTCGAACGGCAGCGGTTGCATGCCCTCCAGCAGGTGAGCCAGGCGGTGTCGCGGGTCGTCGAGCCCGCCGCCCTGGCCCGGATCTGCCTGGACCACACGATCCGGATCCTGTCCGCCGAACGTGCGGTGCTGTTCCTGACCGATGAGCGCGACCCGCACCGGCTGGTCCCGTTCCTCGGCCGCACCGCGGAGGGCTCGGACGTCGGCGAGCTCACCGGGTACAGCGCGAGCCTGGTGGAGCGCGTCCACGTGGCGGGGGAGCCGCTCGTCGTCACCGGCACCGAGGAGGGTGCCGCTCTCGGGGCGCAGAGCGTGGTGCTGCACGGGTTGCGATCCATCCTGATCGCCCCGCTGCTGCTCGACCAGCGCCGGCTCGGCGTGGTGTACCTGGACAGCCAGGTCGCGAAGGGAATCTTCACCTCGGACGACGTGGGGATCCTCACCGCTCTGACGACCCACATCGCGACCGCGCTGGAGACCGCACGCGCGGCCCAGCTGGAGATCCGCGTGCACACCGCCCAACGGGAGCGGGACCTCGCCGAGCGGCTGCGGGACGCGTCGACGGCGATGGCCGCGGCGGCGTCGCCGGAGTTGGTGCTCGCCGAACTGTTGTCCTGGGCCCGCCGGCTCACCCGGTGCGACGCCGCCTGGGTGGTGGCCCATGGCCCCGACGGGGTGCGGCTGGTCGCGCCACCCGGTGCCGCGGGCGCGCGGCGGGAGGCGGCGGACGGCGGTGCCGGCGAGGCGCGGCCCGAGGCACGCCGCGCCGGCACCGGCGGGGAGCGGCTGGAGGCTGATCCCGCCCTGGACGCCCTGCTCGCGGCGTCGGGCCCCGTCATCGGGTCGCCAGCGGCCGTTCCCCGGCCGCTGCGTACGGTGCTGGCGTCCCTCGCCTGGCTCGCCCTGCCGCTGGGCAGTGGCGAGCTGGGGGCCGCCGTCCTGCTGCTTCGCGCCGAGGACCCCCCCGCCCCGGGGGTCTCCGCCCCAGCAGACGCCGCCGAAGCCGGCGGGGCGGCCGGCCTGGTGGACGACGTGGACGTCGCCAGCGCCCTGGCGACCCAGGCGGGCACCGCCTACGACCGGGCAGCTCTGCTGGCCCGGGTGCAGGCCCTCGCCGTCGTCGACGAACTCACCGGGCTGGCGAATCGCCGGCACTTCTTCGCCGTCGCCGGCCGGGACGTCGAGACCTCCCTCCGGGCGAGCCGGCCGCTGGCCGCGGTGATGGTCGACATCGATCACTTCAAGGCGGTGAACGACACCTATGGCCACCCCACCGGGGACGACGTGATCCGCACGGTCGCCCAGCGGCTGGCGACCGAGGTGCGGACCACGGACCTGCTCTGCCGCTACGGCGGTGAGGAGTTCGCTGTCGTGCTGCCGGACACGGCGCCGCCCTTCGACCTGCCCCAGCGGCTGCTCGCGGCGGTGGCCCGCAGCCCCCTGCCGACCCGGTCCGGGCGGCTTCGGGTCACGGTGAGCGTCGGGCTGGCCCGGCTCGCGCCCGGCGACGACCTGGAGTCCCTGTTGGCCAGGGCCGACCGCGCGCTCTACCGGGCCAAGCAGGCCGGCCGCAACCGGGTGCACGTCGACGACAGCATCGGCCCGATCGTCGCCCCTGACCGCTGACGCGCCTACCGGCTGCGCCAGCACCGCCGGAGGCGCCGTCGGTGCGCCGTGTGCCGGCCCGACCGCGACCCCGGGCGCGTGGTTCAGCCCGGTCGACGACGTCCGGTTCGGGACCGCAGGTAGTCCGCCACCACGTACGAGCCGAGCCGGTCCAGGGAGGGGGTGAACACCCGGCCGCCGTTGCGGCGAGCCACGGCGTCCATGAAGCGGCGCAGCCCGTCGTCCTCGCCGAGCATGAAGACGTTGATCGCCGCGCCGTACCGGGTGAGCTCGTCCACCTCGGCCACCGTGGCGTTCACCGTCTCCCGGGTCGGCGGCCACATGAACACGGCCTCGCCGCGGGCGGTGAGATGGGCGGTCGGCTCGCCGTCCGTGACGACGAGGACGACGGGTTCGGCCTCCCGGTGCCGGCGCAGGTGCCGGCCCGCGATCTTCAGGGCGTGCTGCAGGTTCGTGCCCTGGACGTAGTCAGGCTCGACACCGGCGAGCTGCTCCACGCTCAGCGGCGAGGCGTGCCGGCCGAACCCGATGATCTGCAGCGCGTCCTGCGGGAACCGGATCGCCACCAGGTGCGCCAGCGCCAGCGCGGTCTGCTTCATCGGCCCCCAGCGGCCGTCGGCCATCATCGAGAAGGACAGGTCCACGCAGAGCGCCACCGCCGCGGTGGCGCGACGCTCGGTCTGGACCACCTCGAAGTCGCCCGGGGCGAGGCGCACCCGCCCCGCTCCGCCCGGGTCGCCGAGGTGGGCGGAGCGGGCAGTCCGGCGGACCGCGTTCGACACCGTGCGGACGACGTCCAGCGGCTGCTCGTCGCCGAACCGCCATTCTCGCGACGCCCCGGTGAACTCGCCGGCGGCCCCGGCGTCGTGCTGGTCGTGGTCACCGCGGCCGCCGTCGCGCAGGTGCTCGAACGCCCGGCGGAGCGCGGTCTGGCCGAGCCGACGCAGCGCCTTCGGCGAGAGCGTGCGTCCTTCGCCGTCCCGGATCAGCCACCCCTGGTGTTCCAGCTCGCGCTCGAGCTGTTGCAGGGCGCGCACGTCGGCGGCCGCGGCGCTGCCCAGGGTGCGCTCGACCGTCTCGACGTCCACGTCGTCCAGGGTGGCCCCGGGATGGTTCTGGCCGAGCTGCTCGATCACGTCGTCCAGGTCGGCGAGGTCCTGCAGGGCGCCCGCCGCCGCGCGGTACCCGAGCGGGGCGTCGCCCCGGGTACGTTCGCGGCGGTCCCAGGCCAGGTCCGGCCGGAGCGCGCGCAGGTTGTCGCTCAGGGCCGTCATCTGGGCCGCCAGGTCGGGGTCGCCCAGAGCGGCGGCCATCAGTCCCGCCAGCTCCTCCCGCTGCTGCGGGGTGAGCGAGGCCATCAGCCGTTCACCGGCCGCCGAGCGCCGGGCGAGGGCGTCGATCAGCTCGTCGATGTCCGCGGGCTCCTCCGGGAACAGCTGGCCGTGGCGGTCCATGAACTCCTCGAAGTCCCCCCGGGTGTCCAGGCCACGGGCATGCCGGTCGAGGAGCTGGTTGAGATCTGCCAGCATGTCCTTGAGCTGCTGGTTCGCCTGCTGCCGTTGCCGCTCCCCGGTGCCCGGGCGCATCCCTGCGAGTGCGTCCCGCAGCCCGCGGAACTGCTGGTCCAGGACGTCGCTGCGCAGCGAGTCGAGGATGTCCCGGTAGATGCGCTCCGCCTCGGGCGACGCCCACCGGTACTCGGCGAGCTGCTGGATCGCGGCGGAGGTGGACCGGGGCAGGTTGTCCAGCCGCGACTCGGCGAACCGGGCGTCGGGGTCGTCCCGGGCGGCGAGCGTCTCCCGCTCGGCGGCCAGGGCCTGGTCCAGCTGCGCGGCGGCCCGGGTGACGGTGCCGTCGAGACGGCCCCGGCGGGCCGTCTCGCGTCGCATCCGTGCCGCCCGGGCGAGCAGGTCCTGCAGCCCTTGGCGGCGGCCGTCGGCCTCCGGCAGGCCGCGCCGGAGCAGCTCGCGCAGCGCGTCCCGGAGGTTCTCGCCGGCGAGCACCTGGTCGCCGAGGGCGTCCAGGGCCTGCCGGACGTCGTACGGCGGGGCCAGCGGGTCGGGGCCGCCGGTCCAGGATCGGTAACGGTAGCGACGGGCCTTGCGGGGGTCGGCCATCGGGCGGTCCTCAATCCTGACGGCCGCCGTAGACGACGCTGCCGTCGCCCATGACGTCCTTGGCGAGCCGGCGGGTCAGGTGCAGTCCCTCCAGCACGAACTCGATGGCGCTCGCGACCTGGCCCGGGGTCGGCACCTCCTCGAACCCGAGCCGGGCCAGCACCTGGGCGAGCCCCTGGACGCGGCCGACCTGCGAGAGCAGGTCCGCCGACGGGACGGTCCCACCCGCGGCCACACCGGCGCCGTCCTCGCCGAGCTTGACGAAACCCGCGAGGTCGAGGCCGCCCAGCCGGGCCCGCCAGGTGTCGGCGACCGAGCGGCGCAGCAGGTGGTCGAGGATCTCGATCTCGCGGCCCTCGCCGTCCGCCTCGAACTCGACCTTGCCGCGCAGGGTCGCGGTGACCACTTCGGTGTCCGCGACGCGCGCCACCGCCTGCGGCTCGGCCAGCAGGGCGGCCCGGCGCAGCGCCGCGGCCGCGACCGTCTCGGCCGCGGCGATCGCGAAGCGGGCCGACACCCCGGAGCGGGAGTCGACGGCCGGGGACTCCCGGACCGCGCGGGTGAACCGGGCCAGCACCTCCAGCAGATGCTCCGGCACCTCGGCGACCAGGGCGGCCTCCTGCCGGACGAGTTGCACCTCGAGGTCGACGTCCAACGGGTAGTGGGTGCGGATCTCCGCGCCGAAGCGGTCCTTCAACGGGGTGATGATGCGGCCGCGGTTGGTGTAGTCCTCGGGGTTGGCGCTGGCGACGAGCAGCAGGTCCAACGGCAGCCGCAGCACGTACCCGCGAACCTGGACGTCGCGCTCCTCGAGCACGTTGAGCAGCGACACCTGGATCCGCTCGGCGAGGTCGGGCAGTTCGTTGACGGCGAACACACCGCGGTGCGTGCGCGGCACGAGCCCGTAGTGGATCGTCTCCGGGTCGCCGAGGGTGCGTCCCTCGGCCACCTTGATCGGGTCGACGTCGCCGATGAGGTCGCCGACCGACGTGTCGGGCGTGGCGAGCTTCTCGGCGTACCGGTCGTCGCGGTGGACCCAGGCGACCGGCAGGTCGTCGCCGCACTCGGCCGCGCGTCGGATCGAGGCCGGGGTGATCGGGTCGTAGGGGTGTTCGTGCAGCTCGGCACCGGCGATGACCGGCGTCCACTCGTCCAGCAGCCCGACGATGGTGCGGATCAGCCGGGTCTTGCCCTGGCCGCGCTCGCCGAGCAGGACGACGTCGTGCCCGGCCAGCAGCGCTCGCTCCAGGTCGGGCAGCACGGTCTCGTCGAAGCCGACGACTCCGGGGAACCGGACGCCGCCCTCCCGCATCCGGGCCAGCAGGTTCTCCCGGATCTCGGTCTTGACCGTACGCAGTACGTGGCCCGAGGCCTGCAGCGCTCCGAGGGTGGTGGGCAGGTAGTCGGGCCAGGCGGAGGTGACGTGCACGCGGTGGACATCGGGGGTCACGCGACGACGGTACGTCGCGCACCCCGGCACCCGCACGTCATCCGCCGTCCCGCTCGCGGGCCGGCAGGGTCGCCCTGCGTGACCTTTGAGGCTCCCATCGTGAGGGCTGCAGGTCCGGGTATGGATCGCGTGACCTGCGCCGGAAGGATCTTTCCGGGGGCGGGTCCAACCGTGCCGAGGCTCGGTACCCTCCGGGCATGGTCGAACCGTTGGAGCTGCACGGGGTCAGCAAGCGGTACGGAACCCGCAGCCCGTGGGTGCTGCGCGGGGTCGATCTCCGGCTGCCGCCCGGTTCGCTGACCCGGGTCGACGGGGCGAACGGATCCGGCAAGTCCACCCTGCTGTCCCTGATCGCGGGCATCGGCCGGCCCAGCCGCGGCCGGGTCGTCGGCGGTGGCCGGCGCGCCTACGTCCCGGAGCGGCTGCCCTCGGTGCTCCCCTTCGATGTCGCCGGCTACCTGGCGCGGCTCGGCGCCGTCCACGGCCTGGACGAACGGACCGCCCGGCGCCGGGCCGCCGACTGGCTGGAACGCCTCGGTGCGTCCGCGTGGCTGCGCACCCCGATGACGGCTCTGTCCAAGGGGACGGCGCAGAAGGTCGCCATCACCCAGGCCCTGATGGCCGACGCTGACCTGCTCGTGCTCGACGAGGCGTGGTCGGGCCTGGACGCCACCAGCCGGGCGGTGGTCGACGAGACGGTGGGGGAGCGGGTCGCCACGGGGGTCGCCGTCGTCTTCGTCGACCATCAACGCGCCGCCCGATCCGGCTCGGCGGACGTCTACCGCGTCGAGCGCGGCTGCGTGGTCCGGGCCCCGGATCCCGACCCTGCGCTCCTCGCCAGGCCGACCGACGTGGTGGAGATCGAGTACCTGGACGGCGACGTACCGCGGACCTTCCGGGTGCAGGCTCAGTCCTCGGACGCAGCGCTGCGCGAACTGCTGGGTGACCCGGGCTGCCACGTCCGTTCCGTCCACACCATCGGGGCCGTCGACCTGGACGGTCCGAGCTGGCCCCTGGCGCACCGATGACGACCCGCCCCACCCATCCGTGATCGTGCCACAGGCTCGATCATGCATCCGGCTGGGGGGCAGGATCACGGGTGGGTGGGGTGGGGGAGTCGGGGCGGAGGAGTCCTTCGGACATCAGGTCGGCCCACAGGGCGGCCGGGATCGAGGCGCCCTGCAGCGCCGCGTTGCGGGCGACCTGATCGGGCGACTCCATCCCGAGGGTGACGTTGACCACGGCCGGGTGGCCCAGTGGGAAGGCGATCGCGGCAGCCGGCAGCGTCGTGCCGTGCGCCTCGCACACCCGGGCGATCCGCGTCGCGCGTTCGATCAGGTCCCAGGGCGCGTCCGCGTAGTCGTACCTCGCGCCGTCCGCCGGTCGGTCCCGGGCCAGCAGCCCCGAGTTGAAGACCCCCACCGCGATCACACTCTTGCCGAGCTCGACGGCGGCCGGCAGGACGTCGTCCAGGGCGCCCTGCTCGAGCAGCGTGTAGCGGCCGGCCAGCATGACGACGTCCGCGGCGGTCTCCCGGAGGAAGCGCGCCAGCATCGGCGACTGGTTCATCCCGGCGCCGATCGCGCCGACGACGCCTTGGTCCCGCAGGTCGGCGAGTGCCGGCATGGCCTCGTCCGCGGCCTGCTGCCAGTGGTCGTCGGGGTCGTGGACGAGGACGACGTCGACCCGGTCCAGCCCGGTGCGGCGCAGCGTCGCCTCCAGTGATCGCAGGACGCCGTCCCGGCTGTAGTCGCGCTCCCGCCGCAGGGTGTCCGGGACGTCGAAGCCCTCGGGGTCGCGCCCGCCGGGCCGCGGATTCGGGACCAGCAGCCGGCCGACCTTCGAGGAGAGCACGACGTCGCGCCGGGGCCGGTCGGCCAGGGCGCGGCCGAGGCGTTCCTCGGACAGACCGAGACCGTAGTGCGGGGCGGTGTCGAAGAACCGGACGCCGGCCTGCCAGGCCGCGTCGATCGCGGCCAGCGCGGTGGCGTCGTCCACCGCCCGGTACAGGTTGCCGATCATCGCCCCGCCGAACCCGAACTCGGTCAGCTCCACCGCCGTACCGGCAACGCGTCGCGTCCGCACGAGGGCAGAGGCTACTCGTGGGACGGGCCGGCGCGACGGCTGGCCGCCGCCGCCCGCCCGGCAGGGACCCCGGCAGGGACCCCGGCAAGGATCAGTGTGGACGCCGGTCCACCGAGCAGCGCAGTACCCGGGGGTCGCGGTCGGCGCTGGCGATCGCGTAGTCCTGGTCACTGACGATGTCCGGGAAGGGGTTGGGATACGGGCAGCCCCGCGCGTCGAGCCCGTTGCCGTCGGGATCCGCGCCGTCCGGGGCCGGGCCGACCACCCAGGGTGTGGACGCCGCCTGGGTGGTCGTCGGGTAGGAGACGGACCAGCGCCCCGGCTGCACCACCGTGCGGCGGGGCGGGCTCGGGTCGGCGCCTTCGGTGACCAGTGCCGTCGCCGCCCAGATGCCTCCCGCGGCCGCCACGGGCACGAGGACCAGCAGGACCACCGGGAGGGAGGTGCGGGCGCCGCGCATGACCATGATCCTTGCAGACCCGGAGGGGCTGCCGAAGACCCTGTCGTCACCCGTTGTGCCGGTAAGGACATCCCCCGCGAAGGGGTCCTGCTCGCGGCGCGGCCGGGAATTGCCCAGGTCAGCGGGACCTCGTGCGGCGAGGGAGCTGCGCCCGGCCGACCGACTCAGCCCTCCGACGTCACCGGTGCGGTGAAGGTCACCGGGCAGGCCACGCCCGTGCTGTGGTCCGGGCAATACCCGAACCTGTTGCGGTCGAGGTACTGCTGGTGGTAATCCTCCGCGTAGTAGAACGGGCCGGCCTCGGACGCCGGGCGCCCCTCGGTGGTGATGTCGCCGTACCGGTGCTGGCGCAACCCCTCCTGGTACGCCGCGCGGGTGGCTTCGTAGGCGGCCTGTTGCTCCGGCGTCGTCCAGTAGACGGCCGAGCGGTACTGGGTACCCACGTCGTTGCCCTGCCGGTGCCCCTGGGTGGGGTCATGGTGCTCCCAGAAGACCTGCAGGAGCCGCTCCGCGCCCACCGCCCTCGGGTCGTACGCGACCAGCACGGTCTCGGTGTGCCCGGTGCGACCGGTGCACGTCTCCTCGTACGTCGGGTTGGCCGTGTAGCCCCCTTGGTATCCGACCGCGGTCGTGATCACCCCCGGAACCTGCCACAGCGCCTTCTCCGCACCCCAGAAGCACCCCATCGCGAGGTAGATCACCTGGGTTCCTTCGGGCCAGGGCCCCTCCAGCGGGGTGCCCAGGACGGCGTGGGTGGCGGGGACGGCGAACAGCCGCCGGTCCCGCCCGGGCAGCGCCTGCTCGGCCGGCACCATGGTGGACGTGCGGAACATCACGCCTCTTCCCTCCTGTCCGTGCCCGGCGGTGGTGGCCCCGCCCGCGGGCAGCACCAGGGTCAACAGCGGGACGGGCCCAGGGGTTCCCGGTCTCCGCCGCGAGCGCCCGCGCAGAACGAACCGCGCAGGATGCACCCGTATCTCGCCGGAGGACGTTCGTCCCGAGCCAACCGGGCGCTCCGCGGGGCCCACTGAGGGCTCAGTTCGACAGCACGATCCGGACGGAGACCTCGGCCCGGCCGAGGACCGTCCGATCCTGCCCGAACCGGACGATGCGCCGGCGAGACGAGGAGGTCGTCCATGCCTGACCTGCGCACCAGCACGCCGTCCGAGGCGCTGTAGTGCACGAGCTGTCCATGGCGCACGCCGTCGTCCGCGCCGTCGTCGAGGCGGTGCCGGGCAGGCGGGTCACCGCCGTCACGCTGCAGGTCGGGGTGGCCTCCGGCGTGGTGGCGCAGGCCCTTGTCTTCGCCTGGGACGTGGCGGTCGCGGGCACCGGGCTGGAGGGGTCACGGCTGGACGTCGTCCGGGTGCCGCTGCGCGTGACCTGCCGGGACTGCGGCGCGACCACCGAGATCGAGGACGGCGTCCACGTCCGGTGCGGGAACTGCACCGGACGCGGCGTCGACGTCGTCGGCGGCCGTGAGCTCGAGCTGGTCAGCGTGGAGGTCGAGGACGACGCGAACGAGCTGCCGAGCGGTGAGCGGGGCCGGACGCGGGCGAACAGGTAACGGCGGTGGACGCCCCCGGGCGCGCGCGGTCGGAGAACGGAGGGTGCGATGAGCGTGGTGGAGCTGCGGACAGCGATCCTGGCCAAGAACGACGACCTGGCGGCCGCGCTGCGGGCGGACCTGGCCGCGGCCGGAACGGTCGCCGTCAACCTGCTCTCCAGTCCCGGCAGCGGCAAGACGGCGCTGCTGGAGCTGCTGCTGACCCGGTGCGTCGAGGCCGGCGTGCCGGTCGCGGCGCTCACCGGGGATCTGGCCACCGAGAACGACGCCAAGCGGCTCGCGCGCTCCGGGGCCCCGGTGCGCCAGGTCGTCACCGACGGGCTGTGCCATCTCGAGGCCGACCTCGTCCGCGACCACCTCACCGGCTGGCTCCCGGAGGGCACCCGGTTGCTGTTCGTGGAGAACGTCGGCAACCTGGTCTGCCCGGCGTGCTACGACCTCGGGGAGTCGCTGCGCATCGTCCTCACCTCGGTCACGGAGGGCGAGGACAAGCCGGAGAAGTACCCTACCGCCTACCGGTGGGCCGACCTCGTCGTCCTGACGAAGGTCGACCTGGCGCAGGCCTGCCACTTCGACGAGCAGACGTTCCACGCCGCTCTCGCGGGCGTCCGTCCCGGCGCCGAGGTCATCGGCACGAGTGCCCGGACCGGTCAGGGCGTCGATCCGCTCCTGCACCGGGTGCTCCGGCTCATCCCTGACCGGATCATCCCCTGACCGGACCGGCCGAGGCGCGGTTCCGCAGCCCCCAGGAGGACGTCATGGCGACCCTGCTCCGGCTCGAGGGCGGTGCCTGCAGAGGCGACGCCAGACCTGCGGGGCGCGCGGGGCGGGCTCCTCGGCAACGACGTGCGCAGCACCGGGTCACCCGGTGGCGATGGGCGGTGTTCCGGTGAGCGTGCCCACCGCCCCCGTCGCGACCGGTGTGGTGCGCCGGCGCGTCCGGGTGCGCGGCGTCGTCCAGGGCGTCGGGTTCCGGCCCTTCGTGTACAGCCTGGCCAGCGAGCTGGGGCTGACCGGCGAGGTCGCGAACGACGCCGACGGTGTGCTGGCCCGGGTGCAGGGCGAACGGGTGGACGTCGAGGCGTTCTGCCGTCGGGTCCGCGGCGACGCGCCGCCGCTGGCGCTGGTGGAGGCCGTCGAGTGGGCCGAGGAGCCGGTGCGCGCCAGCTCCGGGTTCGTCATCGCCCCGTCGTCCGGGGGACCCGGCCGGACGTTCGTGCCGCCGGACGTCGCCACCTGCGACGCCTGTCTGGCCGAGCTGGGTGACCCGGCGGACCGCCGGTACCGGCACCCGTTCATCTCCTGCACCGCGTGCGGGCCCCGATTCACGATCGTCACCGGGTTGCCCTACGACCGCCCGACGACCACCATGGGCCGGTTCCCGATGTGCGACCGCTGCCGCGCGGAGTACGCCGACCCGGCCGACCGGCGGTTCCACGCCCAACCGATCGCCTGCCACGACTGTGGCCCGGTCCTGGAGCTGGTGCCCGGCGGCCAGGTCCGCGGGCGTGCGCTGGCGCGGGCCCGGGCGCTGCTCGCCGCCGGGCAGGTCGTCGCGGTCAAGGGCCTCGGCGGGTACCACCTGGCCTGCGACGCCGGTGACCCGTCGGCCGTCCGCCGCCTGCGGGAGCGCAAGCGCCGCGGCGACAAGCCGTTCGCCCTGCTCGTGCCGGACCTGGCCACGGCCCGGGCGATCGCCCACGTGGACGACGCCGAGGCCCGGCTGCTCACCTCGACGCGTCGCCCGATCGTGCTCG
>DATDMG010000349.1:0-64872 GCA_036518955.1 Kineosporiaceae bacterium | reverse complement strand
TCCGGCACCGGCCTGTCCGGGGGCGCCACGCCGCAGGCGGACGGCGTCCTCGTCGTGACGTCGCGAATGCGCGACGTGCTGCGGATCGACGTCGAGAACCGGCGCGCGGTGGTCCAGCCCGGTGTCGTGAACGCGAGCGTGACGGCGGCGGCCGCGCCGCACGGCCTGTACTTCGCCCCCGACCCCTCGAGCCAGCAGGTGTGCAGCATCGGGGGCAACGTCGCGGAGAACTCCGGCGGCGCGCACTGCCTCAAGTACGGGTTCACCACCCACCACGTCACCGGCCTGCGGGTGGTGCTGCCGGACGGCCGGACGGCGCACCTGGGCGGCAGCGCCGTCGAGTACCCGGGCTACGACCTGGTCGGCACGTTCGTCGGCAGCGAGGGAACCCTCGGCATCGTCACCGAGGTGACCGTGCGCCTGCTGCCCGTGCCGGAGGCGGTGCGCTGCCTGCTCGCGGCGTTCACCACGACGGACGCCGCCGGCGAGGCGGTGTCGTCGATCATCGCGGCCGGCGTCGTCCCTGCCGCGATGGAGATGATGGACGCCCTCACGATCAGCGCCGTCGAGGCCACCGTAGGCGTGGCCTACCCGGCCGGGGCGGGCGCTGTCCTGATCGTCGAGCTGGACGGCCCGGAGGCCGAGGTGGAGCAGCGGCTCACCGAGGTCACCGCGCTGTGCGAGCGCGCGGGCGCGTTCGCCGTCCAGATCGCGGTCGACGCGGCCGAGCGGACGGCGATCTGGCGCGGGCGCAAGTCCGCGTTCGCCGCGATGGGCCGGATCAGCGCGGACTACTACGTGCAGGACGGCGTCGTCCCGCGGACGGCGCTCCCCCGGACCCTGCAGCGGATCTCCGAGCTAGCGGCCGAGGCGGGGCTGCGGGTGGCGAACGTGTTCCACGCCGGCGACGGCAACCTGCACCCGCTGGTCCTCTTCGACAGCGCGCGCCCGGGCGAGGCCGAGCGCGCCGCGGACTTGGCCGCATCCATCGTGGCGCTGTGCGTCGAGCAGGGCGGCTCGATCACCGGCGAGCACGGGGTGGGGCTCGACAAGCGCGACTCGATGTGGAGGATGTTCAGCGCCGACGACCTGGCGACCATGCAGCGGCTGCGAGCGGCCTTCGACCCCGACGGGTTGTGCAACCCGGGCAAGGTCTTGCCGACCCCGCGGCTGTGCGGCGAGGCGCCCGGACCGCGCCGCGGCGTGCACCCGCTGGTCGCCTCCGGCGAGGCGGAGCTGTTCTGATGGACCAGGCAACCCTGATGGGCGAGCCGAGCGGTGACGGCGGCGCGCCGACGGCCCGTCTGCTGCAGCGGGTGGCCGCGGTGTGCCCGGTCACGCGGGCGGGTGGCCCCGGCGACGCCCTCGCCGGCCGGACGCCGGCGGTACGGGCGGCACCGGCGGACGGGACCGAGGTGGCGGCCGTGCTCGCCGCGACCGCGCCCCTGGGCGCCGCCGTCGGCCTGCGCGGGGGCGGCACCCAGGTGGACCTCGGCGCCCCACCCCGAGCCTTGGACCTGCTCCTCGAGCTGCGACAGCAGGCGGGGGTCCTGGAGTACGACCCCGGCGACCTGGTGATCCGCGCGAAGGCCGGGACGTCGGTCGACGAACTGCGCCACGTCACCGTCGAGCACCGGCAGATGCTGGCCCTCGACGGTCCGCCCACCACACTGGGCGGACTGGTGGCCACCGGGGTGAGCGGCCCGCGCCGACACCGGTACGGCGCGGTGCGCGACCTACTGATCGGCGCCGCGTTCGTGCTCGCGGACGGCACCCGCGCCAAGGCCGGCGGCAAGGTCGTCAAGAACGTCGCCGGGTACGACCTGTGCAAGCTGCTCACCGGCTCGCTGGGCACCCTTGCGGTGATCACCGAGGTGACCTTCCGGTTGCACCCCCTGCCGGCGGCGTCCACGACGGTGACCGTTCCGCTGGCGAATCGGGAGCGAGTGCCGGTCACGCTCGCCCGGCTGCGGGGTTCCCGCCTGGAGCCGGTTGCCGTCGAGGTCGCCGCGGACCTGCACCGTGGCACGGCCGTCCTGGTACTGCTGTTCGACGGACTGCCGGAGATCGTCCAGCAGCAGGCCCGGGAGGCCGCGACCCTGCTGGACGGCGAGCTCTCCGGCCCGACCCTCCCCAGCTGGTGGGGGCGTCCCCCGTGGGCCGACCTGGCCGAGCCCGTGCTCGGCCTGCGCGTCGTGTGCGCGCCGACGGCGGTGGGCGCGGCGCTCGCCGCACTCGCCGCGTTCGCCGGTTCGGCCGGGGCCCACCCGGCCCCGCCGGGATCAACGGCCCCGCGGCCGTCGGTGGCTGGGGCGGCACCGGGAGAGGCCGGACCGGTCGCCCGCGGCCGAGCGGCGCTCGGGGTGCTGGAGGCTGCCATCCCCTGCTCGGACGGCGTGGACTCCGCCGCGCTGGCGGGGCTGCGCGCCGCGCTCGGAGCGCTCGACGGCACCGCCGTCGTGACGCACTGGCTGGGTCGCCCCGGCCAGGCGGATCTCGACCGCTGGGGCCCGGTGCGCGGGGTGGAGCTGATGCGCGCGATCAAGGACTGCTTCGATCCGGACCACCGGCTGGCACCCGGTCGCTTCGTCGGAGGGATCTGATCCGCATGCCCGACCACCGGTCCCGCGCCGACCTCCTCGGCGACTGCGTGCACTGCGGCTTCTGCCTCACGGGGTGCCCGACCTACGTGCTGTGGGGTGAGGAGATGGACTCCCCGCGCGGCCGGATCCACCTGATCCGCGGGCTGGACGAAGGCGATGTGCTGGACGCCGGCGTGGCCCAGCACGTCGACACCTGCCTCGGATGCATGGCATGCCTGACCAGTTGCCCGTCCGGCGTCCGGTACGACGTCCTGATCGAGGGGACCCGGGAGCGGGTCGAGCGCGAGGTCCGGCGCCGGCCGCAGGACCGTGCCGTGCGGGCGCTGGTCTTCGCGCTGTTCCCGCGACCGCGGCGGCTGCGGGCCGCCGCTGCGCTGCTCCGCCTCACGCAGCGCACCGGGGCGGATCGGGCCGTCACCCGGTCTGCCTGGCTGCGTGGGCGGTTCCCGCGCCTGGTGACCATGGTGGCGTTGGCTCCACCGCTGCCACCGGCGTCCCGATCCCGCCCGCCTGCCGATGCACGGGCCCAGGGGGTGGCGCGAGCCCGGGCCGCGCTGCTGACCGGGTGTGTGCAGGGCGTGATGTTTCCGAGGGTGAACCAGGCCACCCAGCGTGTGCTGGCGGCCGAGGGCTGCGACGTCGTGGTCCCGCCCGGGCAGGGTTGCTGCGGTGCCCTGTCCCTGCACGCAGGCCGGCGGGAGGAGGCCCGCCGGTACGCGCGCGCGCTGATCGACCGGGTCGAGCCCGCCCTGCGTCCCGGCGATGCCGTCGTCACCAACGCCGCGGGCTGCGGGTCGACGCTGAAGGAGTACGGTGACCTGCTCGCCGACGACCCGGCATACGCGCAGCGGGCCGCGGCCTTCGCCACGCGGGTCCGGGACGCCGCGGAGCTGCTGGCCGACCTCGGGCCCCGCGCCGTCCGGCACCCGATCGAGGTCACCGTCGCCTACCACGACGCCTGCCACCTCGGGCACGCCCAGCGGGTGCGCGCACAGCCCCGGTCGTTGCTCGCCCAGATCCCGGGCCTGCGGGTACGCGAGATCGCCGAGGGGGACCTGTGCTGCGGCTCGGCCGGCGTCTGGAACGTGCTCAACCCCGAGCCCGCCGCGCAGCTCGGCGCACGCAAGGCGGCGAACGTCCGGGCGACCGGCGCGCAGCTGCTGGTGACCGGGAACCCGGGCTGCCTGATGCAGATCCGGCAATCACTCGCCACGACCGGCGACCACTCCCCGATGCCGGTCATGCACACGATCGAACTGCTCGACGTGTCGCTGCGGGGGGCCGACCCGCGGCTGGGACCGTGACGCCCGCCGCAGCGCCTGGCGTCGACGCCGGCCGAAGCCGCCTCAGATCTCGCCTGGCCCGAGGGCCCGGGCGAGCGGCACGCCCGGCCGGTAGGCCAGGTGCAGGTGGGACGGCGCCTCCAGGACGGCGAGGTCGGCGCGGGTGCCCGGCAGCAGCGTGCCCACGTCGTCCCGGCGCAGGGCTGCCGCGCCACCGGCGGTCGCCGCCCGAACGGCCTCCGCCGGGGTCATCCCCAGCTCCCGCACCGCTAGGGCGATCATGAACGGCATCGAGGAACTGGCGCACGTCCCCGGGTTGCAGTCGCTCGCCAGGGCGACCGTGACGCCGGCGTCCAGCAGTCGACGGGCGTCCGGGTAGGGCGAGCGGGTGGAGAACTCGACGCCGGGCAGCAGGGTGGCGACCGTGCTGGACGACGCCAACGCCTCGACGTCCGCGTCGTCGGTGTAGGTGCAGTGATCCACACTCGCCGCGCCCAGTTCGACCGCCAGCCGGACCCCCGGGCCGGGCCCGAGCTGGTTGCCGTGCACGCGCAGCTGCAGACCCTCCCCGCGGGCGGCGAGCAGGACGGCGCGGGCCTCGTCCGCGTCGAACGCGTGCGGGCTGCGCGGTTCGCAGAAGACGTCCGCCCAGCGGGCGTAGGGCGCGCAGGCCGCCAGCATCGGGCCGCACACCTCCTCGACGTACTCCGCCCGGGCGACACCGGCGGGCACCACGTGCGCGCCGAGGAACGTCGTCTCGGGCGTGACCTCCCGGGCCAACCGCAGCAGCCGGGACTCGTGGCCGGCGTCCAGCCCGTACCCGCTCTTGATCTCCACGGTCGTCGTCCCCTGCGCGCGCAGCTCCGCCACCCGGCCGGCCAGCAGCGCCCGAAGGGTTTCGTCGTCCGCGGCCCGGGTGGCGGCGACGGTCGACGCGATGCCACCGCCGTCATACCGCTCGCCGGCCATCCGGGCCGAGAACTCCCCGGCCCGGTCGCCGGCGAACACCAGGTGGGAGTGGCTGTCGACGAAACCGGGCAGTACCGCGCGGCCGCCGAGGTCGTGCCGGGCGTCCGCGGCCGGCGGCCGGCCGGACCCGAGCGCCACCACCCGCCCGTGATCGGCGACGAGCCAGGCGTCCCGGACGGCGCCCAGCGGCCCCGGACCGGCGCCGGGGTCATTGGTGACGAGCTCGGCGATACCGGTGAGGACGACGGCCACTCAGCGCACCCCCGCCAGGTCACCGGCCACCCGGACGAGCGCCGCCACCCCGGCGAGGCAGTCGTCACGCTCGGCGTGCTCGGCCGGGGAGTGGGACACACCGGTCGGGTTGCGCACGAACAGCATGGTGGTCGGGATCCCGGCGAGCGCCAGGATCCCGGCGTCGTGTCCCGCGCCGGTGGCCAGCACCGGCGCATCGTCCAGGACGGCCGCGGCCCGTGCGGTGAGCCGGGCGTCGAACGCGGTCGCCGCGGTGAACGACTCCTCGACGGGCGCCACCCCGGCGGCGACGCCCACCCGGGCGACCACGCCGCGGACGGCGCCCTCGTCGTCTCCCCGGGTGTCCAGCCAGGCGGTGACGCGAGCGGGGACCGCGTTCACCGCGTTGGGTTCGACCAGTACCCGCCCGACCGTGGCCAGGCATCCGGCCCAGGACGCGGCGGCCCGGGCCTCGGTCACCGCGGACGCCAGGGCGAGCATCGGGTCGAGCCGGTCCTCCAGGCGCGTCGTCCCGGCGTGGTCGGCCCGGCCCGCCAGGTCGAGACGCCACCGACCGTGCGGGCGGACGGAGCCGCCGACGGCGACCGGCAGTCCGAGCTCCACCAATCCCCGGCCCTGTTCCACGTGCAGTTCCACGAAGACCCCGACGCGCGCAACCGCCTCGGGGTCGGCCCCCAACCGGACCGGGTCGCGGCCCAGGGACAGGAGCGCGCCGGCGAGGGTGACCCCGTCGGCGTCCCGCAGCGCGAGCGCCCGGCCGGGGTCGAGCGCGCCGGTGAGGAGCCGCGATCCGGTGCAGGCGACCCCGAACCGGGCACCCTCCTCGTCGGCGAAGCAGACCACCCCGACCGGGCGCGCGGGCTCCACCCCCCGGGCCCGCAGCGCGTCGACGGCGAGCAGCGCCGAGACCACGCCGAGCGGTCCGTCGAAGGCGCCCCCGTCGGGCACCGAGTCGAGGTGGGACCCGAGGACGACGCCGGGCCCGGCGGCGTCCGGGTCGCCCCACCAGGCCCACAGGTTCCCGGCCCGGTCCTCGACGACGTCCAGCCCGCGCACCGCCGCCTCGGCGGTGAACCACTCCCGCAGGACGGCGTCGGTGCGGGTCCAGGCGAACCGCCGGTAGCCGCCCGTGCGGCCGGACCGACCGACCGGCTCGATCGCTGCCCAGAGGGCGTCGAAGGAGGTCACACCGCACCTGTCGGGACGGCCAGGCCGTGCGCGGCGGCGACCTCGGCGGCCCGCTGGTAGCCGGCGTCCACGTGCCGGAGCACGCCCATGGTCGGGTCGTTCGTCAGCACCCGCTCGATCTTGCGAGCGGCCAGCGGGGTCCCGTCGGCGACGGTCACCTGGCCGGCGTGGAGCGAGCGGCCGATTCCGACGCCGCCACCGTGGTGGACCGATACCCAGGTGGCGCCGCTGGCGGTGTTGACGAGAGCGTTGAGCAGGGGCCAGTCGGCGATCGCGTCGGAGCCGTCGAGCATCGCCTCGGTCTCCCGGTAGGGCGATGCGACCGAGCCGCAGTCGAGGTGGTCGCGCCCGATGACGACAGGTGCCCGCAGCTCACCTTGCGCGACCAGGTCGTTGAACCGCAGCCCGGCGCGGTCACGCTCGCCCTGCCCCAGCCAGCAGATCCGTGCCGGCAGGCCCTGGAAGGCCACCCGCTCCCGGGCGGCCCGCATCCACCGGTGCAGATGGTCGTCGTCCGGGAAGAGGTCGAGCACGGCCTGGTCCGTCACCTCGATGTCGCGCGGGTCGCCGGACAGCGCCGCCCACCGGAACGGGCCCTTGCCGGCGCAGAACAGCGGCCGGAGGTACGCCGGCACGAACCCTGGGAACGCGAACGCCCGCTCGTATCCGCCGAGCCGGGCCTCGGCGCGCAGCGAGTTGCCGTAGTCGAAGACCTCGGCCCCGGCGTCGAGGAACCCCACCATCGCCTCGACGTGCCGGGCCATCGACGCCCGCGCCGCCCGGGTGAACTCCTCGGGCTTGGCGTCCGCGAGCGCCTGCCAGTCCTCGAGGGCAACCCCCTCCGGCAGGTAGGAGAGCGGGTCGTGGGCGCTGGTCTGGTCGGTCACCACGTCGACCGGGACGCCGCGGCGCAGCAACTCCGGCAGCACGCTCGCGCAGTTCCCGACCAGCCCCACCGACAGCGCGCGCCGCTCGGCCTTCGCGGTGAGCACGCGCCGCAACGCGTCGTCCAGGTCTGCGGTCGCCTCGTCCAGGTAGCGGGTGGCGACCCGCCGCTCCAGCCGGGCGGGGTCGACGTCCACGATCAGGCAGGCGCCGCCGTTGAGGGTGACGGCGAGGGGCTGGGCGCCGCCCATGCCGCCGCAGCCGCCGGTGACGGTCAGCGTCCCGGCGAGCGTTCCGCCGAACCGCTGCGCGGCGACGGCGGCGAACGTCTCGTAGGTGCCCTGGACGATGCCCTGGGTGCCGATGTAGATCCAGCTGCCCGCCGTCATCTGGCCGTACATGGTCAGGCCCAGGTGCTCCAGGCGGCGGAACTCCGGCCAGGTCGCCCAGTCCCCCACCAGGTTGGAGTTGGCGATCAGGACGCGCGGGGCCCACTCGTGCGTCCGCAGCACCCCCACCGGGCGACCCGACTGGACCAGCAGGGTCTCGTCGTCCGCCAAGGTGGTGAGCGTGCGGACGATGGCGTCGTAGTCGCCCCAGCTGCGGGCCGCGCGCCCGGTGCCGCCGTAGACGACCAGGTCGTGGGGTCGCTCGGCGACGTCCGGGTCGAGGTTGTTCATGAGCATCCGCAGCGGCGCCTCCGTCTGCCAGGACCGCGCGGTGAGGGCGGTTCCTCGCGGGGCGCGGACGAGTCGAGCGTCGTCCATCGCGATGACCTCCGTAGTGGGTCGGGCCGAGTCCCCCCATCCCACCGCCCGGCACGGAACCCGCACCACGGCCCGAACGGCCGGGCCGTCCGGGATCCCGGACGGCCCGTCCGGGATCCCGGGACGACCCACCGTCGACGACGGGGGTGCGACACCCCACGGCCCTCCCCCGGACGGCGTCTTCCCGGACCAGCGCCGCCGCCAGGGGAGCCCCAGATCCCTGGCCCGGCGGCATGGCGGCGTGCACGATCACCGCTGGAGCGCGTGATCGCTTCTCTGCCTGCCGGTGCCTGCGCCCTACCGCCGGCCGGGGACGACGAGGACCTCGTCGGTCCGGTCGCGCTGGAGGCGGAACAGCACGATGTACAGTACTGCCGCGATCACGAAGCCGATCTCGAAGGTGACGTCTCCCCAGGCCGGGTTGCCCTTGGCGATCGGCCCGACGTAGTCCTCCTGGTGCGAGAACAACCAGATCGAGACGACCATCCCGACCAGCATCGCGACCCACCCGGCGAACGGGTTGTGCGAGCGGTCGAACAGGAAGCCGTCCACCCGGTGCCCGCGGCGTAGCCACTGGTCCACGAACATGACCGCCAGCCAGGGGCCGACCCAGTAGGCGATGACGAGCAGGAACGCCTCGTACTTGTGCCCGGCGTCGCTCAGGCCGTTCCAGGCCAACCCGAACCCGAGGACGCTGAACGCGGCGGCCACGATCGCCCGGGCCAGGCGCAGCGGGATCCTGATGCCGAGGGCCAGGAAGGACATCGCACCGGAGTACACGTTGATCGCGTTGGCCGAGATGGCGCCGATCGCGATCGCGAAGAGGGTCAGCTTCGCCAGCCAGCCCGGCAGGCTACTGGTGAAGGCTGCGGTCGGCTGGCCGACCGGGTCGTCGCTGAGTGAGACCGAGAGCGCCCCGGCGATCTCCAGTACGGTGCAGGAGACGAAGACGCCCAGGCCTGCGTAGCGGCCGGTCAGCTTCTTGCTCACCTCCGGCGCCAGGTAACGGGTGTAGTCGGCGGCGTACGGGTTCCACCCGGCCGCGTAGCCGAAGCTCGTGCCGACGGTGAGCAGGAAGGCGCCGACCGGGTTCGACGTCGGGTTCGCCGTGAGGGCGCCCGGGTGTGACCTGGCGGCGATCGTCAGGCAGGCGACCACGAAGACGATGCCGAGCAGCGGGAACACCCACCGCTCGAAGCTGTGGATGAAGTTGTGCCCGAGGAAGGCGATCGTGACCTGGGCGACGACCACGATCACCAAGCTGCCGAGCTTCGGCACCCCGAAGAGCGCGTTGAGCGCGAACGCCCCGCTGACGCTGTTGACGGCGAACCAGCCGATCCCCGCGACGACGGCGTTGAGCCCGGCGGGGAGGGCGTTGCCGGAGAACCCGAACGGGACCCGACCCACGATCATCTGGGCCACGCCGAGCTCCGGACCGCGGGCCGACAGCACGCCGTGGCTCACGCTGCCCGCCGCCGTCCCGAGGACGATCGCCACGACCGCCGCCGGGAAGGACTGCCCGAAGGCCGCGACGGCCAGCACGCCGAGGAAGACCGTGGCGAACTCGAGGTTCGGAGAGGTCCACGTCCAGAGCAGGTTGAGCGGTGTCCCGTGCCGCTCGACGAGCGGGATGAACTCCGCGCCGCCGGGTTCGACCGCGGCGACCTTGGCGCCGTACTCGCCTTCCCGGACTTCCGCGGTGACGCGCAGCGCGCCATCGAGCAGCGCGCCATCGACGTCAGGTGTGCTCGCCATCGCTACCTACCTCTCGTGTCGACCTGCGGGAACGGGGGGACGTACCGAGCGTCATGCATCACGATCCTGCTCCTGGTTTGCCGGCGTGTAACACTGCGCAATGATCATCTCGCCATCCGGTCAACTGACAGGTCCGGTGGCCCGCTGAGGTCGGGTGGCACGATGAGCAGGTGCCCGAAGAGCTCTCCACCGCGCTCGCCGCCCTGCGCCCGCTCCTGCTGGACGCCGACGAGCTGGTCCGCGCGATCGCCGCCGGAAGGCGGCGAGGCACAGCCCCGGCGCACCGCCGGGCCGAAGTGCGGCCGGTCGACCTCAGGGCCGGGCGGCGCCTGCAGGTGGTCGTCACCGACGACCGCCCCGGCGCGGCGCCGCTGACCCGCAACGTGAGCGGTGCGGACGCCGAGGCCGTCGTCGACGCCCTGCTCGCCGAGCCGTTCGGGAACTGGCACGTGGAGACCCGGCACCAGACGCACCAGCTGCGGGTGACGAAGAAGGGGCAGGCCCAGGTCCACGTCGCGCCCACGTCGCGCCGCGCCGTCCAGGCCCGGCCGGCCGACCACGACCGGGTCAAGGAGCGGCTCCTCGATCCGGGCGACCCCCTGTTCAGCGCGCTCGGCGCGGACGCCGACAAGCGCCGACAGGTCGACGCCTTCCTCCGGCTGCTGGCGCCGGCCGCCGGCCGGGCGCTCGACCGGGCCGCGTCGTCCGGCCGGCCCGCGCACGTCGTCGACCTCGGGTGCGGCAACGCGTACCTGACCTTCGCGGCCCACCGGTACCTGGCCGGCCGCGCCGCGGAGCGCGGGCTCGACGTCCGCACGGTCGGGATCGACGTCCGGGCCGAGCTGGTCGAACGCAACACCGAGCTGGCGCACCGGCTCGGGCTGACCGGCCTCGGGTTCGTGGTCGGCGCCATCGGGGACGCCGACCCACGGTTCGACGGTCCGGACGTCGCCGACCCCGGCCTCGGCGGGCAGGGCCGCGACCAGGACGGCGAGGTGGACGCCGTCCTGGCGCTGCACGCCTGCGACACGGCCACGGACGACGCCCTGGCCCGGGCGGTCGGCTGGCGGGCCCCGGTGGTGTTGGCGGCGCCCTGCTGCCACCACGACGTCCAGGCCCAGCTGGCCCGCCGCCAGGCGGAGGGCCATCCGCCGCCGCATCCCTACGCCGCCCTCACCCGGCACCCGATCCTGCGGGAGCGGTTCGCCGACGTCCTCACGGACGTGCTGCGCGCCGGCGTCCTGCGGTCCGTGGGGTACCGGGTCGAGGTGGTGGAGTTCGTGGACTCCCGGCACACCCCGCGGAACGCCCTGATCCGGGCCGAGCTCACGGACGCACCCGGCCAGGCGACCCGCCTCGCCGAGACCCGGGACCTCGCGCGGGAGTGGGGCCTGAGCCCGCGCCTCGCCGCGCTGGTGCTGCCCGGCGGCAGCCTCTGACGTGCCGGCTCAGCCGATCACGCTCTCCACCCAGTCGGCCCAGCCGTTGCGGAAGGTGTCCGCGTCGACCCCGAGGACACGCTCGGCGGCGTCCCGGTGTCCGGCGGCGTACCAGGAGTAGAAGGCGACGGCCTTGGCGGCGCCGTAGGTCCGGTCCACGTACCGGTAGACCATGGAGGCGACCGCGTAGTTGTAGGCGACGTGATCGCCGGCGGACGTGTAGAAGGCGTCCCGGCTGTCGGTGGGGAACTGTCGGTCCCACATCGAGCGCAGCGCCTTCAGATCGTGCACGTAGACGGAGCCGTCGATCGGCAGGTCGAGCTCCTCCACCCAGGCGGCGAAGCCCTCCTCGACCCAGGCGGGCTCGTACCCGTCCGGGTTGCCCACCGGGGTCACCTGGGCCCGGACGTCGATCGCGTGGGTGAACTCGTGGCGTAGCACGCGGTACAGCTCCTGGCCGGAGCTGATGTCGGACAGGTTGAGGATCACCCGCGCGCCCGCGAACCGTTCCGGGTGGAGCACCGCCAGCTCGGGCATGGTTGCCCCGACCGCCTCGATCGGGGCGGTGCCCGCACCGAACCAGGTGCCGATCGCCCGGGAGTCGTGCGTGGCGAAGACGATGAACCGGCTCGGCCCCGGACGCGGCCCCCAGACCGCGTGGACCGCGGTCGCCGCGCGCTCGGCGGCGGCGTCGATGTCGGCGAGGTCGCTGACGGCGTCCGGTGCCCCGACGACGGTGACGAGACGGCCGGTACGCACGGTCAGCGGCACCTCATCCAGCGGGGCGTACCGCGTGGTGCTGTGGCCGGGAACGGAGCCGACCTCTGTGGTGACGACTTTGCCGTTCCGCCGGATCCAGGTCTCGAGCTTGCCCAGCGCGGTCGGCTCGAGATCGACGCCCTTGAACTCGTAGAAGAGGCCGACGTAGGTCCGCAGGGTGGTGGCGGTGCCGCCGGCCGGCACCTCGTGGTAGACGGGGGCCACCGGCGCAAGCTTCACCAGGTTGCGGAACAGGGTCCGCTCGGTCTTGATCAGCGCGGCCCGGGACGCGTCGAACGTGGCCAGGAAGGCCGCCTCGTTCCGGGCTCGGAGCGCGACCGTGCGCCGGGCGAGCGTGGCGTCGACGTCCTTGAGCGAGACCGTGGTCGCCTTCAGCGCCCCCGGCGCGGCGTCGGTGCCCGGGCCGGTGGCGTTGGCGCGGTCGGCCGCGGCCAGGTCGGTGGCGTAGGCGGCCTCGGAGACCGGCGGCAGGTCCGTGGTGACCGGGGTGGGGAGGTCGGCGAACGCGTGCGCCGCTCGACTGCCGAGGCGGCCGGGCGCCCCCTGCCGGCCGTGTCCGGCCCGCAGCAGCGTCACCGCGCCGCCGGCGGTGAGGGCCAGTGCGGGGACCAGAGCCAGCGCAACGAGCCGGCCGCGGACCCGGGGCTGCCTCCGCGGCGGCGGCGGTGGTTGGTCCGTCGCGTCGCTCTGGCCGGTGGGGGCCGGCTTCACCACGGTGCCGCTCATCGTTCTCCCTGTTCCGCTCCCGAGGACCCGCGACGGAGCAGCGCCGCAGGCCGAATCCGGCGAAACCTTAGGGGTACGTATCGGCGGCTCGTGGCGATTTCACAGGAACAGGTGATCGAGACTGCGTTGTGTGATCGCCTGACGTCGGCGACCGGAGCCGGACCACCGCCGGCGACCGGGGCCGGACGACCGCCGGCGACCGGGGCCGGACGACCGCCGGCGTCACCGGCGGGCGGGCGCCTCGGGCGCGAGCCCTGCGGGTGGTGGCAAGCTGCCGATCGTGACGCGATGGACGGTGCTCGCCGCGGCCGCGCTGCTCTGGTCGCCGTCGGCGTCGGCCGTGACGCCGCCGGCGTACCCGCGGGCGGCGCCGCCCGTGCCGGCGGCGCCCGGCGCGACGTCCGGCGCACCCGCGGTGTCGGACGCGCCGGGTGCTCGCGTGGACCGTCCGGTGCGCGATCCGCGGCTCACCGAGATGTCGGGTCTCGCGGTCAGCCCCGAGTACCCGGGCGTGCTCTGGACCCACAACGATTCCGGCAACCCCCCGGTGGTGTACGCGCTCGGGCCGGACGGCGCGGTCGTGGCCGCCGTCCGGGTCCGGGCCGTCGCCGACGAGGACTGGGAGGCCATCGCGACCTACCGGGACGCCGACGGCCGAGCGATGATCGCCGTGGGGGACGTCGGCGACAACCTGGCCCGGCGCGCGGGGGTGCAGGTCGTGCTGCTCGAGGAACCGCCGCTGCGGGACGCGACCGTGACCCCGCGCCGGGTGCTCCGACTGCGGTACCCGGACGGCGCCACCGACGCCGAGACGCTGCTCGTCGACCCCGAGGCGGGCCGCATGTACGTGGTCACGAAGGGCCTGGGCGGCGCCGTCTACCAGGTGCCCACCGACGTGTGGCCGGGCTCCGCGCACCGGACCCCCCGGGACGAGGGCACCCTCGTCCGGATCGCCTCCGTGCCGCTGGTGCTGGTCACGGACGGCGTGATGGGTCCGGGCCACCATCCCGTGCTGCGGACCTACGGCGAGATCGCGGTTCTCCCGACGATCACGGACGACGTCGTCGGCGGCACGCTGGAACCACTCGCCATCGCTCCGCTCCCCGCGCAGCGACAGGGCGAGGGCGTGACCTTCGACCGCGGCGACGCCCTCCTCTCCTCGGAGGGCGTCGGCCAGCCGATTCTGCGCCTGCCGCTGCCGGCCGCCCTGGCCGCGGCGCTGGGTGGGACGCCGGCCGGCGGCGGTGACCGCCCGGGCGCGGCCTCCGCCGCCCCGACGTCCCGCCCGCCGGCGTCGCCGACGTCGGCCCTCGCCCGGCTGACCTCCTGGCCGGTGCTCGCTACCGTGGCCCTGCTGGCGGCGACCACCGGAGGCCTGGTCGGCCGGCGGCGCCGGCACCGGACCCCCCGCCGGTCGTGACGGTCAGCCCAGCTTCTCCACGACGAAGTCCACGCAGCGGGTCAACGCCTCGACGTCATCGGGTTCCACGGCGGGGAACATCGCCACCCGGAGTTGGTTGCGGCCCAGCTTGCGGTACGGCTCGACGTCCACGATCCCGTTGGCCCGCAATACCTTCGCGACTGCTGCGGCATCCACCGCGTCGTCGAAGTCGATCGTGCCGACGACTCGGGACCGAGCGGCCGGGTCGGCGACGAACGGGCTGGTGTAGGGCGTCCGCTCCGCCCAGGCGTAGAGCCGGGACGCCGAGTCGGACGTCCGCGCCACCGCCCACGGCAGGCCGCCGTTGCCGTTCAGCCACTCCACCTGATCGGCGAGCAGGGCGAGGGTGGCCACGGCCGGGGTGTTGTAGGTCTGGTCCTTGCGGGAGTTCTCCAGAGCCGTCGTCAGGTCCAGGAAGTCGGGGATCCACCGGCCGGACGCCGTGATCCGCGCCACCCGCTCGATCGCGGCCGGCGACAGGACGGCGATCCACAGGCCGCCGTCCGAGGCGAACGACTTCTGCGGGGCGAAGTAGTAGGCGTCCGTCTGGGACAGGTCCACCGGCAGGCCGCCGGCACCCGAGGTGGCGTCGATGACGACCAGGGCGCCGTCGTCCGCGCCGGTTACCCGGCGCACCTCGGTCATCACCCCGGTCGAGGTCTCGTTGTGGGCCCAGGCGTAGACGTCGGCGCCGGGCTCGGCCACCGGCTCGGGGCGGGTACCCGGCTCGCCGCGGATCACCGTCGGCTCGCCGAGGAAGGGAGCGCGCGCCACCACCGCGGCGAACTTCGCCGAGAACTCGCCGAAGGCCAGGTGCTGCGACCGGGTCTGGACCAGGTTGAAGGCGGCGATGTCCCAGAAGCAGGTCGAGCCGCCGTTGCCGAGCGCGATCTCGTGGCCGTCCGGCAGGGAGAAGTAGGCGGACAACCCTTCCCTGATCCGACGCACCAGCGCCTTCACCGGCGCCTGCCGGTGCGAGGTGCCCAGGACGGTGCGGCCGATCGCGGCGAGCTGGTCCACCTGCTCCGGGCGGACCTTGCTCGGCCCGGAGCCGAACCGTCCGTCGACCGGGCGCAGGTCGTCGGGAACCATGATCGTGGCCGCCGGGGTGCCGGTGGAGGTGCTCACTGGCCTGCCTTCACACGAGAGCGTCGGGACGTCGGTCGGCGCCCCGGCCCAGTCTCCCCCACCTGGGTCGTGATCAGGCACCCCGGGCTCCGATCATGCAAGGGGTCACGGCTGGCGGCGCTCCAGGCGCCAGGAGGAGGCGTCGTCCAGGGGCGCCGGCGCGCCGGAGGCGGAGACGAAGGCCAGCCGGTCGTGCAACCGGGACGGGCGCCCCTGCCAGAACTCGAGCTCGACGGCCCGCACCAGATAACCGCCCCAGTGTTCCGGCACCGGGACGTCGTCCGGCGAGCCACGGTCGGGCCAGCGCTCGGCCAGCTCGGCGTACCGGCGTTCCAACCCGGCCCGGTCCGCGACCGGCTGCGACTGCCGACTGGCCCACGCACCGATCCGGGACGCCCACGGCCGGCTGGTGAAGTAGGCCCGGGATTCCGCGGCCGGTACCCGCTCCGCCGTCCCGAGCACGCCCACCTGCCGCTGCACCGGGTGCCACGGGAAGACCAGCGCCACCCTGCCGCTGGAACCCTCGATCTGCCGGCCCTTGCGGGAGGCGTAGTTGGTGTAGAAGACGAAACCCCGACGATCGGCCTCCTTCAGCAGCACGGTGCGTGCCGACGGCGCCGTGGGGACCCCCCGGGCATCCACCCCCACCGTGGCCAGGACGAGGGCGTTCGGCTCCGGGATGCCGGCCTGGACGGCGTCCGCGTACCAGCATTCGAACTGGGCCAGCGGGGTCGGCTCGAGCTGGTGCTCGAGCAGCTCGCCCGCGGTGTAGGAGACCCTCCGGACGGCGTAGTCGCCGCCGGGGTCGGCATGTCCGGTCACCCAGACATCCTGGCCCCTGACGACGTCCGGCCGCTCCAGTCGCCCACACCGCGGGCCGACACCCTGATCAGCCGCCGTCCAGGCCTGACCTGGACGCGGGCGCGCCGGCGGCTGCGGGCACAATGGCACCCGGTGTCGTCCGTCACGAGGACACCGGGTGTCGTCCGTCACGAGCGGGCGGTGGGAGGCTGCCCGGCCGCGATCGGCCGGGTCGACGCGCCGGCAGTGGTGCCGGCGGGACGGGAGTAGGGATGTCCGACTTCGTGCCGGGGCTCGAGGGAGTCGTCGCCTTCGAGACGGAGATCGCTGAGCCCGACAAGGAAGGTGGAGCTCTTCGCTACCGCGGAGTCGACATCGAGGACCTGGTAGGCAGGGTGTCGTTCGGGAACGTCTGGGGGCTGCTGGTCGACAACGAGTTCCACCCCGGGTTGCCGCCCGCCGAGCCGTTCCCGCTCCCGGTGAACACCGGCGACGTGCGCGTCGACGTGCAGAGCGCGCTCGCCCAGCTCGGCCCGGTATGGGGATTCCGGCCGCTGCTCGACATCAGCGACGAGCAGGCCCGGGACGACCTGGCCCGGGCGTCGGTGATGGCCCTGTCGTTCGTGGCGCAGTCCGCTCGTGGCCGGGACAAGCCGATGGTCCCGCAGCGTGAGGTGGACAGGGCGCGGACGATCGTCGAGCGGTTCATGATCCGCTGGCGCGGCGAGCCGGACCCCCGGCACGTCGAGGCCGTCGACGCGTACTGGGTGTCGGCCGCGGAGCACGGCATGAACGCCTCGACGTTCACCGCCCGGGTGATCGCCGGGACCGGCGCGGACGTCGCCGCGTGCCTCTCCGGGGCCGTCGGCGCGATGAGCGGCCCGCTGCACGGCGGCGCGCCCTCCCGGGTGCTGCACATGCTGGAGGCCGTCGAGCGGTCCGGGGACGCGCCGGGCTACGTGCGCGGCGTCCTCGACCGCGGCGAACGGTTGATGGGCTTCGGCCACCGGGTGTACCGGGCGGAAGACCCGCGGGCCCGGGTGCTGCGGGCCACCGCGAAGCGCCTCGGGGCTCCCCGTCACGAGGTGGCGGTGGCCCTGGAACGGGCCGCCCTGGAGGAGCTGCACACCCGCCGTCCCGACCGGGTGCTCGCCACCAACGTCGAGTTCTGGGCCGCCGTCGTGCTGGACTTCGCCCAGGTGAAGGCGAGCATGTTCACGCCGATGTTCACCTGTGCCCGGACGGCGGGCTGGGCCGCGCACATCATGGAGCACAAACGCACCAGTCGGCTGGTGCGCCCGGCTGCCCGGTACGTCGGGCCGGGGCCGCGCCCGATCACCGCGGTCAAGGGGTACGACCCGCTGGTCACCCCGCACTACGGGTACACCGACGGCCACTGACGCCCGGCTCGCCAGCCATGATCAGGCACGAGCGCCGTGATCACGCACCCTCGCGGTGGTCCGGCGTCGCGTCGCGCTGGGTACGGCGTCGCCGAGCAGGTACCTCGCCCCCGAACCGAGGTGCCCGGCGACGTCGTCCGGGTTGGAGAGCCGGCAGGTCCGCAGCGACAGGCAGCCACAGCCGATGCAGCTGTCGAGTCGGTCGCGCAGGGCGACCAGCTCGGCGATGCGGGCGTCCAGGCGCGGCCGCCAGAGCCGGGAGATCCGTGCCCAGTCGGCCTTCGTCGGCGTCCGACCGTCCGGGAGGGTTGCGAGGGCTGCCCGGATCTCGTCCAGGCTCAGCCCCACCTGCTGCGCGGCCCGGACGAACGCCAGCCGGCGCAGCACGCTGCGTGGGTACTGGCGCCGGCCGGCGTGGTCACGCTCGGCGGTGACGATCCCGGCGTCCTCGTAGTAGCGCAGCGCGGACGGCGCCAGCCCGCTGCGCCGGGAGACCGCCGAGATGCTCAAGGTCGACTCAGCCACCGGGTCAGCCTAGGCGTCGCGGCCGTGGCGGCCCTGGACGGCACGGCCGCTAATGATCAAACTGCCGTGCCGGTGCAGCGGCCGCGGAGGGAGGGAACAGCCCGCAGGGCTCCCCTCGGGGAGGGGCGTGCCGCACTGGACGAGGTGCGGCCCCTACGGGCTGCGGTGACTGCCTGGTTCTCGCCGGCCGCTGCTGGCCGGTGGGAGCCGCGATCGCCATGACGCCGCCGTGGCTCGCCACGGGATCAGGGCAGCCCGTCCGGTTGGACAGCGGCTAGCGGACAGCCACCTCACGCGTCCGATGAATATCCACCTGTCGGACCACCTCCTTTCCCGTGTACGGCGACCGTATGTCGTCCCGGTCACGAGCGGCAACGGGATTCCGCCACCGTTCGCCGCTGGCGGAGCGGGCGTGGCCGAGGTCGGGGGCGGAGGGTCAGACGGTGGTGACGACCTGCTCGTACGGCAGCCGGGGCAGCCGGGGCCGGAAGGCACCGGGGCCGGGCCGGCCGATGTTCACCACGGCCAGCACCCGGCGGTCGCCGGCGGGGAAGAACTCGGCCTCCAGTCCGGCCGTGTCGTACCCCGTCATCGGGCCCGCCGCGAGCCCGGCGGCGCGGACGCCGAGGATGAAGTAGCCGACCTGGAGGGCGCCGTTGAACCCGGCCACCGCGTCGCGGACGTCGTCGTCGAGAAAGATCTCGCGGGCTCCCGGCTTGTGTGCCAGGAGGTGCGGGAGCGTGTCGTGGAAGAGCCGGTCCGCGGTCAGGACGGCGACCAGCGGTGCCGCAGCGGTCTTGGCCTGGTTGCCCGGGGCCATGTGACGTAGGAGCCGTTCGCGCGCCTCGGACGTACGCACCAGGGTGACCCGCAGCGGCTGGGTGTTCATGCTGGTGGGCGCCCACTTGATGAGCTCGTAGATCGCCCGCACCTGATCGTCCGCCACTGGCTCGTCACTGAAGGTGTTCGCCGTGTGGGCCGCTCGGAACAGCACGTCGGCGGCGGCGTCGTCGATCGCGAGCGGCGCTACGCCGGGCGTGGCGTCCACACGGAGCTCTGCGCCGAGCCCTGCGTCGAGCGTGGGGTCGACGTCGCTGATGCTCATGGGTGGACCTCTCAGGCCGGAGGATCGTGACGGACAGGTAGAACGCTCAACCAGCCTGGAACCTTCCCCGACACCCAGTGTGATGATCCTCACGTCATGGTGACGCTACGTCGCGGCGGCCGCGGTCGCGCGTCGGGTCTCGGCGAACCGGGCGAGTGCCTCGACGCGCTCGCGGGCATGGTCCACGATCGGGCGGGGTAACCCTGGGTGTAACCACCCGGGTGGGACGCTGGCCGGTGGACGGGTGCCGCCCGGCAGGTGAGCGCAGCAGCAGAGACCGGCGAGCCGACTCCGGGCGGTGCCAGGACACCGGATGCACTACGACACCGCACCGTGGTCGGCGACCGTTGGACCGTCGTACTCCGGACGTCGACAATGGGCTCCGCGCTCCATCGGGGAGCGCGGCGAGGAAAGGGTTCGCAGTCCGTGAGCGACCTCATCGACACGACCGAGATGTACCTGCGGACGATCTTCGAACTCGAGGAAGAGGGGATCGTGGCCCTCCGGGCCCGCATCGCCGAGCGTCTGGGGCATTCCGGGCCGACGGTCTCCCAGACCGTGGCCAGGATGGAGCGGGACGGGCTGTTGCTCGTGTCCGGCGACCGCCATCTGGAACTCACCGAGGCGGGCCGCCGGAAGGCCATGCGCGTGATGCGCAAGCACCGCCTCGCGGAGCGGCTGCTGCTCGACGTCATCGGGCTGGAATGGCAGTTCGTGCACGAGGAGGCGTGCCGCTGGGAGCACGTGATGAGCGAGCGCGTCGAGCGCAAGCTGTACTCGATGCTCGGCGGGGTGCTGGAGTCGCCGTACGGCAACCCGATCCCCGGGCTCGACGAGCTGGGCGGGCCGGGGGTCGTGTCTCCCGGGTTCCGCGAGGGGGTCCACACGCTGGCCGACGCGCTCGCCGCCACGCCGGCACCGGTCCGGCTCGTGGTGCGCCGGCTCGGGGAGACCATCCAGACCGACGCCGAGCTGATGGCGCGGCTGGCGGAGGCCGGGGTCGTGCCCGGCTCCGGCGTGTCGGCGACGCGGCAGGGGGACACGCTGAGTGTTCGTGGCGAGGCCGGTGAGATCGCCCTCTCGCTCAGCGTGGCAGCTCACGTCTTCGTGGTGGTGGATGCGGCAGCCTAGGTCACCCTCCGTATATCAGTGAGCGGTGAGTCGATGCGACACGCCGATTGGTCTTTATGGAGATGTGACTTACCAGCCGCCTCTGGGGTAGCTTCAGCATCGCTTCCCACCTCCCGGGGAGCCTCCGGGCGGACGCCGAGCTCTGCCACCGCCTCGGGGTCGAATGACACCGCATGGCAGAGGCGGGGGAACCACTTCGGGGCGACCGAGGATCCACCCCGGATCCACAGGGCGTCCCTTGGGGTGAAGCCAGGCGGGCGTGCATCGAGCGGCCAGCGGTCCACCAGACCCGGGCCGGGCGATGCCGTACCGAACGGCCGGGTGACTTCTCCCACCCGAACCCGACAGCTCACCTCGAAGGCGTTCGGAGAGGTACACGGTGACCGAACGACCCTCGGGGCGCCACCGGGCGTCCCAAAAATCTTCTTCGTCACTCTCCACACTGACCGGTCCACTGGCCGTCATGAGCGGCCGGATGGGAACGGTCCGGCGCAGCGGTGTGATCATCGCTATGTCCTCCGGGCTGGTGGCCACCATGGCCCTCCCGGCCCATGCCGTCACGTCGGGTCCCGCGGAGGTGAGCGGTCCGCAGACCGCCAGCATCCCCGCCGTCCCCGCCACTGACGCCTCGGGGTCTGCCTTCTTCACCGCCCCCGAGGGCGGCCTTCTGTCCCTGCCGCCCGGCCTCGCCCTGGAGGACGGCACGGTCAGTGCGCCGGACGCCGCCACCATCGACTTCGACCACACCGCGTTCGTCGCCGTCCCGGGCCCCGACGGCGTCGCAGTCCACCCAGCCCCCGCGGTCGACCTCGGCCGACCCGGAGCCGCGACCGGCTCGACCACTCATGGTGACCTCACGCTCGCGGACGTCGGGCAGGGCACGGATCAGACGGCCACGGCCCGCCGGGCGACGCGCCGATCCACGCCGTCCGGCTCCGCGACGTCCGACTCGCCGTCGTCCGACGGCGCCTCCGCGGCCAACACCGAACCGGCGTCGGTCACGTCGTCGTCCGCGGTGGGGTCGTCGGCGGTCGCCGTCGCCTCCCGATACCTGGGCACGCCGTACCGGTTCGGCGGGTCGAGCCCGAGGGGGTTCGACTGCTCGGGGCTGATCCAGTACGTGTTCGCCCAGCTCGGCAAGCAGTTGCCGCGGACGGCCGCCGAGCAGGCGGCGGCCGCCCGGCACATCCCACGGTCGGAGGCGCGGCCGGGCGACCTCGTGCTGTTCCCGGGAGGTGGCCACATCGCCCTCTACCTGGGCGGCAACATGATGCTGGATGCTCCGCACACCGGCACCGTCGTCCAGATCCGCAAGATCTACTCAGCCAGCGTCTCGTTCGGCCGCGTGGTCTGATGCCCGGGCCGACTGCCGCGCAGTCGGCCCACCCGCGGGAGGCGCCCGGACCACCCGGGCGCCTTTCGTGCTGTCGTGGCCTCCTCGAGCCAGCGGCCTGGATGGACATCAGGTGACCTGGGTGCGCCAGCGCGTGCATTTGGTGACAGGCGATGAGATAGCCGTCACAAAGGTGATGCTCCTGAGCCCGGGCCACCCTACCCTGCTTCCAGACGGTCCGTGTGGGCAGGTCGGGAGGTCATCGTGCGCAACGCGGTACGAAGTGTTGCCGCCGCACTCGCCTGTGCGGTGCGGCCACGAACCGCTGCGTTCCCTGAGGGCGTCGTTCCGCTTCCGGAACGGCGCCTTTCGTCGTCTCCCGCCCGTCTCCCGCTGGCCCGGGCCGTCGGCTGTCCAGGTCGAGACGCCACCAGCCAGGTGCGCGCCCGGAGGGAAGGGGGTGGGGGATGCGGACGCTGGTGCTCAACGCCGGGTACGAGCCCCTGGCCGTCGTGTCGTTCCGCCGTGCTCTCGTGCTCGTGCTCGCGGGCAAGGCTTCAGTCGTCGCGGACGGCGGGTCTCCCGTCGTCGGCGGTTCGGTGACCCTACCCCGTCCCACGGTGATCCTTCTGGCGCGGTACGTGCGCGCGCCGCACGGCCGAGCCGTCCCGGTCAGCCGCCGCGGTGTGCTGCGCCGGGACGCCCACCGTTGCGCCTACTGCGGGTCGCACGCCACCACCGTGGACCATGTCCTGCCGCGGAGCCGTGGCGGCAGTGACTCCTGGGAGAACCTGGTGGCGTGCTGCGTGCGGTGCAACAACGCCAAGGGCGACCGCACGCCCGAGGAGAAGGGCTGGGCGCTGCGGGTGCGGCCGTACGCTCCCCGCGGGCCGGCCTGGGTGGTCCGCGGCGCGGACCAGCGGGACCCCTCCTGGGAGGCCTTCCTCCATGACGCCGCCTAGCCGGTCGGCCCCCGCACTCCCCCGCGCCGCGACGACGGCGACGCACCCGGGCGGGTGGTGCACCGGCGCCCACGGCGCCGGTGCGAGAGTGAGCGTCCCACACGGTTGCTCAGAAGAAAAGCCCGTTCACGTAACGTGGTCTCAGTGACTGCGGGCAACCACGGCGACGTCACCATCCGCACGCCGTGAGGGGCTCCTTGGCCGGTCCGTCCGCGCCTGTCGGTGGCATCACCACGACCGGGCAGGAGGCGTGTTTGATCACTGACATGCTCACCGAACCGAGCAGGAACGACCGCACCGGGCCGCGCCCGTGGGTGCCGACCACGACGAGGTCGGCGTGCCGGGAGGCGTCGACGAGCGCCTCGGCCGCGGTGCTCTGGACGACGCGCCGGGAGACGCTCGGCGTGACCTCCATCGCGCCGAGGACCTCGAGGACCGCGTCGCGCTGGATGCGGTCCGCGACCGCCAGTACGGTCTGCGGGTCCGCCGAGGCGAGCGGGGCACCCTCGACGGCGTCCCAGGTCCACGCGGTGATGACCTCGAGCTGGGCGCCCCGTCGGACCGCCTCCCGGGCCGCCCAGGCGAGCGCGCGGCGGCTGCTCACGGTGTCGTCGACCCCGACCGCGATGATCGCGCCATCTGCCATGGCAGCCTCCCAGCGAGCGGGCCGGGCGCGTGCCCGGGCCCGCCACCACGCTGCCCCGCGCCGGATCGATCAGCTCGGGACCAAAGCCGTGAAGCGCGCCGCGGCGCGCCAGACTCCTTGGGGGGCAACGGTTATCGGCTGCAGCCGCGCCGGCTCGAGGCAGACGAACTGGCCCGCGCCCTCCGGCGGGACGTCGTCCAGAGCATGATCCTCACCAGGGTTCCAGACGACCAGCGAGTCGAATCCGCCGTCCCCGGTCCACTCGATCTCCAGTTCGCCCGCCGGATCCGCGAGCCGGACCGGCCCGGAGGCGCCCCGCACGGCGATGTCCACCGGCCCCTTCACCGGCAACGGCCCGTCGGGGAGTCGCACGGTGGCGGCGCCGGGCGCGTTGTCCTGCGCCCAGTGCGCGCCGAGGCCATGGATCTGGGCCCCCGGGACGCCGGCCGCGAGGTAGGAGTGCAGCGCCGCGGTGAGGCTGAACGGCGCGTCGCCCTCGTTGCGTACCCCCAGCGTCATGGTCAGTTGTGGACCGGTAGCCTCCGCGACGAGGGTCAGGGTGAACGGGTGGGGCCAGATCTTCCGGGTGTGCTCGTCGTCGCGGAGGCGGCACGCGACACGAGCCACCGGGGCGCCGTCCGAACCGGTGTCCAACTCCCAGGCGCGGTCGCGGGCGAGGCCGTGCTTGGGCAGCGGACCCCGGTCGGAGAACTGGGGGAAGATCACCGGGATCCCGCCGCGGATCGCCTCGCCGGGGCCGCAGCGGGCCAGCGGGCTGAGCCAGAGCCGGTCTCGGTCGTCGCCCGCCGGTGACCAGCCCAGGACCTGGCCACCGTGGGCGCACGCGACGAGACGGGCGCCGTCCTCGGCGTGGGTTCGGACCGGGGTACAGGGGGACGTCGGACCGTCGGACGAGATCACAGGACCACGGTGCCATGAGTGCGCGGCCCCGTCTCCCTCGGGGGCCCGGTGAGGGACCGTTCGTCCGACGGACTGACCCGGCCCGCCGGCGCTCAGGGGGGAGGCGCCGACGGGCCGGATACTTGAAAATCTAACATCCCCGGACGCATTCGCCTACCTACCCGAGTGCCGTCACTCGGGTAGCCGTTGCGGGCGAGGTAGCCGCAGCGCACCCGGCGCGCCCGCCGGCACCGCAGGACGGCGCGGGACGATCGGCGCGACCTGCCGGTAGGACTCGCCGAGCGGTGGTCGCGGGTCCGGTTCGCCGCGGTTGGGCCACATCGACAGCGCGCGCTCCGCCTGCGCGGTGATCGTCAGGGAAGGATTGACGCCCAGGTTCGCGGCCACCGCCGCACCGTCCATCACGTGCAGCCCCGGGTGGCCGTAGAGCCGCTGGTACGGGTCGACCACGCCGGTCGCCGGCGAATCGCCGATCGGGCAGCCCCCGATGAAGTGCGCCGTGACGGGCCGCTCGATCAGGTCGGTGACCGACCCGGCCGGGACGGCGTCCTGCCGCCGGGCCAGCCGCCGGGCCACGTCGTGGGCGACCGGGATCCAGGTGGGGTTCGGCGCCCCCCGGCCCTGGCGCGTGGTCATCCGGCTCCCCCACACGCCTCGGCGGAGGAACGTGGTCACCGAGTTGTCCAGCGTCTGCATCACCAGAAGCACGATCGTCTCCTCGGACCACCGGTGCGGGAGCCCGATCGTCCGCAGGTCCGGTACGAGGCGGACCAGTTCCGGGAAGGCCCGTAGCCACCGTGGCACCCGCCCGTCGCCGTCCACCAGCGGCGCCGTGAGCATCGACAACAGGTTGCTGCCGGGGCCGTAGCGGCAGGGCTCGATGTGCGTGACGGCGTCCGGGTGGATGGACGACGTGATCGCGACCCCGCGGCTGAAGTCCATGCCGCGCCTGCGGTGTCGGATGCCGATGATGGCCTCCGAGTTGGTCCGGCTCAGCTCGCCGAGGCGGTCGGAAAGCCGGGGGAGGCTGCCGTCGGCCTTCATCCGGTGCAGCAGCCGCTGGGTGCCCAGGGCGGCCGCGGCGAAGACGACCTGCTCGGCGGTGAACGTCCGCCGGTGCCTGGCCCCACGTCGTCCGGTGCGCACGGTCTCGACCCGGTAGCCTGCCTCGTCGCCGATCGGCCGGACGGCGCGCACGGTGGTCAGCGGATGCACCTCGGCTCCGGCCTGCTCGGCAAGGTACAGGTAGTTCTTCACCAGGGTGTTCTTGGCCCCCGCCCGACAGCCCACCATGCACTGCCCGCAGAGAGTGCAGGTGTGCCGGGTCGGCCCGGCCCCGCCGAAGAAGGGGTCGGGCAGGGTGCTGCCGGGCGCCGTCCCGGGCGGGCCGAACAGGACACCGACCGGGGTCGGCCGGTAGGTGTGCGCGACCCCGATCTCCTCGGCAACCCCGCGCAGGGCCACGTCGGCGGGGGTCTCGACCGGGTTGGCGACGACGCCGAGCATTCGTCTGGCCTGGTCGTAGAAGGGTGCCAGCTCGGCGCGCCAGTCCGTGATGTGCGCCCACTGCGGGTCCGCGTAGAAGGCGGGCGGCGGTTCGTACAGGGTGTTCGCGTAGACGAGCGAACCCCCACCGACGCCGGCACCCGAAAGGATCAAGGCGTTCCGGAGCAGGGTGAGCCGCATGATCCCGTAGCACCCGACTGCCGGCGCGAACAGGTAGTCCCGTACCCGCCAATTGGTCACCGCGTGCTCGTGGTCGGCGAAGCGGCGGCCCGCCTCGAGGACCCCGACGCGGTACCCCTTCTCGCGCAGCCGTAGCGCGGTCACGCTGCCGCCGAAGCCCGAGCCGATCACCACGACGTCGTAGTCGTACCCCATCCGACCAACCTGCCCCACGGGGCAGGTCACAGCCAAGAGGCTTCGGTCCCCGACGCCGGTCGCCGCAGGGCGACCGGGCCGGACGGCGGGCCGCCCGACCCGGCGCTCTCAGTCCACCTGCAGGACCTGGCCCACCTGGAGCAGGTTGGGGTTCTTCAGGGTGGATCGGTTCAGCGCGAAGAGCCGCTGCCACCCGCCCGCGACCTGGTTGGCCGCCGCGATCGACGACAAGGTCTCGCCGGCCCGGACGACGTGCTTGCCCGATCCGTTGGACCCGCCCTTGGCCGGGTTCGTCGGGCTGGAGAGCTCGGTGCGGACGATGGATCGGGACGCCGCCACCTCCCGGCCGACGTCCGGCGCCGAGGGGTTGGCCCCCCGGATGCCCGCCTTGATCGAGCAGGTCGGCCAGGCGTTCCAGCCCTGGCTCGCCGCGACCCGGGCCGCGACGCTGATCTGCTGCTCCCGGGTCGCCTTGTTGGCGGTCGGAGCGAAGGCTCCGCCGCCGTACGCCAGCCAGGTGCCCTGGGTGAACTGCAGGCCTCCGTAGAAGCCGTTGCCTGTGTTGATCTGCCAGTTCCCGCCGGACTCGCACGCGGCGAGCGCATCCCATTGGGGCCCGGTCGCCGCATCGGCGGTGGTCGCGTTGGCAAGCGCCACGGCCGCGAGGCCGCCGGCAGCAGCCATCGCGGTGATGGCCTTTCGCATCGTGGTATCCCTTCCACGCCTGCGAGGTGAGCTGTCGGGTTCGGGTCGAAGGTCTGACCCGGCCGCGTCGCGCGGCTTCACCCCGAGGGCGCCTGGGCGCCCGAGGAACGTGTGGTTCCCCCGCTCCTGCCCGCTGTCCGTCGAGGGCGGCACGTGACCCGGGCAGGATTCGGCGTCTGCCACGTACCGGACCGCCCGTCCGGGGCGGATCGCACGCCACCCTACCGACGCGGGGTGTCGAGAACGCCGGAAACGCTACGTGACACTCCACTCCTTGACTGCGGTGCCACCACCTGCGTATAGGCGCGGAAGATTGAGACGTTGGCCCCTGGTGCGCCCCCTTGTCGGCGGCCCGACAATAGGCCTCGGTCCAGGTCAACGGCCTGGGCTCGGGCGGTGCCGTCGTCGGCACCACGCCGCCCGCGACCCGAGGAGGTCGACGATGTCGAGACCGGCCGCGCCAGGAGCGGCTACACTCCGCACCCTTGTCGCCCGCGCGACGCTTGCGCCGTCCACCCGCAACACCCAACCGTGGCAGTGGACCGTGCACGCCGACCACGTCGAGCTCGAGCTCGACCCCGCCGTTGCCCGCCGTCTGCACGCGAACGATCCGCTCGGCCGCGAACTGGTGATGAGCTGCGGGGCCGCACTGCTGACGCTGCGGGTCGCGGCCGCCGAGGCGCTGTTCGACGCCAGGGTCGACGTCCTGCCGGATCCGCACCGGCCGACGCTCCTCGCCGTGGTGACCCTCAGTTCGACTGTTGTCGACGCGGTATTCGCCGACCTGGACGCCGTGGTCCCGCTGCGTCACACCGTGTGGAGCGGGTTCGACGATCGCCCGCTGCCCGCCGGCCTGGCCGATCGGCTGGCGGCCGAGGCCCACGTGGAGGGCGCGACGCTGCACGAGGTCCCTGCCGGCGACCGGCAGCCGCTCACCGACCTGCTCCGGCACGCCGACCGGGAGCAGTACGACGACCTGGAGCGGCGGACGGAGATCGCCGAATGGATCAGCGCCCCGTGGGCGGACGTGGGCCGGGTGGTGCCGGCCGTCGCCGTCGTGCCCGCGCGTGCCGCCGTCCGGCATCTGGACCTCGGACCCCGGACCGCCGACCGTGACGCGCTGCTGCTGGACCACGCCCCGTACGTGGCGGTGCTGACCACCTCGGCTGACGGCCCGGCCCACTGGCTCGCCGCGGGCCAGGCCCTGCAGCGGGTGCTCCTGGTCGCCGCGGGCGAACATGTGTTCGGCGGGTTCCTCAACGCACCCTGCCAGGTCGACGACGACCGGCAGCGGTTGCGGGACCTCATCCCGGGGCACCCGTGCCCGCAGGCCGTGCTGCGGCTGGGTTACCCGTTGGCCCCGCCCGCCGGGACACCCCGGCGTCCGGTCGACGACGTCCTGACCGTCCGGGACGGCCCCCCGGGCGCGGCCGAGGACCCCCCGGCACCGGCTCTGGCCCGGGAGGAGGGCACCGACTTCCCCGGCGACACGCTGGGGTGATCAGGGGAGCGGCACGCGGTCGTGGCTCACCGGCCGGCGCCAGCTCCGCCGGGTCACCCAGACGGCGTAGCCGACGGCGCCCGCCGGGAACTCGGCGAAGAACGCGAACCCGCTGAACAGCAGCACCCCCGACGTGCACACCGAGGGGTCGCCGCCGAAGGCGACGAGAAGCCCGGCGACGCCGGTCTCGGTGATGCCCAGACCGCCGGGGGTGATCACGAGGGTGCTCAGCAGCCGCCCGAAGGCGTAGCCGGCGAACACCTGCGCCGGCCCGAGCCGGGAGCCCAGCAGGTGCAGGCTCAGGTGGAGCAGCAGCGCCTGGGCCCCGAGGAAACCGACCAGCCCGAGCGCGATGGCCGCCCAGCCGTCCCGGACGACGCCGATCACCTGGTGCCGCCAGCGGAGCACCCCGGCGTCCCAGCGCAGGTCCCGGCGCACCCGGAGCAGCGCGAGGACCGCGGTGGCCGCCGCCTGGGCACGTCGGCCGAGCGCGACGGCGAACCGTTCGCTGGCCACCGCGCCGCCGAGCAACCCCAGCGTCACCGCCAGGCTGGCGGCGGCCACCGCGGCGGCCACCGCCAGCCGCCCGGTCGCGGCGTCCCCGACGACCAGCAGCGCGACCAGCCCGGCGAGCGGCAGCGCCAGCTTGGCGACGACGTTCGCCACCCCCGTCACCAGGGCGGACAGCCCGATCGTGGCGGAGGGGACGCCCCAGCTGCGGAGCATCGCGAACGTCGTGGCGAGGCCGGCAGCGCCGCCGAAGGGAAGCAGGTTCGAGACCGCGCTGCCGGTCACGTTCACGGCGACCGCCTGCGCTCTGGTGAGACCGGGAACCGTGCCGGTGAGCACGAACGAGTAGCACCAGAGGCCGGCCAGCCACGCCGCCGTCAGCGCCCCGACCTCGGCTGGTCCCAGCCGCCCCAGCACCACGGCGATCTGCGACCAGCGAGCTCCCGTCACACGCGGGAGCGCGACCGCGAGGAGGGCTACCGCGAGCGCCGCCGAGGCGAACACCCGCAGACCCCACATCCAGCCGGGCCGGCGTCGGGTACCCGGGTCTGCCGGGTCACTCCCGGAGGTGGACGGCGAGGGCGCCGCGGGCCGACTCATCCGGCCACGCGGCGCACCGGCGCGGTGCCGAAGACATCGGTGCACAGCGGCGCCCCCGGCTCCGGCTCCGGACGGCTCTGCACGAACCACTCCCGGCCCAGGACCAGCCGGTACAGCGGCTTCGGCAACCGCAGCAGGGCCGCCAGGGTGCGGTCCCCGGAGTCGGCGGTCGCCTGACTGGCGTGCGCGGCCATGGCCAGGCGCTTGGCCGACGTCCAGGAGCGGACGTCGATCCGGTGGGTGATCCGGGACCGCGGTGCGTAGGCGTGTTCGAACCCCGCGACGTCCACTTCCGGCGGCAGCAGCCGGAGCCGTCGGGCCAGCCGCAACCCGCGCAGCAGCAGGTCGCGGTCGACGGTCGCCTCCAGCACCAGCGGCGTACCGGCCAGAGCGGCGGCCGCAGCCCCGACGTGGTGCACCTGGACGTGGTCCGGGTGCCCGTAGCCGCCGGAGGCGTCGTAACTGGTGAGGACGTCGGCCCGCTCCTGGGCCAGGATCTCGGCGAGCCGCTCCGCGGCCTCGCCGACGTCCGCCCGGGCGAACGGGACCACCCCCGGCCCCGGCTCCACCTCGCCGTGCAACCCGGAGTCGGCGTAGCCGAGGAACGCGACGCGGGCGGCGCCGATGGCCTCCGCCGAGCGGTGCAGTTCGGCGGCGCGGTGCCTGCTCAGCTCCGTCGGCGTCCCGAAGGAGGACGCCGCCAGTCCGGCGGCGCCGTCCGTCGCGCTGACGAGGACGACGCGATGCCCTCCCGCGGCAGCCTTCGCGAGCGTCCCGGCGGTCAGCAGCGCCTCGTCGTCCGGGTGGGCGTGGAAGGACACGATGGTCCGGGAATCCGCCACGCCCGCATTCTGCCGTCTGAGCTGCCGGATGTCGTCGCCCCGGGCGGGCCTGGGCGTATCGTCGGGACCCGATGAAGATCCTGCACATCAGTGACTGCTACCTGCCTCGCCTCGGGGGGATCGAGACGCAGGTGCATGCCCTCGCGCGCCAGCAGCGCGCAGCCGGTCACGACGCCGAGGTACTGACGGCGACGCCGAAGGCGCGGCACGACCTCACCCGACGGGAGGTTCTGGACGGCGTGCCGCTGATCCGGGCGACCGCGGACCTGCCGTTCGAGCTGCCGGTGCATCCACGCACCGGTCGCGAGGTGGGGCGGGTGCTGGACGGCGCGGCCTACGACGCCGTGCACGTGCACGCGGGCGTGGTGTCGCCGTTCGCGTTCGCCGCGCTGCCCCTGCTGGTCCGCCGGCGAGTGCCGGTGGTCGTCACCGTGCACTCGCTGTGGGGGTATGCGGCACCCGCCTTCCGGCTGCTCCACGCGGTGGGGGGGTGGGCGAGCTGGCCGGTCGTGCTCTCCGCGGTGAGCGACGCGGCAGCTGGTCCGTTGCGCCGGATCGCGGGGCCCGGCGTCCCGGTCCGGGTGTTGCCGAACGGGATCGACTCGGCCCGCTGGCGGGTCGAGGCGCTGCCTCGCGACCCGCTGGAGGTCGTCGTCGTCGCGGTCATGCGCCTGGCACCGCGGAAGCGGCCGATGCCGCTGCTGCGCGTCCTGCGGCGGATGCGCCAACAGGTGCCGGCGCGGGTACGGGTGCGGGTGGAGATCGCCGGCGCCGGACCCCAGCAGGCCGCGATGGAGCGTTACCTGCGCAGGCACGGCATGCAGGGCTGGGTCCGGCTCCGCGGCCGGCTGACGCCGGACGAGCTGCGCGACGTGTACCGGCGCGCGGACGTCTTCGTCGCGCCGGCCCGGCTGGAGTCCTTCGGGATCGCCGCCCTGGAGGCGCGCACGGCCGGGCTGCCCGTGGTCGCCCGGGCCGGAACCGGGATCGCCGAGTTCGTCAGCCCACCGCACGAGGGTGTGCTGGCGAGCTCCGACACCGCGATGGCGGCGGCCCTGGCCCGGCTGGTGGCCGAGCCGGAGCTGCGCGCCCGGATCGCTGCCCACAACAGGGCGGTCACCCCGCGGGTGACCTGGACCGACGTCCTCGCCCGGTGTGACGCCGCCTACCGGTGCGCCCGGCGTCGGGTCGCGGCGGACTGAGCGCCCGCCAGCCTGACCCGCGGACGGGCTGAGGTCCACCACCCGCCCCGCGGCCCGCAACGGATCCCCTCGGCCGCTGGGGCGTTCCCGGCGCCGTCTGCCTGGCCAGCATCCAGGACGTGCGCCTGGTCATGTCGTGCACCTGGCCGGCATCGGCGTCATCGTGCGCCTGGTCCTCGCCGACGCCCTGGTCGACATCGGCGGCCGCGGCTGGCAACGGGCTGGCCGGCCCGGTGTCCGGGGTGGTGCCGCCGGGCGCAGGTAGGCGTAGACGGCTTCGCGGCTGACCCGGTAGCCGCGGGCCAGGGCGGCCTTGGACTCCCCCGCGGCGGCCCGGCGGCGCAACTCGCCGGCCCGAGCAGGGTCGAGGGAGGGCTTGCGGCCGATGCAGACGCCGCGGCCCGGGCGGCGGCGATGCCCTCACGCTGGCGTTCCAGGATCAGGACGCGCTCGAACTCGGCGAACGCGCCCATCACCGACAGCATCTGCGCGGCCATCGGGGAATCCTCGCCGGTGAAGGTCAGGCCATGTCCACGACCCACAGCTGGTTGGGGGCGGTGGTTGTGAAGTTGCGGTTGACGCGGTCCGGGGCCCGCTCCCGCGGCGGCCGCGTCGGCGACGGTGGTGCGGGTGAAGGAGTCCCCGCGGCGTGCGCCGATCAGGCCCAGGTCGCGCATCAACCGCTCGATCGTGCAGCGTGCCACGGGACGCCCGTCCACTGTGATGTGCAGCTTGTGCATCAGCTGCCACATCCTGCGGGCGCCCCAGGGCTCCCGCGCGTTCCGCGATTGCCCCGGTTTGTCCTCCACATCGCCCCGGATGCGGGTCTGATCCCTGCAGGTAAGGCCCGCGCATCCATCCTGAGCGCCGGAGCAATTCGGATATTCAGGGAACGCGCCGGAGCCCTGGCGGGCGCCCAGCAGTTCCCGGCCCCGGTCGGGGGCGTGCCAGATCTCCAGCAGCACCTCCTTGATCTTCTCGTCCCGTAGCTGGCGGGCGCTGGGCGGACGCTTCTTGGCGGCGTAGCACGTACTCGGGCGATCTTGCACACGAACTGCGAAAGGACGTGGCAGACCGGCTCGACCCCGAACCGCTCCCTGACCGAGTCGATGAACGCGACCATGACCGCAGTGGACAGGTGGGTCCCCAGCGCGGTCACCGCCAGCGGCGCGCAGAGAAGACGCGGGTCGAGCTCCACGCATTCAAACACGATCATCGCCCGGTGTCGCGAACCGAGGCATCCCGATGCGTCCCCACCACATGATCAAGAAATACCTGAATAGCTACCAGCGGATGCGGTCCCGGCCGAGGGCCCTGACCGCAGGGGCCAGAGGCACCAGTCGACTCGGCCATACTGGGGGTCGGCTCTACCGTCGGCAACCCTGCGGCGCTGGCTCTTCGGGAAGTCGGCGTCACAAGGCCCCCGCTGGAGAACTGGATCCGCTCGCACCCCTAGGGTGACTGATCGCGATGAAGAGGTAGCTACTAGCCTGGCGCTTTCATCGCGGCTTGATCACGATGGGTTGATCGGGCAAAGGAAAGTGCCCCTGAGCTGGGACGATGTGACTTGTTGAGGGTCATATCGGTACCGAGCTGAGGAGCACCATCCAGGTGAGCCAGCGTAGCGGGTTCTATCCACGGGTTCGGGTCGACGGCGCGGGCAAGGGTGTGGTGTCCCAAGCCGGCGGGACGCTGCTGACGGCCACGATCCGGGCGACCGGCCTGGACCGGGCGCTGTCGGCGGCGTTGGCGCCGTGGCGCAGCCCGCTGGCCATCCACGACCCGGCGAAGGTGCTGCTCGATCTGGCCGTCGCCCTCGCGTTGGGCGGGGACTGCCTGGCCGACGTCGCGTTGCTGCGCGCGGAGCCGGGCGTGTACGGGCTGGTGGCCTCCGACCCGACGATCTCGCGCACCATCGACGCCTTGGCCAAGAACGCCCCCGCGGCGTTGAAGGCGATCCACGCCGCTCGGGCGATCGCCCGGGAACGGGCCTGGACGCTGGCCGGCGAGGACGCGCCGGACGCCGGGATCGACGCCGCCTGTCCGTTGACCCTGGACGTGGACGCGACGCTGGTGACGTCGCATTCGGACAAGGAGGGAGCGGCGTCGACCTATAAGCGGGGTTGGGGGCACCATCCGTTGTGGGCGTTCCTCGACCACCGAAGCGACGGGACCGGGGAGCCGCTGGCGGTGCTGCTGCGCCCGGGCAACGCCGGGTCGAACGGTGCGCTTGCCTCGGCTGTGGGCATCGTTGCAGGTCATCACCTGCAGTCGCCGCCGCCGTTCGGGTGGATGGCAGTCCTCGCCTTGAGCCCGGCACTTTGTGGTGCCGTCGTCGGTTACCTCCTTGTGCCGCGATCTGCGGTCGGTCTGCGACCAGTGGTCGCGGTCGGCCGGTGACAGTGAAACGGCCACGAGGGCGGTCAGGAGACCTGGAGGGCTTGTGTTTGATCGGTTCAGCGACTCAGCAAAGGCAGCCGTAGTCAAGGCTCATTCCATCGCCCGTGAGTTTCGTCACCCCCGAGTGGGTACCGGTCATCTGGTCCTTGCTCTGCTGCACCAACTGGACCTTCCGCTTGAGCCGGGGTTGAGCGAGATCATTACTAGTCGTCGGCGGCTAGGAGGTGGACGTGTGAGGAAGCAGGTGCGCTCAGCAATGACGTCCCTCGCTGCGGCCGAAGTCAGCCAAGTCATGCCGTTTACTGAAGATCTTGAGGAGGTTTTCAGGAGAGCGCAGGACTTGGCTAGTAAAACGGGAGAGATGATCTCGGCCCGACATCTTCTTTTCGGTGTGGTGGAGCACGGCAAGGGGACGGGGTACGGCGCTCTTGCAACGCTGGTAGGCAATCCAAGAGCATGGACGGCTGCAATGTCGTGAGATGACCCGCAAGTCGCCGTTGGTGGTGATGGCCCGCAGGGTGCGGATCAGGGCTCCGGCGTGACTGAGCGCGATCGGGCAGTGGCTCGGCTGGGCCACGCAGGCCGACCTGGCCCGGCTGCGGATGCCCCGCGACCCACTGACCGGCGTCTACCGGGCCCCGGACTGGACCGACGTCCTCGCCCGGTGTGACGCCGCCTACCGGTGCACCCGGCGCCGGGTCGCGGCGGACTGAGCGCCGCCACCTCAGCCCGCGGACGGGGACGGGCTCGGCGGTCCCGAGGCGGTCGGGCTCGGCGAGCCGGACGGGGACGGGCTCGGCGAGCCGGACGTGGTCGCATCGGGCGATGTGGTCGCACCGGGCGATGTGGTCGCACCCGGCGACGTGGTCGCGCTGGCGGAGCCGGCGCCGCCTCCGGAGGTGACCGTGCCGGCGGGGGCGACCTCGCCACCTCCGCCGGTGCCCGACCCACCGGTGCCCGACCCGGCGGGGCTGGTGTCGCACGTCCCGGTGCTGACCGATCCCCGCAGCCCGGTGGTCACGCAGTCCAGCCGGGCACCGATGACGTGCATCAGGGAGGTCAGGCCGACCACCAGGATCCCCGCGGTCACGGCGACGACGAGCGAGTACTCGACGGCCGAGGCCCCGCGATCGCGCGCGCCCGCCGTGCCACCGCGCACGCTCGGCCTCCCGTGTCGCCTCTCGCCGTCCCGCGACGGCCCGCGGGTCGGGCCCTCGCCATTGTGCCCGGCGTGACGGCATCGGAGCGGCGCGTTACGACAGGTGAGGAACTTCCGTTAGTCGATCTCGGGTGTCGCGCCGCCGTAGCTGCCGATCGCGGCGGGGGCGAGTTGGGGCAGCAACTGCGCGGCGACGAACGGAACCGTCGCCGTCGACGGATGTGCGCGCCCGGCCCGTGGCGTCGCCAGCGTCAGCAGGACGTTACGGGTCAGCGCCGCGACAGCGGCCGCCGTGGCCGCCGGGGGGGTGCCGTCGAAGCAGTCCGCGCTGGGCACGCAGGCCCAGTCCGTGCTGCCGGCCGCGAAGACGGCCGCCCCGGACGGGAAGGTCGAGTAGCTGGCGCTCACCACCACCGGACCGCGCGCTCCGCGCAGCACGCCGGCGGCAAGCACCTGGGTGTTCGCGGGGTTGCGGGCGCGCGGGTTGAGGCCGTCGGCCTCGTTGCCCACCACCTGCGGCAGCACGGACCCGGTCGTCAGCCCTGAGCCGGCCAGGAACCAGGCCGGCGCCTGGAGAACCTGCATCCCGCCCCGGACCCCGATCGCGGCGTGGCTCTCCCCGAGCACGGCGGCCGGGTCGCGGCCCAGCCGCGGATCGGCCCACAGCACGGTCGCCCGGGCCGGCTCGGCGCGGGCGACGGGGTCCTCGGCCGCGATCCGGTAGACGGCCATCCGGTCCGGACGGTCGCCGTCCGCCGACCGCTCCAGCCGCGCCTGCCACCACAGGTTGTTCGCCCCGAGGAACACCAGATTGACGCCGGTGTCGGCGGCGAGCAGCAGGGCGTCGTACATCCCGCGCGTCCAGTACTCGCTGTGGCCGCCGGAGACGATCTCGGCATGGCCGAGCAGGCTCGTCGGTCGAGCCTCCACGTCCTCGTCGGTCAGGTACCCGACGTCCAGGCCGAGGCGCTCCACCTGACGGACGACGGGCAGGTCCATCGCCGCGAACTGCAGGTAGCCCGCGCCGGTCAGCGGGCGGCGCAGCGAGATCACCCGGGCACGCCCGGCCGCGGCGAGGGCGCCGTTGCCGGTCCGGCCGTGGTACAGGCTCCAGCCACCCCAGTCGCCGTACGCCGCCCAGGTGAGGGTCGAGGCCTTGAAGACGATGGGCGCGCTGTCGACGTCGTCCCGCACGGTCAGGGGGATGGCCGGCCCGGCCGGGCGGTCCCCCGGCGCGCCGGTGGCGAACAGGGGCACCAGCAGGTAGAGGCCGGGCGTCCAGCGCCCGTCGACCGCGATCGTCGTCGACACCCGCCACTTCGGCTCGACCAGGTGAGGGTAGGCGCTGCCGTCGGGTACCGGCTGCCGGGCGACCGCGACGGGCCGGGACCGCCAGACCATCCGGGCGCCGGCTCCGCCGTACCACCCGACCCGGTAGGCGGCGAGTTGGACCCCGGCCGGCGGACCGCTCAACCGGACGGCGACCAGGTCGCCGCAGGCGGCGCTGGGCCGGTCCGCGAAGCCGACGACCGTCGTCGTCGTGGGCACCCCCGCGGGCAGCGCCAGCCGGTCGCCGGGGCGCCGGTTCTCCGCCGCCAGCCAGCCGGCCGGCCGGCGGCCGGGACACGCGCGGGTGTCAGCGGCGTCCGCCGCGGCCGTCCTCGGCCCGACGGGCCGCCGCGCGCCGACGGCGGCGACCACGGCCGGGCCCTTCGCCGGGTAGAGGATCACACCGATGCCCAGGGATACCCCTGCCACCAGTCCGGCAGCCACCGTGGCGAGGGACCGGCGCGAGCTCAACCGCGGCGTCACGAACTGAGATAATGTCACTCTCCGCCGTCAGGACCTAGGAGAAACGTGTCGCACCGGGGGCGTGTCCACGGTGCGTGGCCGGGCGGCGGGGCGGCAACCCGGGCGGACGTCGCGTTCCGCCCCCCTGACGGTCACGGCCCGATCACTGCAGGGGAAAGCCGCTGGACCCTTCCGGGGAGCTCGGGCGGTGCCGACGCCGGCGGAGCCGGCCGCCGTCCGGGCCGGCAGCCGGCGAGGTGCGGGGTTGCCCGGAGGCGTGGGCAGGAGGGGCCGGAGTGCCGGCCGTCGTCGTCACGGTGATCCCGACCGCCATGGCGACCAGCCCGACACTGACGGCGAGTGACGCCAGCGGGCCACCCTGCAGGTGCTCGTGAAGGATCAAGCGACCGATCACGAACGCGCTCAGCGGGTCGCCGGCGGTGACTGCCGGGAGGACGAACCGCAGCGGGGCGAGCTGGTAGGCGCGCTGGACGACCAGGTTCCCGAGCACGGACGCCGCGACGAACCCCGCGAGGTTGAAGAGCGCGGCCGGTGCGTCCAGACCGCTGGCGTCGGCGGCGAGCCCCTTCAGGAACACCGCGTCGACCGCGAAGCAGGCGCCCGCGGTCGCGCCCATCACCAGGGCGGAGAGCCGCAACCGGTGGTGCAGCCGGAAGCCCGCGGTCGCCGTCCCGGCCAGCCCGGCGAGCACGGCCAGGGTGACCAGCTGCTCGTGCACCCCGACCGGGGACCCACCACCCGGCCGGCCCACCGCCAGCACCAGGACGACGCCGGCGACCAGCATGCCGGAGCCGGCGGCCTCGGCGGCCCGCATCATCCGGCGCTCCCACGCCGCTTCCAGGGCGAGCGCGACGACCAGACCCGATGCCAGCAGCGACTGAACCATGATCACGCTGCCGTGCTGCAGCGCGAGCGCGTGCAGGCACAGCGCCAGCGCGGCCAGCAGGGAACCGAACAGCCAGCGCGGCGCGCGGAGCAGCCGCAGGACCAGCCGCACCGGTCCGCCCGCCTCCAGCGGCACCACCGAGGCGGCGCCGCGCTGCAGCGTGTTGGCCAGCGCGAACACGGTCGTCGCGGCGACGGCGAGCAGCGCGGGCGGCATGTCCCGATGCTGCCGGGACGACGCGCCAAAGGCCAGGTGACTCCCAGCCGTGCCGGAGCGGTCGCCGTCGCCTCCCCGCTGCTCCGCGCTGCTCCCTCCCGCTACGCCCGGATCGCGACCACCCCGGACGGCGACGGGTACCGCACCGCCTCCCCGGGCGCGCCGGCGGGCGTCCCGGGGGACGACCAGCTCACCCTCGCCGCCTGGTCGTGAACCGTCGGCGAGGGGCCCACCGCGGTCTCGCGCCCACTCACTGCAGGTCGCGGCGCCGGAACCCCTCCAGGCCCGCCATCATCAGCGCCGCCGCGACGGCGAGGAGGGCGGCGAGGGGCGGCAGGTCGAACGTGCCGAGCCGGGGAACATGCACGAACGGCGAGACGTCCAGCACCCGCTGGTCCAGCTGGAAGATCGGCCCCAGCTCACCGATCAGCAGGAACACCACGAGCAGGACCCACCCGGCCGTCGCGAGGCGGGGTACCAGCCCGAAGGCTGCCAGGGTGATACCGATCATCACCAGGACGGCGGGCGCGTGCTCCAGTTGCCCGCCCAGCAGCCGGGGGAACCAGGCCGCGTCGTGCAACGTGGTGGCCGCCGTCAGGCCCATCCCTGCCCCGACGACCAGCAACAGCCCGAGTGAGCCGACGACGGCCACGGTGAGGTGGCTCGCCACCCAGGTGCGCCGTCCGACCGCCGTCGCCAGCAGCGGTTCGGCACGCAGCCCGGTCTCCTCGGCGCGCAGGCGCAGCACCGACTGGATCGCGAAGAGGGACACGATGATCGCGGCCGCGCCCTGCTCGACGCCGAAGAACGCGTCGACCAGGCGTCCGGTCCCGCCCATCCTGGCGATCATGTCGCGGGCCGACGGGCTGCCCAGGAACGCGTCGATGCTCCGGCCGAGGCTGCCGACCACCAGACCCATCAGGAGCAGGGCGCCGCTCCAGGCGAGCAGTGTGCCGCGTTGCAACCTCACCGCAAGGGCCGCCACCCCCCGGAGCCGGGGCCCGGCCCGGCCCGGGCCGGCCCGGTCCGCGAGCAGGCCGGCTCCGACGTCCCGGTGCGCGGCGAGCCAGTAGGCGGCGGCGGCAGCCGCGATCACGAACGCCAGGCCGAGCCCGAACACCCACCAGCGCTCCCCGGCGAACGGGCGTACCTGCTGGGCCCAGCCGACCGGGGACAGCCAGGACGCCCAGCGTGGACCGTCCGCATCGGCGATGTCACCCACCGCTCGGAGCAGATAGGTCGCGCCGAGGACGGCGCCGGTCAGGCCGTTCGCCGTCCTCGCGTTCGTGGTGAGCTGGGCCATGATCGCGGCGACGGCGGTGAACGACACGCCGGTCAGGGCCCAGGACAGCCCGAAGGCGAGGGAGCCGCTCACCGGGAGTCCGGCACCGACCAGGGCGGCCGCGGTCAGCAGGCCGAGCAGGACGGCGGTGCCCGCGGAAACGATCAGCGCGGCGGTGAGCGGCGCCAGCCGGCCGACCACCCCCGCACCGACCAGCTCCAGCCGCCCGGCCTCCTCCTCGGCGCGGGTGTGCCGGACCAAGAGAATCGCGGCCAGCACCGCGACGAGCGCGGCGCCCATCGCGTTGACCTTGAACATCGCGACCGCACCCGCGGAATCGATGTCCGCGATGCGTCCGTACAGGGCGAGCATGGCGGGGTTGCCGTTGATCGTGGTGGCGATCCCGCGACGGGAGACGATGTCGGGGTAGAGCGTGAGCGTGCTGGAGGCGGTGCTGCCGGCCATTCCGACGAACACGGCGAGCCAGACCGGGATCAGGACGCGGTCGCGGCGGAGCGCCAGTCGCGTCATCGGCCCGGTACCGGTGAGCGCCCGGCTCAGCGCGCCGACCTGCTCGGCCGCCCCGGACGGGACCCGTCGGTCACTGGGCGCGAGCGTCGTCCGCGTGCTCATCGAGCCCTCACGTCCTCCCGGCGAGAGCCGTGACCGTTGCCCGCGGCCATCAGGTCGTCGCTGTAGTGGCGGAGGAAGAGCTCCTCCAGCGTCGGCGGCCGGCTCACCAGGCTGCGGATGCCGGCGTCGGTGAGGCGGCGCAGCAAACTCTCGAGATGCTCGGTGTCCACCTCGCAGCGCACCCGGGCACCGCCGGTGGCGCCGGGCCGCGCCTCGATGTCCAGGTCATGGACGCCGGGCAGCTCGGCCAGGCCCGCCGGGACGCTGCCCACCTCGGCCGTGACCGACGTCCGGGTGAGGTGACGCAGGTCGGCGAGGCTGCCCGTCTCCGCCGTCCGGCCGTGGCGGACGATCGTCACCCGGTCGCACAGGGCCTCGGCCTCGGCCAGGATGTGGCTGGAGAGCAGCACGGTTCGGCCGCGCTCGCGCTCCTCGTTGATGCACTGCCGGAACGTCTCCTCCATCAGCGGATCGAGACCGGAGGTGGGCTCGTCGAGCAGCAGCAGTTCGACGTCGGAGGCCAGCGCGGCGACGAGCGCGACCTTCTGCCGGTTGCCCTTGGAGTAGGCCCGGCCCTTCTTGGTCGGGTCGAGCTCGAAGCGTTCCAGCAGCTCGGTGCGGCGGGCCGGGTGGAGGCCGCCGCGCAGCCGGCCGAGCAGGTCGATCACCTCACCGCCGGTGAGGGTGGGCCACAGGGAGACGTCGCCGGGTACGTAGGCCAGCCGGCGATGGAGCCGGGCCACGTCACGCCAGGGGTCGCCGCCGAGCAGGGCGGCGGTGCCCGCGTCGGCGCGGAGCAGCCCGAGCAGGATGCGCAGAGTGGTCGTCTTGCCGGCTCCGTTGGGACCGAGGAACCCGTGCACCTCGCCGGTGGCGACCTGCAGGTCGAGACCGGCGAGGGCGCGGGTCGAGCCGAACGTCTTGACCAGTCCGGAGACCTCTATCGCCATTGCCATGCTTTCAGATGCTACGCTTCTTTCAGAAAGATATGAAGATTCAAGATGGGTGATGATCGATTGAGTGGCACCGGCACGAAGGGCGGCACCGCCGAGGGCTCCGGGGCGGGGAGCGCTCCGCTGCGGCAGTTCATCGAGGACTTCGCCTCGACCCTGGTGGCCGCCGGGGTGCCCCGGATGCCGGCACGGGTCTTCAGCTGCCTGCTCGTCACCGAGCAGGGCAGGCTCACCTCGGCGGAGCTGTCGGAGCAGTTGGGCGTCAGCCCGGCCGCGATCTCGGGCGCGATCCAGTACCTGGACACCGTCCACCTGGTCCGCCGCACCCGGGAGCCGGGCAGCCGCCGGGACCAGTACGTGGTGGAGCACGACGTCTGGTACCAGGCCGTCATCAGCCGTGACACGCTGCTGGATCGCTGGATCGAGCAGCTGGGCGCAGGGTTGGAGATCGTCGGGGAGCACACCGGCGCCGGTGGGCGGCTGAGCGAGACGCTGGAGTTCTTCGCCTTCCTCAAGGAGGAGATGGCGCTGCTGCGTCAGCGCTGGGCCGACAGCCGCCGGCTGCCGTCGACGGCGTCCTGAGGTGGTTCTCCGGGCTGCTCCGGCAGGCCCGCTGGGACGTCGTCGAGGCGTGCCGCGCCCTCCAGCGAGCGGCGCCGCGCCCGAGGCGCTGGGCCTGGTCGTCAGCGATCAGAGCAGGAACCGGAACAGCGGGTCGCCCGGTTCGATCCGGCTGCACGACATCGGGGACGCGGCCATCCGTTCGAGCAGCGGTTCGAGGTCGGCCACCCGGGCCAGCTCGACGCCGACGAGTGCCGGCCCGGTCTCCCGGTTGTTGCGCTTGACGTACTCGAAGAGCGTGATGTCGTCGTCCGGGCCCAGGACCTGGTCGAGGAACCGGCGCAGCGCCCCCGGCTCCTGCGCGAACTCCACCAGGAAGTAGTGCTTCAACCCCTCGTAGACGAGCGACCGCTCGATGATCTCCGCGTAGCGGCTGACGTCGTTGTTCCCGCCGGACAGCACGCAGACCACCGTGCTCCCCGGCTTGACCAGCACGGGGTGCCCGAGGGAGGCCGTGGCCAGTGCACCGGCGGGCTCGGCGATCACGCCGTCCGACTGGTACAGCGCCAGCATCTCCGAACAGATCCTGCCCTCGTCGACGCTCACCACGGCGCTGGCGCGGTCCCGCACGATCGGGAAGGTGACCGACCCCGCCGTCCGGACGGCGGCGCCGTCCACGAACCCGTCCAGCCGGTCCAGCGCGACCGGGCGGCCGGCGGCGAGCGCCGCGGCCATGCAGGCGGCGCCGGCGGGCTCGACGCCGACCACCCGGGTGCCCGGATGCCGCTCGGCGAGGTAGGTCGCGCACCCGGCGAGCAGCCCGCCGCCGCCGACCGGGACCACCAGCACGTCCGGGGCCCGGCCGAGCTGCTCCACGACCTCCCGGGCGACGGTGCCCTGGCCGGCCACCGTCCGCGGGTCGTCGAAGGCGGGCACCAGGACGGCGCCGGTGCCCTCGGCGTCCTTGACCGCCTCGTCGAAGGCCTCGTCGTAGCTGCGGCCCGTCATCACGATCCGCACGCGGTCGCCGCCCAGGGCGAGGATCCGGTCCCGCTTCTGCCGGGGGGTGGCCGCGGGCAGGTACACCCGCGCGTCCAGGCCGTAGGCACGGGCGGCCCAGGCGACGCCCTGGGCGTGGTTCCCGGCGCTGGCGCAGACCACCCCGGCCGCCCGCGCACCGGGCAGCTCGGTGGAGATCAGGTGGTAGGCGCCCCGGAGCTTGTACGACCGGACCACCTGGAGGTCCTCGCGCTTGAGGTGCACCTGGGCGCCCACCCGAACGCTCAGCCGCTCGTTGCGCTGCAGCGGCGTCGTGGCGACGACGCCGGCCAGCTGCCGGGCCGCCTCGTCGACGTCCGCCGCGGCGACCATCGGGCGGGCGGCGGCCGTCCGGGTGGCCGGGCGGCCCGGGCGGGCCGGGCGGGCCGGGTCGTGATCGGACATGAGCTCGAGCGTAGTGCCGGGCCGGGGCCGCGGTGGCGGCGCCCGCCGGGCCGCACGACCTCCGGTGCCGCTCGGCGCGCTCTCGAATCGGTTCGGCGACGAGCCTGGCCCGGCACCCGCGTGGGGGCCCGGACGGCACCGTGATGATGGATCGTGAGGTGATGACCATGCGCGTCCTGGTGGTGTACGAGAGCGTGATGGGCAACACCCGCCAGGTGGCCGAGGCGGTGGCAGCCGGCGTCCGGGACGCCGCCCCGCGGGCGTGCGTGCGGTGCGTGCCCGCGGCCCGGATCCTGGCCGAGCCCGCGGACGCCGACCTGGTCGTGGCGGGTGGCCCGACGCACTTCCTCGGCCTGCCCGCGGAGCGCACCAGGCGGTTGTGGGTCGACGGCGTGCTGCGCCAGGACCGCCGGGCGGGCGGGCCGATCCGGCTCGAGCCGTGGGCGACCGGGCCGGGGTTGCGGGAGTGGTTCGCGCAGCTGGGGCAGCCGGGCGAGGGCGACCCCGAGCTGCGTGCCGGTGCCGCGGGGACGGGCGGGGCGCCGCCGGCGGCTGCGTTCGACACCCGCCTCGACCGGCCGATGGCCGGTAGCGCCGCCCGCCGGATCGCCCACCTGCTGCGCCGCCACGGCTTCCGGCTGATCGACCGGCCGGAGGGCTTCGTCGTCGAGGACCTGCACGGACCGCTCCGGGCCGGGGAGCGGGAGCGGGCCGAGGCGTGGGGCGCCCGGCTGGCGGCCGAGGCGGGCCTCCGCGTGGGGTGACGCCCGGGGGCGGTCGACCTACCGGGAGGTAACCGCGTGATCACCCCTGGAGCGGGCGGAGGAAGGTCACCTCACGGGTGGTGCTGCCGATCGTGACCGTCGTCCGGGCCGGCTCGGTGCGGGCCACGATCCGGCCGCCCCGCAGCACCAGGTAGCGCGGGGTGATCTTGCGAAGCGCGTCCTGAGGGGTGGGGGCGTCGAACACCACGAGGTCCGCAGGGCCGCCGATGCGGACGCCGCCGCCGTCGACCCCGAGCGCCCGGGCCGGGTTGGTGGTCACCATCTCCAGCAGGTAGGGCAGCTCACGGGCGCCGCTCAGGTGGCCGAGGTGGGCGAGCACGAACGCGGCCTGCAGCGGGTCGCCGTAGCCCAGCGGGTACCAGGGGTCCATCACCGAGTCGTGCCCGATCGCCACGTTGACCCCGGCCGCCAGCAACTGCTTCACCCGGGTGTGACCCCGTCGCACCGGGCCGGGGTCGAACCGGCCCTGGAGGACGGCGTTGTCCAACGGATTCGTGATCATGTGCATCCCGGCCCGGGCGATGTTGGTGATGAGCCGGCTGGCGTAGGCGTTGTTGTAGGAGTGCATCGCGGTGGTATGGCTGGCGCTCACCCGGCCGGCCATCCCGCGCTTGATCGTCTCGGCGGCCATCACCTCCACGAACCGGGCGTGGTCGTCATCCGTCTCGTCGCAATGGATGTCGATCCGCAGCCCGAACTCCTCGGCGAGGTCGAACGCGAACTGCACCGAGGCCACCCCGTCCTCCCGGGTGAGCTCGTAGTGCGGGATGCCACCGACGACGTCCGCACCCTCCTCGACGGCCCGCCGCATCAGCTCCGCGCCACCGGGGAACCCGTAGATCCCCTGCTGCGGGAAGGCGACGAGCTGCAGGTCGATCAGGTCCTTCAGGTCTTCCCGCAACGCGGTGAGGGCCTGCAGGGCACGCAGTTGCGGGTCGCAGACGTCGACGTGGCTGCGCACCGCCTGGACGCCGCACGCCAGCTGCCACAGCAGCACCTCGCGGGCACGCGCCGTGACGTCCTCGACACTCAGCGTCTTGACCCGCTCCGCCCACACGGCGATCCCCTCGAACAGGGAGCCTGACTCGTTCTCCCGGGGCTGGCCGACCGTCAGGACGGCGTCCAGGTGGACGTGCGGCTCGACCAGCGGCGGGGTGACCAGGCGCCCGTCGAGGTCGATGACGTGCTCGGCCGACGCCAGGGCCGACGACTCGCCCGGACCGTCGACGACCGGGACGATCCGGCCCCCGTCGATCCCGAGGTCCGTGGGCCGGTCCGAGCCGAGCAGCCGGGCGTTGCGCAGCACCAGATCCATGCGGGCCTCCTCGGGTCCGCCGAGCGCGTCGAGCCGATCGACACCCCACCAGCCGGTGCGAGCAGCGCTTCGCGATCACCGCACCCATGATCCCCGCCCGCCGGCCGCGCGCCCCCCGCGCGGACATCGGCCCCCCGTGCGGGACCTCAGCCGCCGAGCCGGGCGAGTTCGGTCAGCGACGGCTCGCCGCAGGCCTGCGCGAAGATCTCGAGACCGTCGACGACACGCCGCTGGTCCGCGGGGGACAGCGAGGCGAGCACCTGGGCCAGTTCACGGCGCCGGCCGCGCGTCACCGCGGCGACGGCACGTTCACCACGAGCGGTGAGCTCGACCAACACCTCGCGGCGGCTGTCCGGATTCTCCGACCGGGTCACCCAGCCACCGGCCGCGAGCCGGTCGACGGTACGGGTGAAGGTCGACGGATGGACGCCGAGCATCGAAGCGAGCACACCGGCTCGCTGCGCACCCTGGGAACCGAGGATCACCAGCGCCCGCAGTTGCCCGGGCGTGATCTCCTCGAGGACGGGCGCCAGCGACCGCACGACGATCCCCAGCAGGGCTCGGGAGGCACTCATCGCCGTCTCGACGAGATCCGCGTCCGGCGACACCGGGGCACAGTCGACGGTGCTCACGGCGAGATCGTCAATGGTCGTGCGCGCCACCTCAAGGTCGTCGGCCAGCGCAGTATCGGCGTGAGTTACGCCTGGTTGGCGACTCTGCATATACGAACGATAGCCCTGAAGTTACGTGTCGTGATTCAACAGTTGCTTAGGGCTATTGTCACGGATCGCATCCATCGATGCACTCTCCGCCGTGATGCCTAGTGTTGCACGCTGCACACTTTCCGTGGCGAGGGTGGCGATCGGAGCCCTGGCAAAGCCTTCGCGTGCACCACACCAACCCCCTGAATGGGGGTCAGCTCCGCCGCGGCGACGGCGTCAGGGGGACGGCACCTGCTGCGTCACGCAGTGCACGTTGCCGCCGCCCAGGAGGATCTCCCGACCCGGCACCGGGATCACCCGACGTCCCGGCAGCAGGTCGGCGTAGGCCTGCAGGGCGGCGGCATCGTGCGGATCGTCGAAGACCGGGACGACGACGATCCCGTTGCCGAGGTAGCAGTTGACGTAGGACCCGGCCAGCCGCTCCCCCGCCGTCCGGGGCCGCGACTCCCGGACGACGTCCAGATCCGCGACCTCCGCCGCGGTCGCGTGCAGCGGCCCGGGCTGGTGCAGCGGCACGACCCGCAACCGGCGACCCCGCGCATCGGTGGTGTCGCGGAGGATCTCCAACGCCTCGGCGGACCGCTCGTACTGCGGATCGGACCTGTCGTCGGTCCAGGTGAGCACCACGACGCCGGGCGCGACGAACCGGGCGAAGTTGTCGACGTGCCCGTCCGTCTCGTCGAGGTGGACGCCGCGCGGCAGCCAGACCACCTGGGACACGCCCAGGTGGCTGCGCAGGTAGCCTTCGATCCGGTCCCGGTCGAGGTCAGGGTTGCGGTTGGGGTTGAGCAGGCACTCCTCGGTCACCAACAGGGTGCCCTCGCCGTCCGCGTCGAAGGAACCGCCCTCCATCACCAGCGGCGGCTGGTAGCAGTCCGCCCCCTCGAGTTCCGCCATCTTGTGACCGAGGACGTCGTCACTGTCCCAGGGGAAGAAGAGGCCTCCGCGCAGCCCGCCCCAGGCGTTGAACGCCCAGTCCACGGCACGCCGGCGCCCGGCACCGTCGACGACGAAGGTCGGCCCGCTGTCCCGGACCCACGCGTCGTCCGTGGTGGCCTCCACCACCCGGACGGCGGCCGGCAGCCGGTGGCGCGCGTTGCGCCACTGCCGGGACGAGGCGAGCACCGTCACCCGCTCACCCGTGGCGATCGCCTCGACCAGCCGGACCCACGTCGCCTGTGCCGGCTTGCCGCCGCCGCGCCAGTTGTCCGGACGCTCCGGCCACACCAGGTAGCAGCCGTCGTGCTGCTCCCACTCGGCCGGCATCCAGAAGCCGTCGTCGGCTGGGGTCCCCGAGAGTACTACCGGCATGATCACCCCCGGTCCGGCGCGCGTCAGTGGGACGAGCAGGCTAGCAAGGCGCCGCACGGCACCGGCCGAGCCCCCCAGGGCGGTGGGCGCCGGGCGGCCGACAGGGTGAAGATGACGTCGTGACCGCCGAGCCCGGGACCACCCGCGAGACCACCCCGCCGAGAGGCGGGCACCCAGCGTCCGGGCCTGACCGGAATCGGACCATCTCCGAGATCCTGATCGTGCTCGGCCTGTCGCTCGGGGCGTCCGCGGTCTACGCGGCGATCAATCTGATCGCCAGGCTCACCGCGGGACCGCCGCTCGCCCGGCAGCAGGCCACGCTCAACGCACCCATCTCGCCGCGGCCGTACCTGGACCTCACCTACCAGCTCGCCGGGATCGCGTTCACCCTGGTCCCGGTCGCGCTGGTGCTCTTCCTGCTCGCCGAACCGGGGCGGCGGGCGAGACAGCGGATCGGTCTGGACGGTCGGCAGCCGTTGGCCGACCTGGCCACCGGGGCCGCCCTGGCCGCCGTCATCGGGGTGCCCGGCGTCGGCCTGTACGTGGTCGGGCGGCAGTTGGGTGTCACAGCACAGATCGTCCCGGCGGCGTTCAACGCCTACTGGTGGACCGTGCCGGTGCTCATCCTGCAGGCCGTGAAGAACGCACTGGTGGAGGAGGTGGTGGTCGTCGGCTACCTGATCACCCGACTGCGCGAGCTCGGCTCACCGACCTGGCTCGCCCTCGGGATCAGCGCCGTCCTGCGCGGCAGCTACCACCTCTACCAGGGATTCGGGCCCTTCCTGGGCAACGCCGTGATGGGCCTCGCCTTCGGCGAGTGGTTCCGCCGCCGCGGCCGGGTGATGCCGCTGGTCGTCGCGCACACCCTGCTGGACACCGTCGCCTTCGTCGGCTACCAACTGCTCGGCCACGCCTCCTGGCTGCACTGAGAGCTGCGGCCCGGGCTGCCCGGCGGCAGGGGGCGAGGGGTGCCGGGCCAACCACAGCCAGGCGAGGACGGCGGTGAGCCCAGCGGCCGCCGCGCCGAGCAGGATCGTCCACCGAGCGCCGAACGTCTGGCCGATCCAGCCGACCAGCGGTGCGCCGACCGGCGTCCCGCCCATCAGGACGGCCATGTACAGCGCCATCACGCGGCCCCGCAGTTCTGGTGCGGTGGAGAGTTGCACGGTGGAGTTCGCGGCCGTCAGCAGCGTCTGGGTGCAGACCCCGACCGGGATGAGCGCCAGCGCGAACAGCGGGTAGCCGGGCATCACGGCAGCCACCGAGGCGAGGACGGCGAAGGCGAAGGTCGCGCCCACGACGAGCTGGATCCGTGGGTTCTCCCGGCGCGCTCCGAGCAGCGACCCGGCGAGCGACCCGACGGCCAGCGTCGAGCCGAGCAGCCCGTACTCGCCCGAGCCCCGGTGGAACACCAGCCGCGCCATCAGCGCGGTGCTGAGCTGGAAGTTCAGGCCGAACGTGCCCACCATGCCGACGATCGACATGACCAGCATCAGATCCGGGCGCCCGCCGACGTACCTCAGCCCTTCCCGGATCCCACCCCGCCGCGCGGTCCGCGCCACCGGGCACAACCGGGCCGGGTCCATCCGGGCCAACGAGAGCAGGACGGCGCCGAAACTCGCCGCGTTGAGGAGGAACACCGGCCCGGTTCCGAACCAGTGGATGAGCAGGCCCGCGATCCCGGGGCCGATCAGGCGGCCGGCATGGAACGAGGCGCTGTTGAGGCCCACGGCGTTCGACAGGTCCTCGGCCGGGACCAGCTCGGTGACGAACGCCTGCCGCGCGGGCGCGTCGAACGCCGCGACCACGCCCAGCAACCCGGCCAGCAGGTACACCTGCCACAACTGGGCCTCTCGCGTGACGACCAGCAGGCCGAGCACGAGCGCGAGCAGGCCGGAGGATGCCTGGGTGGCCATCAGCAGGCGCCGACGGTTCCACCGGTCCGCGGCCGCCCCCGCGACGGGGGCGAGCAGCAGCACCGGAGCGAACTGCAGGCCGGTCGTGACGCCGAGGGCCACCCCGGAGTTCGGGGTGAGGACGGCGAGCACCAGCCAGTCCTGGGCGACGCGCTGCATCCAGGTGCCGACGTTCGACACGATCGCGCCCGACGCCCAGAGCCGGTAGTTGACGTTCCGCAGCGAGCGGAAGGTAGGGCTCACGAGTCGGCGATCCTCCTCAACACGTCGGCGGCGGCGGCGAGCACCTCGCGCTCAGCCGGGTCGAGGACGGCGAGCCGGCGAGCCAGCCAGGCGTCCCGCCGGGAGCTCGTGGCGCGGACGATCTCCTGGCCGGCGTCGGTGAGGCGCACCAGCACCTGCCGACCGTCGTCCGGGTGCCCGACCCGCTCGATCAGGGCGAGCGCCTCCAGAGCGGCCAGGGTTCTGGTCATGGACGGCGGGCGCACGCGCTCGACGTCGGCGATGACCCCCGGCGTCGCCTCGCCGGCCCGGTCCAGGAAGGCCAGCACGGAATACTGCCCCGCGGACACCTCCTGATCGGACCGCTCGGCCCGCAGCCGGCGGGCGGCGCGCAGCAGGGCGACACGCAACTCGGCGGCCAGCGCCGGCACGGTCGGATCGTCGGACGCGGGGGGAGGCACTGTTCGGTCAGTCATTAGCCAAGCTAACGACTACGCCCCTCAGCGCTGTTCCCCGCACCAGAGTCGTGATCATGCAGCGACCGGCACCCGCGAGGGTCGCCGGCGCGGCACCCGGCACGGCGGGGGTTACCGGCTAGAGCGGGACGCGGCGCCGGACCTGACGGACCGGGACAGGAGCGGGCAACGGGATCCGGGTCCGTGCCGGGAACCGGACCTGTGGCGCCCGGAGCGGAGGGGCGTAGGTCGGGATCTCCTGCGGCCGCAATCGCCGGTCGAGCCACCTGACCAGGAGGTCGGTGAGGGCCGCCGGCCAGTCCCCGAAGCGGTGGAACCCGCCGACCATGGCGCCGAGACCGTGCGGAGCGCGGACCCGGAGCCCATGATCCGCCCCCCGGACGACGGCCACCTCGTGGTCGACGTGCCCCGCGTCGCGCAAGGTCGCCCGGACCGTACGCACACTCTCCCGCGGCTCCAGCAGCGGATCCCGCTCGCCGAACAGCGCCAGCACCGGAACCGTGACCGCCGAGAGCGTCGGGCGAAGGTCGTGCTCGACACCGTCCGGGCCCGGGCGGGCCACCAGCGGGGAGGCGAGGACGAGCGCTCGCACGTCATTGCTGTAAGTAGTCGCCTGCGCCGCGGCCCAGCCACCTCTTCCCCAGCCGAGCAGAGCCACGGCAGCGGGATCGAGATCAGGGACGAAACGGAGCCGATCGACCGCGGACAGTACTTCACGGGCGTGCCGACCGACCGATCTGGCCCCCCGGGATGCCTCGGGGAGAAAGCTGGGGCGATCCCAGGTGAAGCTCGCGATTCCGGCCACAGCAAGATCATCAAGCCACGGAGAGTAATCGCGTTGGGCCTCATCCGGGTCCCGGACGAGGAGGACGACGGGGTGGCGGCCCGAGGTGACGGGCACCCGGAGGTCGCCGCACAGCCGGTCCTGGCCATGCCAGAACGACACCTCGTGACGCGCGGCGGGGAGGAGCACGGGTCGATGCTAGGTCGCGTCACGAGCTGTGACACGGCGCCACGCCGTCCGCACCCATCGTCCGGTCCGGACCTCACGTGTCGTAGCGAACGACCGAACGACCGAAGGCATTCCTCGGCCACTCATCGAGATGCCCCTCAAATCGAGGGAATCGGACGTTGCAGCGCGTAGCCATGGGTACCAACGTGCGACAGCTGAGAATGCCTATTCGCGCCCCCACCATTGCCGCGATGCACGCGAATCCGGACCATCGCCGCTCAGCGTGACGAGACCATCAAGATTCACCAGATCGCCCGTGCACCGCCCGGCCACCTGGCATGCTTCGCAGGCAGGCCCGTCAGGTGCCGTACCCTCGTGGAGGAACTCGTGGTCTGGTTCGCCGTCCAGTCGTTGCCAATGCTCGTTCTGGCATTCCTGCTGGGCGTCCTGGTCGGCTGGATGTGGTGGCGACGCCGAAAGGTGCAATTCACCGAGTCTGATGCGCTCGCGGCGGTCGCGGCCCGGCACGAAGTCACGCTGGCGAGCATGCGGCAGGAGCTCGACCGGGGCCGACACGCGGTCACCGAGAAGGACGTCGAGATCGCCCGGCTCAGCACCCTGGTCTCCGGTGACACCCTGGAGCTCGCGGCGCTGCACGAACGGGAACTGTCCCTCAAGGACGAGCAGATCGCGGAGCTGAGGGGCCAGTTGCAGGTGCGGGACACCCAGCTGGGTGTCCGGGCCGTCGAACTCGGCACCCGCGACGCCGAGATCGACCGGCTCGCGGCGCTCGTGGAGAAGGCGGAGGCCCTGGCCACCACCCACGCGAACGAGATCGCCTCCCTCGACGGCCGGCTCGCCGACCACGCGGCCGAGCTGGGTGACCGGGACGCCGAGATCGCCCGGCTGAGCGCGGCCCTGCACGCCGCCGTCACGGGTGCGGACCGGGGCGCCGTCGCGGGTGCGGACCGGGCCGCCGTCGCGGGTGCGGGCGGGCGCGCGGCGGACGGCGTCACCCTGGAACCGACGGATCCCCGGCCCGAGCAGGTCGCCCCGTTCCTCGCCGCGGTGGAGAGCACCGGAGCGATCCCCGGCGATGAGCCGGTCGATGCGGGCCAGGCCGCGCCCAGCGGGACGGACGGCACGCCGGACCTCTACCCGCCCGAGCCCGACCCGGCCGACGACCTGGAGCGCGTCGAGGGCATCGGGCCCCGCATCGGCATCGCCCTGCGAGATGCGGGAATCGTGACGTTCCGGCAGCTCGCGCAGGCGGACATCGCCACCCTGCAGGCCGCCTTGGAGCAGGCCGGGCTGCGCTTCGCCCCGAGCCTGCCGACCTGGAGCCGGCAGGCCGAGCTGCTGGCGAACGGCGACGAGGCCGCGTTCACCGCGCTCGCGGAGGCACTCGTCACCGGCCGCGACGCCTCGGGAGGCAAGTGATGACCGACCGTCCCGCGGCGCGACCCGTGCCGTCCGCCAGCACCGACCCGACAGCCACGGGCACCACGGCGTCCGGACCAGGCGGCCCGCACGCCGCCGTGCCGCCGAGCCTCGGTGGGTCCGGCACGCCGGAGCCGCCGGCCGCCGGTCCCCTCGACGGCTGCTACTGGGAGCGCACCCGCCGGGGCGCCACCCCGCTGATCATCGGCGCTGTCGGCCTGGCGGCGATCGGCGCGGGCCAGCTGGTTCCGCTGCGCCACCACCTTGAGTCGGATCTGCGCGGCCGTTCCCTCACCGCACTCCGGGCCGCGGGTCTGCCCGGCGTCGCCGTGGAGTTCAACGGTCGGGACGGCCGGCTCACCGGCACCGTCTCCTCGGCGGCGGGCATCGACGAGGCCGTGCGGACCGTGCGACAGCTGGACGGCGTCCGGGTAGCGTCGGCGGACCTGCACTACCCGGTGTCGCCGCCGGCAGCGGCATCCCCGACCCTGCGCGCGGTGACCGCCACCGGGACGGTGACACTCACCGGGACGGTGGGCTCCGAGGCGGCGCACCAGGCACTCGTCGCCGCGGCGACACAGGTGTTCGGCGCGGGGAACGTGGCGGACCGGATCACCGTCGATGCGTCGTCGTCGGACGTCGGCGTGGCGGGGCTGGGCGGGTTGCTCGCCGCGCTCGGCACCCGGTCGGCGGTGACCGTGGACCTCTCCAGGGGAGCGGTGACCCTCTCCGGCAGTGTCCCGGACGCGTCGGTCGCCTCCGATGCGGTCGACGCCGCCGGGCGCGTGACCGGCGACCAGGCCACGGTGACCAACAAGCTCAGCGTGCAGCCGGGGACGTCCGGAAGCCCGACCGCCGGGCCGAGCGCGAGCACCGGCACGACCACCCCGGCGAGTACGACCGCCCCGTCCGCCGTCCCGGAGCCCTCGGCCGTCCCGGAGCCCTCGGCCGTGCCGGCGACGCCTGGCGGGGCCGGTCAGCCGGATGGGGTCGCCATCGTCCGACGAGAGCTGGCCGAGCTGCCGGAGATCACCTTCCCGACCGGCAGCGCGGTGTTGACGCCGGTCGGAAGAATCATCGTGACCAAGGCGGCGGTGGTCCTCGCGGCCAACCCCTCGGTGTCGCTCCGGATCGACGGCTTCACGGACGACGTCGGCGACTGGGACGTGAACCTCGAACTCAGCCGGGCCCGCGCGCAGACCGTCCGGAGCGCGCTGGTGGCGCGCGGCGTCCTCGCGGCGAGGCTGCACACCGCCGGGTACAGCGAGGAGCGGCCGAAGGTGCCGAACAGCTCGGCCGCGAACCGCGCCCTCAACCGCCGGGTCGAGTTCGCCGTACCACCGGGGTGACCCGGTCGGCGCCGGGCTGGGTAAGCTCCGGGTGTGCGGCTGTACCTGCGATCACGGGATCGCCGCCCGGACCCGGCCCCGCTGGCCACGAACGACCGTGCGACGGTGTTGGTCGGGACGGGCATCTGGGCCGTGCTGTGGTTGGCGGCCCTGCTGCTGCACGGCCCGCTGCACGAGGCGGGCCGCGACTGGTGGATCTGGACGCCGCCCGCGGGGATCGCTCTCGGCGCCCTCGGCCTGCGGTACCTCGAGCGCCGGGAGCAGCAGGTGCGGCGCGCCGGCCGGGCCGGGCCCGGCCCGCGGCAGGGGCCCGGGGCCTAGCCCGTCGTCCGAACACCAGGGCGGGTCCGGTGATCCGAACGCGGGCCGCACGCCGGTTCACCGGACCCGCCTAACCGAACGCCTCGTCGACCACAGCCATCGCGAGCACGTTCGCGTCGGCGAGGACGTCGGACACCGCACCGCGTCGGCGCCAGGCCCCCGCCGCCCACGACAACCCCTTGGCCAGGCCCTCGAACGTGCTGGCATGGACGAGCGCGTCGGGACCATGGCCCTCCACCCACCAGTTGACGTCCACGCCGTCGACGACGAGCTCCTCGTGCTCGCACCAGGTCGGCGGGCAGCCGGGAAGGAGCACGCGCACCGCCTCGGGGGTGGGCACGACCTGCCCGTTCTCCTCGACCTTGCCCAGGGCGAGCTCGGCGGCGAGCGGGACATCGAGCAGGTCCGCGAGGGCGGAGGCCGCCGCGACGTCGGGGGCGACGACCGCCCCGCCGAGGTCGGAGCGCTGCAGCCAGGCGGGGCCGTCGACGACGACCGCGTCCCGGACCCGGACGACGCGGGTCCGCAGACCGTCGAGCACCCGGACCCACGCCGGCGGCGCGACCTCGGTGCCGTCGGCGAGCACGGACGCCGCCAGGACCGCCAGGTCGCGCCAGAGCACGATCGCGCCCGGCGCGTCGATCTCGACGTCCGGGTCGGCCATCCCGGCGAGGACCGCCTCGACGGCCGCGGCGTCCAGGTCGGACGCCGAACACACGGCACCGGCGGCGTGCCGGACCTCACGGTCCATCCCCGCCAGGAGCGGCGGGGGTGGCGGCAGCAGCGCGGTGAAGAGCGGCTCGGCCTCGGGGTCGGCCCAGGGGCCGCCGGCCACCGCCCGGCGCAACCACCAGGCGGTGTACGACGGCACGTCCGCGGTACCGCCCCCGCCGATCCAGCGGACGACGACGCGCGCCGGGTGCAGCAGGGCGGTCCGGAGCACCGGCTCACCGGCCAACCGGTCGAGCAGCTCCGGCCAGGCGTCGTCGACCACGGCGTCGAGGTCGCGCACGGCGACCAGCTCGGGCAGCCCCACCTCGAGCCCGCTCACCGCGTCGGTGTCGTCGGCGGCGTCGTCGTCCGGATCCGCGACCCCGACGGCGGCCAGCGCCGACCGGACCGACTCCTCCGCCCACTCCGCGAAGCCGTCCAGGTCGGCGGGCCGCGGGCCGTCCTCGTCGTCGTCCGCGACGGCGCCGGGCCCCGCCAGCACGACGTCCGGTAGCCGTAGCACCGCCGGCCCGTCGAGGACGCCGACGGCGGCCAGCACGTCCACACCCCACCGCTCGACGACGCCGTCCTCGACGAGCGCGATGTCGTCCGGGTCGAGAACGCGCGCCGCGAACGAGCCCGGCAGCGCCAGCAGCGCCGCCGGCGTGACGTCGTCCTCGGCGTCCGGCAACGGCAGGTCGGCGAGCCACGGCAGGTCGCCGGGTGCCAGCCGGCCGGCGGCGACCGCGGCGGCGGCCACCTCGAGGACGGCGTCGGCCAGCCCGAGGTCGTCGTCGTCCGCGGCGGCGCGGACGGCGGCGCGCACCGCCGGGAGCTCGAGCGCGGCGCGCGGGTCGAGCCGCACCGCGCCCAGCTGCTCCAGCAGCGGGTGGACGGCGGCCGGGTGCACGACCCGGACGCCGAGGGTCGCCAAGGCCTCGCCGAGCCGCTGCTGCTCCTCCGGGTCGCCGCCGGGATCGGGAAGGGCCAGCCCGCGTACCCCGCGGACCACGCGACCGTCGGCGAGCGGCACCGGCAGCGCGCCGAGCGCCTCCCGGGCGAGCGGGTCGGCGACGAGCGCGGCCAGCGCCGAGTACAGCCGCCGCCAGTAGGCGGGGTCGTGCGGTGCGGGGAGTTGCTCGATCACGTCGGCGAGGGCGACCCGGCGGATGCCGAGCAGGTCCAGCGCCGGGCCGGCGGAGCGCCGCGCGAGCACGAGCCCCGCCACCGCGGACGCCAGGCCGGCGACCACGACCGGATCGGCACCGGCCGGGGGTTCCAGGACGACGGCGTCCCGAGGCCGCAGCAGCGCCGGGTCCCCCGCTCCGGCGTCAGCGCTCCACTGCTCCTCGGCGGCGCGCAGGAGCGGGGCGCCGGGGAGCAGCGGGCGCAGCGTCTCCCGCAACGCACCGTCCAACGCGCCGTGCGCCAGCCCGACGGGAATCAGTGACCAGACCCCGGCACCCGCGGCCGCCCGTTCCTGGAGCAGGTCGACGTACGCCTCGGCGGCCTGCCGGACGAGCGCGTCGGTGGCGGGCCCGGGCGCGACGTGGCGGCGCCCGGTGTCCAGCGGGAACGGCGCGATGAGCAGGGCCGGCCACGGCAGCGGCTCGTCGGTGACGGTCGGAGCGTGGACGAACCCCGGCAGGTGCCCGGCGGCTCCGGCGTCGTCCCGTGGCAGGGCCCAGGTGACGCTCCAGACCGTCCGGCGCCGCTCCTCGGTGGGACGGCCGGCGAGGAGCGCCGGGTCGAGCCGGCCGTGCCTGCGGTGCACGTGCCACCGGGTGCCGACGTCGCGGATGCACCGCACCGGCACCCCCGGCACCTCGACGACGACCTCCGCCAGCGCGGGCAGCGCCAGCAGCAGCGGGTCGCCGACGTCGGTGAGCAGACGGGCCACGATGTCCTCGGCGACGGCGTCCCGCAGGGGCAGCAGGACCGCGGTGTCGTACCCGGCGGGCGGCATGCCGTAGGCCGGGAACGGTAACCGGAGCACCGGCACGTGCCCGTCCCGCCGGGCCAGTTCGTCCGCGAGGGCGCGGCTGTGGGCGGCGGCGCCGGCCACCAGGGCACGGGTGTCCGCGGCGGAGAACCGGACACCGCCGGCGCGGGAGATCACAGCCGGTTCGTCGGTCACGGCGAGGACGGCGGAGAAGCCGACCCCGAACCGGCCCACCGTCGCGTCGTCCCGCTTGGCCGACGCGCGCAGGGTGGCCAGCCCCAGCACCCCCTCACCGGTCAGCGGGGCACCGGTGTTCGCCGCGACCAGGACCGCTCGGCCGTCCAGCTCGCGCAGTGCGAGCAGCAGGTGCCCCGGCACGCCCGCCTGCTGCGCGGCGTCCGCGGCGTTCTGCGCCAGCTCCACGATCAGCCGGTCACGGTAGCTGCCGAGCGCGTGATCTTCCTCCGCGTTGGCGTCCTCCCGGAAGCGGACCGGTGCGGCGGCCCACGCCGTCAGCACCCGCTCGCGCACCTCGGCCGTGGCGAAGGGGTCGGCCGTCATGGCCGCGGCGCCGGGTCGGTGCCCGCGACCGTCGCGGCGTCGGACCGCTCCACCGCACCACCGTCCGGCGCCTCGCTCTCCCCGGCGACGCTCTCCTGCGCCGTACTGGGTGCCTCGGGCCCCCCCGGACGGGTCGGCGTCGCCTCCCGCGGCGGCAGCACGATCGCGACGTGACCGGTCTCGTCGAGGATCGGCTCGGGCAGGGGTTGCGGCTCGGCCCGTTCGACGTCGGTCTCGCTGTGCGCGCCGCACCCGTGGTCCACGCTGACGACGCGCCCGTCCGACGGGGACCATTCGTTCGCGCAGACGCCGAACACCTGTCGGATCGGGCCGGACAGCGCCATGAAGTACCCGCAGGTGGAGCAGGGGGCCGCCGCGTTGACCGCCTCCTCGGCGGTCGGACCCCGGTCCCCCAGGTACCACCGGGTGGCTGCGGCCCGCCGCCCCTGCGGCGAGAGCACCCGCAGGCGACCGAGGCCGAGTTCCCACTGGGCGACCTCGTCGGCGGCCTCGTCGCCGGTGGGCATGTACCCGGGATCGAGGTACGGGTCGTCGGCCCGGTAGGGCAGTGCGTCGCCGGCGCCCAGGTCACCGGGCGCGATCCGGTCGACCCAGGGCACCCAGGCGGGGGCGAGGACGGCGTCGGCGCCAGGCAGCAGCACGACCTCGCTGACGCTGGCGTGCCGAGCACGCGGCGCACGGGCGAGCGTGACCGCCCACCGCCAGCCCCGGTACCCCTTGGTGGTGCAGGCGAAGAAGTGCGTCACCGTGCGCGGACCCTCGGCGCTCACGCCCAGGTGCTCACCCACGGCGGCGGGATCGGCGACCTCCCGGGCAGCGGCCTCGGCCGTCGGGACCGCGGCCGCGCAGACCGGGTCCGGCTCCTGGGCCGATCGGGTGGTCACGTCGTGGAGACTGGGCGTCGCAGGCACCCGACGATTCTCCCCCATCCCGCCGGCCCTGGTGCGCACCGCCGGCCCTGGACGGCCCCGGAGCCGGGGCGGTCGACCGGTGCTGACCGGTCGGTCCCGACCCTGACCTCGTACGTCCCCCGGCCAGTCCGCCCGCTGGGCCGGCCGCGCGGGGCAGGATGTGGGGGATGTCCGGACCCAGCCTGCCCGCGCCCGGGAGGACGCCACCCCCGTCCCGCTCTCCCGGAAGCCCCGACCGGGCCGTCCCGGTGCTGGCGAGCGCCGCCCGGGGTTCGGCCGGCCGGGCGGCCGCGGCGGCCCGCACCCTGGCCCGCGCCGGGCGGGGGACCGGCGGTGCGGTCACCGTGGGGGCCCGCGCGCTGGCTCGCGCCGGGCGGGGCACGGGTCGCGGCCTGCGCCGGCTGACCTACGCCCAGGGCGCCGGGGAGTCCGGGCTCGGCCGCGTCATCGAGCTCCACCTGGTCGCCACGTTCGCGGACACACTGATCGTCACCGGGCTGGCCACGACCATCTTCTTCGCGGTCCCCACCGGACAGGCCCGGGGGCGGGTGGCGACGTCCCTGCTCGTCACCATGGTCCCGTTCATCCTGTTGGCGCCGGTCATCGGACCTTTGCTCGACCGGGTTCGTCGAGGGCGCCGGTACGCGCTCGCCACGACGCTGGTGGTCCGGGCGTTCCTGGCCTGGATCATGGCGGGCGCGGTCGGCGGCCGGGCGCACCCGTTCTCGCTGTACCCCGCCGCGTTCGGGTTCCTGGTCTGCCAGAAGGCGTACATCGTCACTCGGGCGGCAGCGCTCCCGCGGGTCCTGCCCAGTGGGACCGGCCTGGTCGCCGCCAACTCCCGGATCTCGCTCGCCGGGGTGGCGGCCCTCGGCGCGGGCGGGGTCGTCGGGGGCGGGACGACGGCCTGGCTCGGCGCCTCCTGGGCTCTCCGGCTCGCCTTCGCCGTGTTCGTCGTCGGAACGGTGCTGGCGCTGGCCCTGCCGGCCCAGATCGACTCGGACGCCGGCGAGGTCGGCGCGCGGATCAGCGGTGGCTCCCGCCCGCCCGGTGACCCGATCATCGCCGAGCTGGCCCGCGGCACGCGTCCCGAACACGACGCCGGTCTCCGGGGCGGCCCGGATCCCGAGGGCAGCGCGAGCCGGGCGCGCCGGAACATCGGGCCGGCCGTCGTCCTCGGGCTGCGCGCGAACACCGCGGTGCGCGCCTTCACCGGCTTCCTGACGCTCTTCCTGGCGTTCCGGTTGCGCACCCAGCCGCTACCCGGATTCTCCCAGTCCGCGTCCGTGGTGCTCGTCGTCGTGCTCGCGGCGGTCGGCGGCGGCCTCGGCAACGGGATGGGCACCGTGCTGCGCCGCATCCGGCCGGAGACGGCCGTGGTGGGAGTCCTGGCGGCCACCGCAGTCTCGGGCGCCTGGGCCGCGGTCGCCTACGGACCCTGGGCCGTCGGCGCGGTGGCCCTGATCGCCGGGACGGCGCAGGCCCTCGGCAAGCTCTGCCTCGACGCGCTGATCCAGCGCGAGATCCCGGAGCGCGTGCGGACATCGGCGTTCGCACGGTCCGAGACCGTGCTCCAACTGGCCTGGGTCGTCGGGGGCGGGGTCGGCCTGGCCCTCCCGCTGTCCGGCGCATGGGGACTCGGCGCGGCGGCGACCGCCACCAGCGTCGCGGCGGCGCTCACGGCGCGCGCGGCACGGCCGTCCCGCGGCGCGCGCCGGTGATCCGCCGGCGTCATCCGCGGCTCAGATCAGGACCCCACCTCACCGGAGCCGGCGTCTCAGGCTTCCAGATCGTCGGCGACGGCGCGCAGCACAGTAGCGATCTTGCGGGCCATCCCTCGATCCGGGTAGCGGCCGCGCCGAAGGCCGTTCGACACCCCGTCGAGCAGTTTGATCACGTCTTCGACGATGACGACCATGTCCTCGGCGGGCTTGCGGGTGGCCTTGGCGACCGACGGCAGCGGGTCGAGGACGCGGACCGAGAGCGCCTGCAGGCCGCGCTTGCCCTCGGCCACGCCGAACTCGACGCGAGTGCCTTGCTTGAGTGTCGTGGTCCCTGCGGGCAGGGCAGAAGCGTGCACGAACACCTCACCCCCGGCGTCGTTCGCCAGGAAGCCGAACCCCTTGTCGGCGTCGAACCACTTCACCTTGCCAGTGGGCACGTGAGACCTCGACTCGCTCTTCACTCGATCGACCGGGAGCCGGCGCGCCCCCGGTGGTCCAGGTTATCCCGCCTGGCCAGATCGGACCCGGCGGCACGACCCCGGGCGGCGGACGGGATCGGCGGTCTGAGCGACGCCGCCGACGAGCCACCGGATCAGCAGAGGCGGGGCCCTCAGGGCCGGGCCGAGGTCACTCCTGCCAGGCCGGGCACGCCGGAGACCGTGACCCGGGCGGCCGGCGCCGCGGGCACCGGGAGGGTCACACCGCCGCCCGCCGCAGCGTGGTGGGCGTGACGGACCCAGCCCCGCCTCCCGCGGGTCCAGACCGTGACCAGTTGGCCCAGCACCGGGGTCACCGACACGGTGACCTTGCTCCCACGCCACCGGACGACCACCTTCGGCGCCACCGGAAGGACGACCGTGGCCCGGGCGTCCCGGTGGCCCGCCGCGCTCACCGTCACGATCCAGGTCCCGGTCCGGGCGGGCACCGCGGCGAGCCGGGCGGCACCGAAGCGGTTGGTGACGGCATGCAGGGTCCGGCCGGCGGCGACGGCGGTCACCCCCGCGCCGGACACCGGCCCCTTGACGTCGCTCACCGTCACCGTCAGGACGGCCAACGCCCCGGACACGATCGGGGCCGCCGGCGCCTGGACGCGCACGCCCAGGGCGAGGGGTGCCGGGGTGGGCGAGGGGCTGGGCGAGGGGCTGGGCGACCCGGACGGCGTGGGCGACACCCCGGTCGGGCAGTGCCCGAGGGAGCAGACCGCGGCCAGGGGGTCGACCAGCCCGGTGCCGGTGTCGTCGTCCCGGCCCGGAGTTTCCAGGTCGTCCGCGGTGCCGATCAGGACCTGCGCGACCTGTGCGGGGGCCAGCCCCGGCTCGGCCGAGCGGACGGCGGCCACGGCCGCGCTCACGTAGGGCGCCGCCATGGACGTCCCGGACATCAGCGCGTACGTGCCGTTGAGGTAGGTGGAGAGGATCGAGCTGCCGGGCGCCGCGATCATCACCTGTGAGCCGGTGTTGGAGTAGGCCGCCGACACCCGCTCCGACGTCGTCGCGGCCACCGCGATCAGCCCGGGGAGGCCGAACGCGGCCGGGTACTCGACCGGGTTGCCGTCGGCGCGCTCGTTGCCGACGGCGGCGACCACCACCACCCCGTGATTGATCGCGTAGACGATCGCACCGCGCATGGCGTCCGAGGCGTCCGGGCCACCGAGCGACAGGTTGATCACCGTCGCGCCATGGTCGGTGGCCCAGATGATCGCGGTGGCGATGTCGCTGTCCCAGCCACCCCCACCGGCGTCCAGCGCCCGGACCGGCAGGATCAGTGCCTGCGGTGCCAGCCCCTCGACCCCGATCCCGTTGCCGGCGCTCGCGGCGACGATCCCCGCCACATGGGTGCCGTGACCGTAGGGATCGGTGTTGCCGGTGCCACCCCCGGACAGGACGTCGTAACCCACCAGGACCCTGCCGTCCAGGTCCGGGTGCGAGCCCTCGACACCGGTGTCGACGACCGCCACGACCTGGCCTGCGCCGTCCGCCGCAGGCCAGAGCTGCTCCGCGCGCAGGGCATCGAGGGCCCACTGGCGCGAGCGATCCGGGTCCGGCGTGGCGGGGACCCGGCCGGACGCGTCGGCGACCCGGACCCGGTGATCCACCTCCACCGCGACGACGGCCGGATCTGCCTGTGCCGCGGCGATCGCGGCCCGGGCGTCCTGCGGCCCGGTGGAGCGGACGACGTCCACCCGCGCCCCCGAGCTGACCACCCGGACGGCGGCGATCCGGACCGTCTCGCCGGGCGCCACCCCCGCGGCGAGCGCCGCTGGCGCAGCCGTCGTCGACGGTCCGCGCGGGACGGGGAGCACCGGCCGGCGCGGGACCCTCGACGGGGCGGGCGGACCGGAAGCGACCGGCGGGTCGCCGCCGGGCCGGACCCCGACCACCGCCGGGCCCCCGCTGCCCGGCCCGCCCGTCCGCCCGGGCGCGGCACCCGGCGCCGTGGCGTTCGCCGGCGGCCGCCGCTGGCCCCGGGAACCCCCGCCCGCCCAGGACGGCGGTCCGGCTCCCGGGCCATCAGGAGCCGGACCGCCGGTAGCGCACGCGGCAAGGCACGTGGCCACGACCAACGAGACCGCGGCCGTGCCGAGCCCCGCGCGCCGCCCGCGGCGCGACCCACCCCGGCGGGGACCTGACCTGGCCAGCATGTCCTCCCCGCCGTCGATTCACGACACAGAGTAGTCAATCTATACGTCTCCGTAATCGACCGACCGGGTGAGGACGACGCGTCCCCCGACCGATGAGGGGACCGTCCGACACGGACAGGGGCGGCGGTGACGCTGCCCACGGATCCCGCCGCACGCGACGTCCGACTCGGCCTCGCCCGGAGGAGTCGTACCTGGCCCGGGCACCCGCTCATCCGCCGACGTCGTCGGACGGTGCGAGCCCTCACCGGAGGTGATGGCGGCGTTCAGGCGTGCGGGGTCGCCGCGATCTGTTCCAGACCCAGCAACGTCAGCGCGGCCTGGCGCATCTCGACCTTGCGGACCTTCCCCGTCACCGTCATCGGGAAGCCGTCGACGACGTGGACGTACCGGGGGACCTTGTAGTGCGCGATCCGCCCGCCGCAGAAGGCGCGCACCGCGTCTCCCGTCAGCGGATCACACCCCGGCCTCATCACGATCCACGCCATCAACTCCTCGCCGTAGGTGGCGTCCGGCACGCCGATGACCTGGACGTCGGCGATGTCGGGATGGCTGTGGAGGAATTCCTCGACCTCCCGAGGGTAGATGTTCTCGCCACCACGGATGACCATGTCCTTGATCCGCCCGCTGATGTTCACGTACCCCTCGACGTCCATCACGGCGAGATCGCCGGTGTGCATCCAGCCGGCCGCGTCGAGGGCCTCCGCGGTCCGCTCCGGCTCGTCCCAGTAGGCGAGCATCACCGAGTACCCCCGGGTGCACAGCTCGCCCGGTACGCCCCGCGGCAGCTCCAGGTTCGTCGCCGGATCGACGATCTTCACCTCCACGTGCGGCATCACCTGTCCGACCGTCGACGTGCGCCGGTCGAGGTCGTCGTCCATCCGGGTCATGGTGGAGACCGGCGAGGTCTCGGTCATCCCGTAGCAGATGGCCACCTCACGCATGTTCATCTCGGCCACCACCCGTTTCATCACCTCGACCGGGCACGGCGAACCAGCCATGATCCCGGTCCGGAGGCTGGTCAGGTCGAAGCTGCCGAAGTCCGGGTGGTTCAGCTCCGCGATGAACATGGTGGGGACGCCGTACAGGGAGGTACACCGCTCCTCCGCAACGGCCCGGAGCGTGGCGCCCGGCTCGAACGTGGGCGCCGGGATGACCATGCAGGCGCCGTGGGTGCTCGCCGCCAGGTTGCCCATGACCATGCCGAAGCAGTGGTAGAACGGCACCGGAATGCAGATCCGGTCGTGCTCGGTGTACGCGATCATCTCCCCCACGAAGTACCCGTTGTTGAGGATGTTGTGGTGTGACAGGGTCGCGCCCTTCGGGAATCCCGTCGTCCCGCTGGTGTACTGGATGTTGATCGGGTCGTCGAACGAGAGCGTGGCCATCCGCTCCTCGAGACGCTGGCGGTCCCCCCGCCCACCGGAGTCCACCAGCCCGGCCCAGGTCTCGTCGTCGAGGAGGACGACGTCCTCCAGGTCGGGGCAGTCGCCGCGGACCTCGTCGACCATCGCCCGGTAGTTCGACGTCCGGTACTGCCCGGCGGAGACCAGCAGCCGCATGCCCGACTGCCGCACGACGTACCGCAGCTCGTGCTGCCGGTAGGCCGGGTTGACGTTCACCAGGATGGCGCCGATCTTCGCCGTGGCGAACTGGACGACGACCCACTCGGCCCGGTTCGGGGACCAGATGCCGACGCGGTCACCCTTGGCGATGCCTCGCTCCAACAGGCCGAGGGCCACCCGGTCGACGTCCGTGTCGAGCTCGGACCAGGTCCACCGGCGCGCCGTCGCGCAGTCGACCAGCGCCTCCCGATCGGCGAATCGAGCGACCGTGCGCTCGACATGGGCGGCGATGGTCTCACCGAGCAGGGGCACCTCGGAGGTTCCGCTGGCGTACGAGGGCAGGGGTTTGCTGAGCACGGTGACCTCCTGAACGGATCGACGGCGTCGTCGAGCGCCATCGTGACGCGACCCGAAGACTCATGAACACCCCCTTCGCCGCCCGGCTCACCCACCGGCCCGGCGACCGCACCTGCCCGCCCCGGACGCCGACGACCGGCCCCGACCGGACGGCGGGCCGCCGTGGGGAGCGGATCGCGGGCAGCACGACGGCGACGACGGTGAAGCGGTGACGACGGTGAAGCGGTGAAGCGGTGACGACGGTGAAGCGGTCGAGAGGGCGCTCGACCAGGAGAGCCCCGGGAGCGCACGTCTCTCGACCGCTGGTTCCGTGGCACCAGTGTCTCCCGGAGGGCACCGCGGCGCATCACCTTTTCGTCCCCCCCGGGGGAGCGCGTACCGTACCGAGGATGGCCGGCAGCAGCGCACCGCGCAGCCTCGCGGACGCCCTGCGTACGATGCCGGACGACGCCCTGGTCGCCCTCCTCCGGGAGCGCCCCGATCTCGGAGTCCCGCTGCCGCCCGACCTGACCTCGCTCGCCGCTCGCGCGGCGTCCCGGGCCAGCGTGCAGCGCGCCCTGGACGGCCTGGACACGCCCTCGATCCAGGTCGTCGAGGTGCTCGCCGCGCTGCCGGAGCCGGTCTCCCCGGGCAACGTGAGCCGCGCCTGGGGGGCGCCGGCCGGTGCCGTGCTCGACCGGCTCCGGGCCCTGGGCCTGGTGTGGGGGCCGGCCCGCGCCGTCCACCTGGTCCGGGCCGCCCGGGACGTCGTCGGGCCGCATCCGGCCGGGCTCGGCCCACCGCTCGCCGAGGCACTGGACCGGCGATCCCCGCAGCGCGTCGAGGAGCTCCTGGAGGATCTGGGGCTGCGCGGCAGCAGGGACGCCGTGGAACGCCTCGCCGGCCACCTCGGGCAGCCGGACGTCGTGCAACGTCTGCTCCGGGGCGCTCCGGACGGCGTCCGGCCACTGCTCGACCGGCTGGCCTGGGGACCACCCATCGGGATCGTCACCAACGCCGATCGCGCC
>DATDMG010000348.1:0-14011 GCA_036518955.1 Kineosporiaceae bacterium | reverse complement strand
GGCTACCCGGCGATGCCCGGGTACGGCCCGGTCCGGTCCGGTCCGGCGGGGTATCCGGGCTACCCGGCGAGTCGGTGGGCGCCGGCGACGCCGGACGGCATGCCCCTGGCCGGTGCGGGCTGGCGCCTGCTCGCCCGGATTCTGGACGGGATCCCGGTGGCGGTCCTGACCCTGGTCCTCGGCTTCGGCTTCATCGGGAGCATTCTCGACGCGACGCGCAGCTACCTCGACAAGGTCCAGGCGGCCGCCGACCACAACGGCCCGCAGCCGGGCCCGTTCGACCTCTACACCACGCCCGGGTTCCTCAGCGGGTACGTCCGGCTGATCGGCGTCTACGTGGCCGTCAACATCGCCTACAACGTCGTCTTCATCGCCCTGCGCGGCGCGACGCCGGGCAAGCTGGCCGTCGGGATCCGGGTCCGCCCGTGGGAGGCCGAGGGCCGCCCGGGGTGGGGGCGCGCGGTGAAGCGCGTGCTGTGCTACGAGGTCGCCTCGGTGGTCCCGTTCCTGGGCGGCTGGTACACCCTCCTGGACGAGCTGTGGCTGCTGTGGGATCCCCGGCGCCAGTGTCTGCACGACAAGTGGCCCGGCACCGTCGTCGTCCGCACCCGCCGCTGACCGCACCCGCCGCCGACCGCACCCGCCGCCGACCGGTCAGCGGGCGACGGCCCGGTCCCGCCCGGAGGCCTTGGCCGTGTAGAGCGCCGTGTCCGCGCGGTGCAGCACCTCGCCGAGTCCGGCCGCCGTCCCGCTGGCCACTCCCGCGCTGACCGTGACCCGCAGCCCGCGGGCCAGCCGGAACCAGCCGTGGTCCCGCACCCGGCGGCACACCCGGGCCGCGGCGTCCGCGCCGAGCCGGCCGGACCCGCCCGGCAAGGCGATCAAGAACTCCTCGCCGCCCCACCGCGCGACGATGTCCATCGCCCGGACGGACCGGGTGAGCAGGGACGCCGTCTCGCGGAGCACGGCGTCCCCCACCCCGTGGCCGAACCGGTCGTTGACCGTCTTGAAGTGGTCCACGTCGATGAGCACCAGGCAGATCCCGCTCCCCGGGTGCAGCGATGCGCAGAACCGCTCGACCGCTCGGCGGTTCGCCAACCCCGTCAGCGGGTCCTGCTCAGCGGTCACCAGGAGGGCCTGCGCCTCCCCTTCGGCTCCGGCCCGGGACCACAGCTGGTCCATGAACCCGCCCACCTGACGCTGGTGCCGGCTCCACAACAGGTCCGCCAGGAGCAGGGCGTCCGCCAGCGCTCCCGGGACGTCACCCGCGGCCTGCCGGGCGGCCGACCGCAGCCGGAGCCCGTGCAACCGCTCGGCGCGGTGGGGTTCGGCGGCGAGCGCGGCGAGCGCCAGGTCGAACCGGGCCACCGCCTCCACCGGCCGGTCGAGGAGCATCAGGGTGCGGCCGCGGGACAGGTGGACCGGGCCGGCGAGGTCGTCGGGCAGGTCCGGAGGGATCGCGGCCAGTACGTCCCGAGCGGCCGCCGGCCGGCCCCGCTCGCACATCACGTCGGCCAGCAACCGCGGCCCGTGCACGGTCCGGAACACTTCCGGGTGTCCCTCCGACGCCAGGCGCCGGGCCAACGCCTCGGCGCGGTCGAGCAGCCCCGGGCGATCGGCGTCGGCCGGGGGCAACTCGCCGACCCGGGCCAGCAGGACGTCGGCGAGCGCCGTCACGGCAGGGCACCAGCGGCCGTCCGCGTCGCTGCCGCAGGCCGCCAGCGCGAGCTCGTAGAACCGGAGCGCCCGGGGGTAGTCGAGGAACTGGTGGCACAGCGCCCCCAGCCGGGCGGCGAGGGACGCCTCGACGTCCACGCCGTGCTCGGAGGCGGCGCCGGCGCCGGTGGCCCGGCGGCCTCCGCCGGGCGGAACGTCGCCGAGGGCGACCAGAGCCCGAACGGTGGTCTCGAGGGCGAGCGGGATGTGCCCGGTGGCGGCCGCCGCGTTCGCGGCGGCGACGAAATTGGTGGCGGCCGGGAGCGGTTCCCCCATCTGCTCGAACAGTTCCGCGGCGGTCGCGGCGTCGGCGAGCACCGCCTCCGCGGGGCGGCCCCGGCCGTGCGGATCCCCCGCGGAGCGGACGGCGGCGCGCGCCTGCAGCAACCTGGCCCGGTCGTGCTCACCCGCCAGCGGCAGCAGCCGCTCGACCGTTCGCAGCCAGCGCCGGGTGATGGCCGGATCATGCCCGGCGGGGACCGCGGTCAGCGCCCGGCGCACCTGCTCCGCGATGCGCTCGGCGGCGACCAGGTCGATCCGGACGCCGTCGGTGCCGTCACCGCGCCGCGCCAGCTGACCCGGCAGCCCGGGCGTCCAGGTGCGCGGCGCGCCGGTGAGCGCACCATCATTCATCTACACAGAGTGCCACCGTCATCGCTCTACGCACACAGAAACGCCGAACGTACGATCCTCGACGGCCCAGGTTCCCGGTCACCCGCAGCACCGGACGGCCGGGGACGACCTGGCGGCCGCGGGGAGGCCGCGGGGTCCGGCGGTGGGTGGCGCGACCCGGCCGGCCGGTGACGTCACCCCGGGACAAGGGGGGACCTGGTCACGGCCGTGGTTGGCGGCGCCCCCCGGAGCCCGCGCCGCCTCCGGCTGCGGTGCCCGACCACCCACCCCACCCGCCAGCACAACCGGCCGCCGATCAGGTGGTCCACCAGCCAGGTGCCGACGCGGCGGGCCCGCAGGGCCGGTCGGGCGCCCCCCACCGCTGCCGCGTCCGCCACCCGCGACGGCCCGGTCGACCCGGTGGGCCCCATCCCGTATCGCTCCTCCAGCCAGGCCTGGGCGACGCCGTACTGCCAACCCTGGACGACCATGGACCGGAAGGTCCGCCGCAACCGGACGTGGACCACGACGTCAGGGCAGAACACCAGCGGGATGCCGGCGAGCTGGGCCCGCCAGCTCAGGTCGGTGTCCTCCAGCCAGCGGATCGCCCGGTCGAAGCCGCCCAGCCGGACGAAGTCCGCCCGGTGCATCCCCAGATTGCCGCCGCCGGCGTGCGGCAACGCCACCCCGATCGGGGAGGTCTGCAGGCCGTCCTGCTGCTGCAGCGGCCGCGACCGGAGCACGCGGCACCCGTTCAGCCGGGACGACTCGAACCGGCCGGCGACGAAACGGTGCCGGGCCAGGGCCCGGCACATCGCCGCGAGCCAGTCCGGGGCGACCTCGTCGTCCGCGTCGCAGAACGCGAGCCACGCTCCGCGCGACCGCTCCACGCCCAGATTGCGCGCCGGGCCCGCCCCCCGGTCGGCCGAGGCGTCGATGATCCGCAGCTCGGGGATCCGATCGGCGAACGACCGAGCCACTTCGGTGCTGCCGTCGGTCGACCCGTTGTCGCAGATCAGCAGCTCCCACGGAACCGGACAGGGCTGGGCCGCCAGGGCCGCCAGCTGGGTCCCGAGGGTGTCCGCCGCGTTCCGGCAGGCAATGATCACGCTCAGCACGGGTTCCACGGCATCTCCCTCACCGACAGCGACGCACGACTGGCCATCCGCGCAGTTCAACGACAACTCTGACTGCAGTGCGTAATGGCGCCCCCCGGGGGCGCTAACGTAACCCCGGAGGCGCCCGCACCGGCGGACGACGCCGCACGCTCAACCCGTTCGGCGGCAGACTCCGGCACCACAGCGACCGATGGGGAGAGAACTGGCCATGACCGCAGAGCGCGTCGGAGTGATCGGAGCCGGCATCCTCGGCCTCGCCGTGGCCCGCAGGCTCGGGCAGCTCCTGCCCGGCGCCATGGTGACCGTTCTGGAGAAGGAGCGGACGATCGCCGCGCACCAGACCGGACACAACAGCGGTGTGGTGCACGCAGGGCTCTACTACGCCCCCGGCTCCCTCAAGGCCACCCTGTGCCGGCGGGGGATGTCCCTGCTCAAGGAGTACTGCCAGGAGAGGAACCTGCCCTACGACGAGGTCGGCAAGCTCGTCATCGCGGTGGATGAGGGCGAGCGGACCGCGCTCGATCGCCTCCGGGAGCGGGCGAGGGCGAACGGCGTCCCCGGGCTACGTGAGATCGGCCCGAGGGAGATCCGCGAGATCGAGCCGCACGCCGTCGGCGTCGCCGGCCTGTACTCGCCCAGGACGGCGATCACCGACTTCGTCGCCGTCTGCCAGGCCTACGCGGACGACGTCGTGGCCGCCGGCGGCCAGGTGCTGCTCGGCACGCCGGTGGCACGGATCGGTCAGGTCGGCGGCGCCGTCCAGGTGATCGCGGGCGGGGAGAACCTCGAGTTCGACCGTCTGGTGATCTGCGCGGGGCTGCAGTCGGACACGGTCGCGCGCTGGGCGGGCGATGTGGCCGAGCCGGCGATCGTGCCGTTCCGAGGGGAGTACTACACGCTTGTGCAGGAGAAGGCGTCGCTGGTCAACGGCCTGATCTACCCGGTCCCCGACCCGGAGTACCCGTTCCTCGGCGTCCACTTCACCCGTCGGGTGGGCGGCTACGTGGACGTCGGCCCGAACGCCGTGCTGGCCCTGGCCAAGGAGGGGTACCGTCGCCGCGACATCTCCCCCCGCGAGCTGTCCGCCACCCTGGCGTGGCCGGGGTTCCGTGCGCTCGCCCGGAAGCACTGGCGGATGGGGATGGAGGAGTACGCCGGGTCGGTGAGCCGACGGCTCTACCTCAACCGTGCCCGCAGGTACGTGCCGGAGCTGGGCTACGACGACGTCGTCGCCGCCCCGGCCGGGGTGCGCGCCCAGGCCGTCGACCGGGACGGCACGCTGGTCGACGACTTCCGGATCCATCACCTGGGCGCCGTGACGGCCGTCCGGAACGCGCCCTCACCGGCCGCCACGTCGTCCTTGGCGATCGCCGAACACGTCGGCGAGCAGATCCTGGCCCACAGCCAGTCGTGATCACGCGGTGCGACCCTGATCAGGCGGCGCGCCCACACCTTGGCATGATCGCCGCTCGCCTTCGTGTCGCCACGGACAGTCACCCGAACTGCTCCTCAGATACAGCTGACGCCGGTCGGAGACCCGCCGCGACTGATCCGTTGGAGTGGAAGACGAGAAAGGCTTCACCATCACGCTGGGTAGTCGCCACTATGGGCTGACGAACGGAGTGTCCGAGGTCGATCCGGGCATCAGCACGGATCGTGACGACGAGGACGGACCGCATGCGCCAGGAACGGGCCGGAGGCCATGCCCAGGCCGACCCCTTGCCGGGCCGGGGCGGGGTACCGACCGGGAGACCCTTGACGTCCCGTCACGGCGACGCTGCGTGTCGGGTTCCGCGGGTCAGCGGGGGAGGTTCTTTCGCGGTTCCTGCCCCGCTGGGCGACGAAGCCGAACATAGTAGAGGCGAGCAGGCCTCCGGCCCGCCGCCGTCACCGGCGGCCGGTGGCACCGACGGTGGGATACGTGACGACACTGATGACCAGACCGACCAGACGACCGATCGCCTGCCGCGCCCGCCGGGCGCGCCGCAGCAGGGGGGTACGAGGGTGACCGTTCCGGAGTCAGATCTTCCGGAAGGAAGAGACGGAGAACGGTTCCCGAGCGCCGGGTCGGTGAACGGCGCCCCCCTGCACGGCCCGATCGGCGTGGTCAACGGCGTCCGCGGAGCCTGGGGACCGGCGCGGGCGACCGCCGCACCGACCCCGGCACCGGTCACCCTGGCCGAGTTCCACCCGGTGCCCCCACCGGCCGGCCGCGCCGGCCAACACCGCGCTGCCGGCCCCGCGGGCAGCCCCCCCCACGACGCCACCAGGGCCGCGGCCGGATCCGCACCGCTGGGCGCGGGCGCGACGCTGGCCCCGGCGGTGCCGGCACCCGGGCGCCCGGCCGGCGACCACGGGGCGCACCGGCTCGGCGCCCGCAGGGCGAACCGTCCGGTCCTGACCGCCTCCGCCGCCGCCGCGAAGGTCACCCGGCCGGCCTGGGTGATCGGTGGGTGGCTGTTGCGGGACGGCGTCCGGCCGCTGCTCCTCGGCGCCGACCTGGCATCGTGCGGCATCGCGATCGCGATCGTGCACCGGCAGCCGCACTGGACGGTCTACCTGTTCATCCTGCTGCTGGCCTCGCTCTACGGGTTCGGCGGGCTGTACCGGTCCCGGCTGTCGCTGTCCCTGCTGGACGACATGCCCCGGGTGGTGGGCCGCTGGCTCGCCGCCGTCGCGCTGACCGTGCTGGTGCAGTCGGCGCGGGCACGGACGGACTTCGGCCGCGAGGACGTCAACTGGGTGACGGTCTTCACGGCCATGATGGCGCTGCTGCTGATCCTCCTGCTCCGGGCGTTGTCGTACCACTTCGTCCGGCTGGTGCGCAGCCAGCGCCGGGTCGCGCACCGCACGCTCATCCTCGGCGCCGGCCACGTGGGTGAGCAGCTGGCCCGTACCCTGCTCAAGCACTCCGAGTACGGGCTGCAGCCGATCGGCTTCGTGGACAACCACCCGCTGATCGACCCCGAGACGTGCGCCGTCCCGCTGCTCGGCGGCACCGAGAACCTGTCGGACGTGCTGGTGCGGGAGGACGTGCGCAACGTCGTCGTCGCCTTCGGCTCGGTCCGCGAGTCGCAGATGGTCGACATCATCCGGACCTGCGACCGGCTCCGGTGCGAGATCTTCCTGGTGCCGCGACTGTTCGAGTTGCACCAGGTCGGCGACGACATGGACACCGTCTGGGGGCTGCCGCTGGTCCGGTTGCGCCGGGCCACCTACCGCAGCCACGGGTGGCACGTGAAGCGCCTGTTCGACATCGCCTTCGCGCTGTGCGCCCTGGGGATGCTGTGGCCGCTGATGCTCGCGGCCGCGATCGCCGTGCGGCTGGAGGGCGGGCCGGGAATCCTGTTCCGTCAGGAGCGGGTCGGCGCGGACGGACGGCGGTTCGACGTCCTGAAGTTCCGCTCGCTGAAACCGGCCAGCGACGAGGAGTCGGCCACCAACTGGAACATCAAGCACGACGACCGGCTCGGACCGTGCGGCCGGTTCCTGCGCAAGACGTCCATCGACGAGCTGCCCCAGCTGCTCAACATCTTGCGGGGCGAGATGAGCCTGGTCGGCCCGCGCCCCGAGCGGCCGCACTTCGTCGCCCAGTTCCGTCAGACCTACCCCCGCTACGTGGCCCGGCACCGGGTGCCCTCCGGGCTGACCGGCTGGGCCCAGGTGCACGGGCTGCGTGGGGACACCTCGATCGCGGACCGGGCGATGTTCGACAACTATTACATCGAGAACTGGAGCCTCTGGCTCGACGTGAAGATCCTGATCCGCACGGTCGGATCGGTGATCCGCGGCCAAGGTGGGTGACCATCCCCGGCCTTCCCACCCGACCGTCCGGGTCGCCGCGGCCGCCGGGCATGCCGGCCGAGGTCGGCACGCCGTTAGGCTGCCAGCCAGACCCGGGGCCGCACCGACGAGGGGCGCCCCGGACCATCATGGAGATTGAGGAGAGCATGACGCCGCCCACCCCCCAGGGTTCGCCCGCCGCCCCGCCGCCCGCGTACCCCGCGCGTGCCACGGCCGAGCCGGTCGTGGTGGAGGGTCTCGACCTCACCACGATCCCGGTCGTGATCCCCTGTGGCGGCATGGGTACCCGGCTGCGCGAGGCGAGCGAGAAGCTCCCGAAACCGCTCGTCGACATCGGCGGCCGGCCCATCCTGTGGCACATCATGAAGACTTACCGGCACTTCGGTTTCCGTCGGTTCGTGCTCGCGCTCGGCTACAAGAGCGACCAGATCAAGCGCTACTTCCTGGACTACCGGGAGCACGTGGCCGACTTCACCCTCACCCCCGACTCGGTGCTGCCGCAGTACCACGGCGACGCCGGGTCGGCGGCGATGGAGGACTGGGAGGTCACGTTCGTCGAGACCGGGCTGAAGACCGGCACCGCCGAGCGGCTCCGCCGGGTCGCCCAGCACCTCGACGCCGACCACTTCATGTTCACCTACGGCGACGGGATCGGCGACGTCGACCTGCACCGGCTCGTCCGGGCCCACCTCGCACCGGGTCGGCTGGGCACGGTGACCGCCGTCCACCCGACGTCCCGGTTCGGCGAGATGCACGTGACCGGCGACCAGGTGGTGGAGTTCAACGAGAAGCCCACCATGGCGACCGGCTGGGTGAACGGCGGCTTCTTCATGTTCCGACGCACCTTCATCGACAAGTACGTCGACGAGGACCCGGAGATGATGCTGGAGGGCCGCCCGCTGCAGCGGCTGGCCCGGGACGGCGAGCTGACCCTGAACGGGCACGAAGGCTTCTGGATGGGGATGGACACCTACCGGGAGTGGACCGAGCTCAACCGACTGTGGGACAGCGGCGACGCTGCCTGGAAGGTGTGGAACGACTGATGCGCGTCCTCGTCACCGGCACGGAGGGCTACCTCGGGTGCCTGCTCGCCCCCCAGCTGATGGCCGCCGGCCACGACGTCACCGGCGTCGACACCGGGTACTACGCGAACGGCTGGCTCTATCACGGCGTCCCGGCGACCGCGCGGACGCTGCGCAAGGACATCCGGCACATCACCGGTGCCGACCTCGAGGGTGTCGATGCCGTCGTCCACATGGCCGAGCTGTCCAACGACCCGCTCGGCGATCTGTTGTCGGAGGTCACCTACAAGGTGAACCACGCCGGCTCGGTGCGGCTGGCGGAGCTGGCCATCGCGGCGGGCGTGCAGCGCTTCGTCTACATGTCCTCGTGCAGCGTCTACGGGGTCGCGGAGGGCACCGTCGACGAGACCAGCCCGGTCAACCCGCAGACCGCCTACGCCGACTGCAAGACCCTGGTCGAACGCGACCTGCGCAAGCTGGCCTCGGACCGCTTCTCCCCCACGTTCATGCGCAACGCCACCGCGTTCGGCGCCTCGCCGAGGCAGCGCTTCGACATCGTCCTGAACAACCTCGCCGGCCTCGCCTGGACGACGAAGAAGATCGCGATGAACAGCGACGGGACGCCGTGGCGCCCGCTGGTTCACGCCCTCGACATCGCCAAGGCCATCGAGTGCGCTCTGGCCGCACCCCGCGAAGCGATCCACAACGAGACGTTCAACGTGGGCAGCAACGAGCAGAACTACCAGGTCCGTGAGATCGCCGAGACCGTCGGGGAGGTGTTCACCGGCTGCGAGGTGACGTTCGGCCCGCCCGGGGGCGACAACCGCAGCTACAAGGTGAACTTCGACAAGATCACCAGCCAGCTTCCCGGCTTCTCCTGCGACTGGAACGCGGCCCGCGGAGCCCGGCAGCTGTACGAGGTGTTCAGCCACATCCAGCTGGACGACGAGACGTTCACCGGGCGCGGCCACACCCGGCTGAAGCAGCTCGAGCACCTGATCCGCACCCAGCAGCTCGACGCCGACCTGTTCTGGACGACGGCGGCGGCGCTGCCCGAGACGTCCGGGGCCGCGCGGTGAGGATCACGACCACGGCGATCGAGGGTCCCGCGATCCTCGATGTGGAGCCGCGGCAGGACGAGCGAGGCTTCTTCGCCCGCACCTTCTGCCGGGACGAGTTCCTGGCGGCGGGGCTCGACCCGACGGTGGAGCAGTGCAACGTCTCCTTCAACCACCGGGCCGGGACGCTGCGCGGGATGCACTACCAGACGGACCCGGCCCCGGAGGCCAAGCTCGTCCGCTGCACGCGGGGGGCGATCATGGACATCATCGTGGACGTCCGGCCGGACTCCCCCACCCGGTTCCAGCACGTCGCGGTGGAACTCACCGAGCACAACCGCCGTTCCCTGTACGTACCGCCCCACTTCGCGCACGGCTACCTCACCCTGACCGAGGGTGCCGAGGTGAGCTACCAGGTGAGCGCGCGGTACACCCCCGGAACCGAGCGCGGCCTGCGCTGGAACGACCCGGCGCTGGCGCTGCCGTGGCCGGTCGACGTCCAGGTGATCAGTGAGAAGGACGCCGCCTGGCCGCTGCTGACCGCCGCCCACCTCGTCGGCGCCCGGCCAGGGGTCCCCACATGATCCTCGTCGACCGGGCGCTTCGGCAGCGGCAGGCCGACGGCGAGCCGATCCGGGTCGGCCTCGTCGGGGCGGGCTTCATGGGCCGCGGGTTCGTCAACCAGGTGGTGAACTCGGTCTCCGGGATGGAGGTCGTGGCGATCGCGAACCGCACCCGGTCGAACGCCGAGCGGGCCTACCGCGAGGCTGGTGTGACCGACTGGGAGGTCGTGGACGACGCCCAGGGCGTGGCGAAGGCGATCGCCCGCGGCGTCCCCGCGATCACCTCCGACCCCGCGGCGGTGACCGAGGCCGACGGCGTGGACGCCGTCCTGGAGGCGACCGGGGCCGTCGAGTTCGGGGCGCACGTGATCGTCTCGGCGATAGACCACGGCAAGCACGTCGTCCTGCTCAACGCCGAGGTCGACGGTACGGTCGGTTCGGTGCTCCGGCAGCGGGCGGAGGCGGCGGGCGTCGTCCTCACCGGCTGTGACGGCGACCAGCCCGGCGTCCAGCTCAACCTGTACCGGTTCGTCCGCGGGATCGGGCTCACCCCGCTCGTGGCCGGCAACGTCAAGGGCCTGCAGGACGAGCACCGCAACCCCACCACGCAGAAGGCGTTCGCCGAGAAGTGGGGGCAGGACCCGTCCATGGTGACCAGCTTCGCCGACGGGACAAAGGTGTCGTTCGAGCAGGCGCTGGTCGCCAACGCGACCGGGATGACGGTGGAGAGACGGGGCCTGCGCGGCGCCGACCACCACGGGCACGTCGACGAGCTGACCGGTAGCTATGACATCGACACACTGCGTGCTCTCGGCGGTGTCGTCGACTACGTGGTCGGTGCCAAACCCGGACCGGGCGTCTTCGTGCTCGCCACGCACGACGACCCGAAGCAGCGGCACTACCTCAACCTGTACAAGCTCGGCGAGGGGCCGTTGTACAGCTTCTACGCCCCCTACCACCTGTGCCATTTCGAGGTGCCGCTGACCATCGCGCGGGCGGTGCTCTTCCGGGACGCCGCGATCCAGCCGGCCGGGCCACCGACCGTGGAGGTCCTGGCGACGGCGAAGCGTGACCTGACCGTCGGCCACACCCTCGACGGCCTGGGCGGTTACGACACGTACGGGGTGTGCGAGCGGGCCGACGTCACCGCAGCCGACGGCCTGCTGCCGATGGGCGTGGCGGAGGGCTGCGTGCTCGTCCGCGACGTCCGGAAGGACCAGGTGCTGACCTACGCCGATGTCCGGCTCCCGCAGGGCCGGCTCGTCGACCGGTTGCGCGCCGAGCAGGCTCGGTTGACGGATCGCTGGCCCACCCCCTGGGAGTGACACCGATGGCACTCAGCTTCGAGGTCGTGCTGGTCACCTACCGCAGCCGCGACCTGCTCGCGAGGATGTTCGAGCGACTGCCGGACGACGTACCGGTCGCGGTGGTGGACAACGCGCAGGGCGCGGACGGCGTCCCGCACCTGGTCGCGGGCCGCAAGAACGCCCGCTACCTCGACGGGGCCGGGGAGGGCTTCGCGAAGGCGGCCAACGAGGGCGCCCGGACGTCGACTGCGGACGTCGTCATCTTCCTCAACCCGGACACCTCCCCGACCGCCACCCAGTTGCGGGCCCTGGTCACCGATCTCGAGGTGGACCCGAAACTCGCCGCGGTCTCGGCGACCACGGTCCGGCCGGACGGACGGGTGGAGCTCGGGGTGGGTGGCTGGGAGCCGACGGCCGGCCGGGCGCTGGCCCACGCGGTCGGGCTGCATGTGATCTTCCCGAGGGCGGGGCTCAACGCCCGGCCGGAGCCGAACAAACCGATGGAGGTCGACTGGCTCACCGGGGCCTGCCTGGCCGTACCGCGCGAGCGGTTCCTCGCGCTGGGCGGGTTCGACGAGAGCTTCTTCGTCTACAACGAGGACATGGCCTACGGCCGAGCCGTTCGGCTGGCCGGCCTCCGGCAGAGGTTGCGCACCGACATCCTGGTGCCGCACGCGGGCGGCGGGTCGGGCGAGGCGCGCACCCGGATGTTCCAGCTGCGCGGCGCCTCGATGGTCGCCTACGTCGCGGACCACAACCCGCCGGCCACCGTGCACGGCCTCAGGCTGGCGCTGACCGCGGGCACGTTGGCCCGGTCCGCCGTCGCCGCGGCCCGCGGCAACAAGGCGTTGGCGACCGAGCACCGGGCCTACGTGCGCGGTCTCTGGACCGGGGCGCCGGACCTGTCCTGATCGTGCATCTGCCCCCGACCTCGGCCACAGAGCGTCACAGCGTGCGGCCAGGGTGAAGGAAACGCCAGATCGCTCGTGCGTGACGTGTCCGGCCGGGGATGGTAACGCGGCCAATCGACCGTGCTGTCATGCACCGTGCCCTAGCCTGGAGCCATGAGCCCGCTCGACCAGGACGCCGCCCTCGCCCACGGGGCCAGTCAGAACGGCATGCCGTACGCCGCGCCCGTAGGTGGGGTCGCGCGGCACTCCGACGTGGCCTACGAGCCGGAGCTCGAGGGCAGCACCTACCAGACCGCTCCGATCACGTCGCTCGCGCTGGCGCGCTGGTCGTGGGCCGTCGTCGGGCTGCTCATCGGCACCCTGCTGGGCTTCCTCTCCGCCACCGGGGGCGGCTGGAAGGCCACCGCAACGATCCAGATCAACAACGCCCAGGGCGACGCCCAGGGGATCAAGACGACGGGTCAGACGCTGCAGGCCGCGGCGGCCTCCGACTCGGTCCTGGCGATCGCCGTCAAGAACCTGAACGCGGATCCCAAGTTCGCCGCGGCAGGGTGCCCGAAGCAGGACAAGCAGTCACTCGGCGGCGCGATCACGCCGCTCTGGACCACGGACAGCAGCCTCGTGTCGATCACCGCGACGTCCCCGAGCAGCTCGCTGTGCGCCGGGTACAAGGCGACCGCGGTCGCCAAGGCGGTCCAGACCAAGATCCAGAATGACGCCCAGGCGTCGATCGACCAACTCACGACCGAGGTCAAGGCGATCATCGCGAGCGAGGCGCTCGGGTCGTCCACCTCGCAGGCGGAGATCCAGCGCCAGGGAGCTCTCGGCTCCGCCGCCGGGCAGCGGCAGAGCAACGAACTGGCCGCCAAGCAGTCCGTCTCGGTCATCGACGCCACGGTCGCCCTGCCCGCCGGTCCGGATCGCAACATCTCGGCCCTGCTCGGTGCCGCGGGCGGCGCGTTCCTCGGGGCTCTCGCCGCGGTCGCCGCCGGCGCCGGCAGGCGCAAGCCGCACAGCCCACGGGAGCTGGTCGCCCTCGCTCCGGACCTCACCGTCCGCACCACCGTCCAGGCCGGCGAGCTCGCCGGACGGGTTCTCGAGACCGGGCGCCGCTCCGTCGTCGTGCTGGCCATGCCCGACACCCGGTTCGCGGCGACCCAGCTCGCGATGGCGATCGCCCACCACCTGCGCACGCACGGCGCCACCGTCGCGGTCGTCGACCGCGTCTCGGAGTTCAACCCGTCGAACGCGGCGGAGGACCGCCTCTGGGCACTGCGTCGCGACGTCCGGCGGAACATCCCGGCCAACTTCCAGGCCGACCTGCTCGTGGTCGTCTGCGGCGCCGACGAGGAGGCTCTCAGCCTGATCGCCGGCCAGAGCGACCTGCTCGTCTCCGTGGTGGCCAAGCAGCGCAAGTCGAGACTCGCTGACATTCGGCGCACCGTCGACGCCGTCCGGGTCTCCGAACCGGTCGTGGTGCTGGCCCGGTGACCGAGGGCCCGCCGCCCCCCGCCTCCGCGGGCACGTCGGGTGCCAGCCCGTTCGACGATCAGGGGCGGCTCGTCCGAGGGGGGCCGGCCGGGCGCCGCGCGGCGTCCCGGGCTGCCACCGAGACCCCGCCGGGGGTTGCCGGCGGTACCGGTCCGGGTGGAGTCCCGGGCACTGCCCCGCTCGAGGCACCGAGCACCAGGGCCACCTCCGTGCCCGGCGCCTACGGCGGTCGTCCCGCGGACGGGCCGGCACCGCTGGCGTGGGCGCGCTCCGAGCCGATCCCGTTCGGTCTCACCGGACCGTTCGCCCTGACCGGCGGCCTCGCCCTGGGTCGCCAGCGCCGCAAGCGACCGACCGTCTCGGGTCTCGACCCCGTGGTCCGCGGGCGCGGCCTGGCCCGGTTGAGCCG
>DATDMG010000347.1:0-10543 GCA_036518955.1 Kineosporiaceae bacterium | reverse complement strand
GACCTCCCACAAGGCGTCAGTACCCGCCGGTCAACTTCTCCCGGAGAGCGGCGAGCGCCTCGTCCGACGCGAGGGTGCCCTCGGCCACCGGAGCGTCGGAGCTGTAGGACGTCGGGCCCTCACCCTCGTTGCGGGCCTCGGCCTCGGCCTTGGCGGCGTCCTCGATCTGCTTGCGGTGCGCCTCCCAGCGGGCGTGGGCCTCCGCGTACTGCTGCTCCCAGGCCTCCCGCTGCTTCTCGTACCCGGACAGCCACTCCTGCGTCTCGGGGTCGAAGCCCTCGGGGTACTTGTAGTTGCCGGCCTCGTCGTACTCGGCCGCCATGCCGTAGAGGGAGGGGTCGAACTCCCCCCCGCTGGCGGAGGCGCCCTCGTTGGCCTGCTTGAGCGACAGCGAGATGCGCCGCCGCTCCAGGTCGATGTCGATCACCTTGACGAAGATGCTGTCGCCCACCTGGACGACCTGCTCCGGGATCTCGACGTGCCGTTCCGCCAGTTCGGAGATGTGCACCAGACCCTCGATGCCCTCGTCCACCCGGACGAACGCGCCGAACGGCACCAGCTTGGTGACCTTGCCGGGCACGACCTGGCCGATGGCGTGGGTGCGGGCGAACTGCTGCCACGGGTCCTCCTGGGTCGCCTTCAGCGACAGCGAGACCCGCTCGCGGTCCATGTCGACGTCCAGAACCTCGACCGTGACCTCCTGGCCGACCTCGACGACCTCGCCCGGGTGGTCGATGTGCTTCCAGGAGAGCTCGGAGACGTGCACCAAGCCGTCGACGCCGCCGAGGTCGACGAAGGCGCCGAAGTTGACGATCGAGCTGACGACACCGGAGCGCACCTGGCCCTTCTGCAGCGTCTGCAGGAAGGTCTGGCGCACCTCGGACTGCGTCTGCTCGAGCCAGGCCCGACGGGACAGCACGACGTTGTTGCGGTTCTTGTCCAGCTCGATGATCTTGGCCTCGATCTGTTTGCCGACGTACGGCTGCAGATCGCGGACCCGGCGCATCTCCACGAGCGAGGCCGGGAGGAACCCGCGCAGCCCGATGTCCAGGATCAGACCACCCTTGACGACCTCGATCACCGTCCCGGTGACGATGCCGTCCTCCTCCTTGATCTTCTCGATCGTGCCCCAGGCACGTTCGTACTGGGCGCGCTTCTTCGAGAGGATCAGGCGACCCTCCTTGTCCTCCTTCTGGAGGACAAGGGCCTCGACCTCGTCGCCGACGCTGACGACCTCACCCGGGTCGACGTCGTGCTTGATCGACAGCTCCCGGGAGGGGATCACGCCTTCGGTCTTGTAACCGATGTCGAGGAGGACTTCGTCCCGATCGACCTTGACGATCGTGCCGGAGACGATGTCCCCGTCGTTGAAGTACTTGATGGTCTCGTCGACCGCGGCGAGAAAATCCTCCGCGCTGCCGATGTCGTTGACCGCGACCTGCGGGGTGCTCGCCTTCTCGGCCGTGCTGGTGGTCATGTAGTAAGGGCTCCGATGCGGACAGGGATCGATGGGACAGTGATGTGTAGAGCTCGCGTGGGCATCGCAAGTACGCGGCCCCAACGCCAGTCCCCCATCAGCGGCCTCGGAGTGCCGTCGACGACACCCCTGCGCCGGTCTCATCAAGGACACGCTCAGTCCGCGCACTCAACGTGCGCCCGATGCCACCCTATCCTGCCCCTCGATCACCGGTCAAAGCAGGCGGGTCGAGAGCAGGCTGAACGGAGGACGACAGGATGAACGAGGCCGTGCGGCCGGTAGCCCGAGCGGGCTACCGGGCCACCGATGCCGTCCGGACCGCCCGGGCAAATCGGTCCTGGTGGGACGCCGCGGCGACCGGCTACCTCGTCGAGCACGGCGACTTCCTCGGGGACGATCGGTTCGTGTGGTGCCCGGAAGGGCTGGACGAGGCGGAGGCACGGCTGCTCGGCGACGTCACCGGCGCCGACGTGCTGGAGGTGGGTTGCGGCGCCGCCCAGTGCTCCCGGTGGCTGACCGGGCGCGGCGCCCGGGCCGTCGGGGTGGACCAGTCGGCCCGGATGCTGGCCGAGGCGCAGGCCCGCGGACGGCGTCCCGCGGCTCCCGGCCCCGTCCGGCTCGTCCAGGCGGACGCCCGGGACCTGCCGTTCGCGGATCGCTCCTTCGACATCGCCTTCTCCGCCTACGGCGCGGTGCCGTTCGTCGCCGACCCAGAGCGGATCATGGCGGAGGTGGCGCGGGTGCTGCGCCCGGGTGGCCAGTGGACCTTCGCGATCACCCACCCGATCCGGTGGGCCTTCCCGGACGACCCCGGCCAGGCCGGATTGACCGCCGTTCGCCCCTACTTCGACCGGACCCCCTACGTCGAGGAGGACGAGCGCGGCGACGTCCTCTACGCCGAGCACCACCGCACGCTCGGCGACCGCATCCGCGATCTGGTCGGTGCCGGCCTCGCACTGGTGGACCTGGTGGAACCGGAGTGGCCCGCCGGCCACGAGCGCAGCTGGGGAGGGTGGAGCCCGTTGCGCGGGCGGCTCCTCCCCGGGACGGCGATCCTGGTCAGCCGCCGCCGGAGCTGACCCGGAGCCACCCCGGGACACCCCGCGGCACCCCCGGAGCGATCAGCAGGGACAGACCTGTCGGACATCGACCGGTCATCACGGTTGAGTAACTTCCGTTGACCTGTTGTGCGGCAAGGCACGAATGTGTGCGCGCCCGAACACACTCCATCGGTCTCACACAAGACCGGACGCCTGTGCTGTTGGTTACGCACACAATCGAACACGCCACCTCGGGTGAGGACGCCACGAGGTTCTCGGGAGGGTCCGTGTTACGTCGTTCCGCATCCCCCAGCCGCCCGTTACCGGACCTCGACCGGCCCCGGCGCCCCCGGACTCCGCGTCGCCTGCTCGTCGGGTTCGCCGCAGCCGCACTGCTCCTCGCGCTCGGCACGCCGGCCGGCGTCGCCCTGGCCGACTCCGGCCCGTCCGGGCCGGCCGCCGCGTCGAAGAACCCGACGGTGATCACCGACTCGAGCGGGTCGACGGTCAACCTGCCGCCGGTGGACGACGACCCCGTCGCCGTCGCCGCGGCGTCCGGCGGCCCGCACGCGGTGACCTGGGACCATGACTCGCTCCTCGTCGACGGCAAGCGCATCTACCTGTGGTCCGGAGAGTTCCACTACTGGCGGTTGCCCAGCCCGGACGAGTGGCTGGACGTGCTGCAGAAGATGAAGGCCGCCGGCTTCAACGCCACGTCGATCTACTTCGACTGGGCGTTCCACTCCCCACGCCAGGGTGTCTACGACTTCACCGGGGTCCGTGACGTGGAACGCCTGCTCGACGTGGCCGCGCGGGTGGGGATCTACGTGATCGCCCGCCCGGGCCCGTACATCAACGCCGAGACCGACTCCGGCGGCTTCCCCGGCTGGCTGGCGACCCAGCAGGGCCGGGCCCGCACCAGCGCCGCCGACTTCCAGGCGGCGAGCGACGAGTGGCTCTCCGTGATCGACCCGGTCATCGCCCGGCACCAGTTCACCAAGGGCCAGGGCAGCGTGCTGCTCTACCAGATCGAGAACGAGTACGGGAACAACACCGATCCGGCGTACATGGACCACACCGAGAAGCTGGTCCGCTCCCACGGGATCACCGTGCCCTTCACGCACAACCACTGCTGCGGTCCCGCCACCTGGGCGACCGGGACCGGCGCGGTCGACCTGCCCGGGCAGGACAGCTACCCGCAGGGCTTCAACTGCTCCACCCCCACGAAGTGGAGCGGCCTGGGGTCGTTGCCCCGGTTCCGGAACGACTCGCCGATGTTCACCGCGGAGTACCAGGGCGGCTCGTTCGACCCGTGGCGGGGCCCGGGGTACGCCGCCTGTCGGCAGTTGACCGGCCCGGACTTCGAGAAGGTCTTCTACAAGAACAACGTGGCGGACGGCGCCACCATGCAGAACCTCTACATGGGCTACGGTGGCACGTCCTGGGGCTGGCTGCCCGACCCCAGCCAGGTGTACACCTCCTACGACTACGCGGCCCCCATCCAGGAGAACCGTGACCTGGGAGCCAAGTACGACGAGGTGCATCGCCTGGGGCACTTCTTCGGCTCCGTCGGCTCGCTGACCCGGACCGTGCCGGTCGGCACCACCCCGCCCAGCACCGCCGCGGTCACCGAGCGCGCCCGGATCAATCCGGACGACCACACCCAGTTCCTGGTGCTCCGGCACTCCGACGCGGCGTCGACGGCGACCGACACCACCCACCTCACCGTCGACCTCGCCGCGCGCAGCGACTACACCGCGGACGACAACGATCCGACCCTGGCGTACAGCGGCGCCTGGAGCCACGTCGGCCCCGAGCAGAACTACACCGCGGCCGATTACCATCAGACCGAGTCGTTCAGCCGAACCAGCAATGATTCGGTGACGGTCTCCTTCACCGGCACCGCCGTGCGCTGGATCTCCAGCTACGACGCCAACCACGGAATCGCCGACGTCTACCTGGACGGCGCCAAGGTCGCGACGGTCGACGGCTACGGCTCCGCCAAGGCCACCCAGCAGGTCTTCTACGCCGCCGATGGCCTGGCCGCCGGCAGCCACACGCTCCAGATCGTGGTGACCGGCAACAAGAACGCGGCGTCGAAGGACGCCTACGTCGTCGTCGACGCGATCGACGTCCCGCCGGCGGGTGCCCAGCGCTACGCCAGCGTGCCGCAGCAACCGGGCACCGCGATCACCCTGGCCGGACGGGACTCCAAGCTGCTGGTGGCCGGCTACCGGCTCGGCTCCCAGTTCCTGGCGTACTCCACCTCGGAGATCCTCACGCACGCGGCCATCGGCGGCCGGGACGTCGCCGTGCTGTACGGTCGGCAGGGCGAGGACGGCGAGAGCGTCCTCCGCTACGACGCGCAGCCGAGGGTCACCGTCGCCAACGGCGCGGCGGTCACCGCGACCTGGGACGCCGCCCGCGGCGACCTGCGCCTGAACTACAAGCACGACGGCCAGGCCCAGGTGGACGTCGAGGGCGTTCGCGGCGGCACCCCGGTCGCGCTGCGGCTCTACCTGACCACGGACGCCGGGGCCGCCACCTGGTGGCGCCGGGACACCGCGGCCGGGCCCGTCCTGATCCAGGGTCCGGCCCTGGTGCGGTCCGCCCGGATGGTCGCCAACGCGCGCCTGGTCCTCACCGGGGACACCACGACGACGACTCCCCTGCTCGTGTTGGTTCCGCCGACGGTTCACGCGGTGCAGTGGAACATGGACACCAGCCCACGGCGGCTGCGGGTCGTCGGCAACGCGATCGCCGAGTTCGGCGGCACCCTGGCCGGACCGGCCGCGCTGCCCTCGCTACCGGCGCTGACGAACTGGCGCTACGCCGCCGACACCCCGGAGGCACAGCCGGACTTCGACGACTCGGGCTGGGCGGTCGCCGACAAGGTGACCTCGAACAGCACGACCGCCCCGGTGACCCTGCCCGTCCTGTTCGCCGATGACTACGGCTTCCACCACGGCGACGTCTGGTACCGCGGGCGGTTCACCGCCACCGGCCAGGAGAGCACCGTCGTGCTGTCCGCGATCACCGGCACGGCGGGCGTCTTCGCGGCCTGGCTGAACGGCACCTACCTCGGCAGCAGCGGCTCCGGCACGGCCTCCTTCAGCGTGCCGGCCGGCGTCCTGGCCGCGGGATCGAGCGCCACGCTCAGCGTGCTGGTGGAGAACATGGGCCACAACGAGGACTTCAACGCGACCGACTCGCACAAGGAGGCTCGTGGCCTCACCGGCGCCCGGTTCCTCGGGGCACACCCGACGATCACGTGGCGGCTGCAGGGCGACCGGGGCGGGGAGACCCCGCTCGACACCGTCCGCGGGCCGTTCAACAACGGTGGGCTGCACGGCGAGCGGGCCGGGTACTCGCTCGAGTCCTACCCCGACACCTCCTGGACCGCGGTGGGCGTGCCGCGCGACGACACCACGCCCGGGGTCGGCTGGTACCGGACGACGTTCACCCTCGACCTGCCGCAGGGCCAGGACACCTCGCTGGGGTTGAAGATCACCGACGATCCCGCCCGGCCCTACCGGACGCAGATCTTCCTGAACGGGTGGCTGATCGGGCGGTACGTCAACGACGTCGGCCCCCAGCACGTGTTCGTCCTGCCGAACGGGATCCTGCGCCCGAACGGTCAGAACACGCTCGCGATCGCGTCCTGGGGCACCGGGACCGGCGTCGGGCCGCGCCTCGGCACGGTCGAGCTCACGCCGTACTTCACCACGCTCGGCGGGGTTCGGGTCAACAATGTGGTGAGCCCGCCCTACCGGACGGCGACCTACGCGGAGGCGTCGCCGCGCACCACCGTGACGGTCACCGCCCCGGAGACCGTCACCTCGGGGCAGAAGTTCGACGTCACGGCCGCGATGACGGTCCGGCCGGGCGCCGGCGTGCTGAACGCCACGCTGGACCTGCCCGCTCCCAGCGGCTGGAGCGTCGTGCCCGCCCAGCCCACCGGCTGGCCGGCGGTCGTCCCCGGGAAGACCGTCACGGCCACCTTCCATGTGACGGCACCCGCGACGCCGGCCCCGTACACCGCGCTGACGGCGGTGGCGAGCTACCAGTCGGCGGCCACCCCGACGGTGCCCGCCCAGGCCATCGGAGCCCGGGGCATCACCTACCTGTCCACCGACGACGTCCCCTCGCAGACCCCGGTCGGGGCCTGGGCCTTCGACGAGGGGAGCGGGACCACGGCCACGGACGGCTCGGGGCGCAACCACCCCGCCACCCTCACCGGCTCGGGGGCGTCCTGGGCTGCGGGCAAGGTGGGCACCTCCAGCCTGGCGCTGAACGGCTCCGGGTACGCCGACGTCGCCGCCCCGGTGGCGGACACGGCCGGCAACTTCACCGTCGCCGCCTGGGTGAGGCTCGGCTCGGTGTCCGGCTACCAGACCGTCGCCGCCATGGACGGCAGCCAGGTGAGCGCGTTCTACCTGCAGCTCAAGGGTGACAGCGGGAAGTTCTCGATGACCCGGCTGACCGGCGACTCGTCGAGCGAGACGACGGTGGTGGCTCAGGCGGCGTCGATCACCCCGGTGGCCGGGCAGTGGTACCACCTGGTCGGGGTGCAGGACGCCGACCACGGCCGGATGCGGCTCTACGTCAACGGCACGCTGCAGGACGACGTCCCCTTCACCGCCGGTTGGCGGGCGACCGGGCACACCACGTTCGGCCGCGGGCTCTACAACGGCAACCAGGTCGACTTCCTGAAGGGGCAGATCGACGACGTCAGGGTCTACAACCGGGCCCTGAACGCCACCGAGATCGCCGCCCTCGCCTCCGCCTGACCCTCCCGGGTGCCGGGCCGGCCCTCGGGCCGGCCCGGCACCCGACGCGGGACGCTCGAGCCTCAGTGCCCCGCCTCGTGCCAGGACCGGCCGACCCCCACGGACACCTCCAACGACACCGAGAGCCGGGCCGCCGAGGTCATGGCCTCCCGGACCAGCGCCTCCACCTGCTCACGCTCGCCCCCCACCACCTCCAGCACGAGCTCGTCGTGCACCTGCAGGATGAGCCGGCTCGCCAGCCTCTGCTCCCGCAGCGCGCGGTCGACCCGCAGCATCGCGACCTTGATGATGTCGGCGGCGGAACCCTGGATGGGGGCGTTCAGGGCCATCCGCTCCGCCTCCTCCCGCCGTTGCCGGTTGTCACTCGTCAGATCCGGTAGGTAGCGGCGCCGCCCGAAGATCGTCTCCGTGTAGCCGGTGCGACGGGCCTCGGCGACGACGCCGTGCAGGTAGTCGCGCACGCCGCCGAACCGGTCGAAGTACTCCGTCATCAACCCCCGCGCCTCTTCGACGGGGATGGTCAGCTGCCGGGAGAGCCCGAACGCCGACAGCCCGTACGCCAGGCCGTACGACATCGCCTTGATCTTCGACCGCATCGCCTGCGTCACCTCGGCCGGGGGCACCGAGAACACCCGTGCGCCGACGAACCGGTGCAGATCCTCCCCGGAACGGAAGGCCTCGATCAGGCCCTCGTCACCGGAGAGATGAGCCATGATCCGCATCTCGATCTGGGAGTAGTCGGCGGTGACCAGGCAGTCGTACCCGGGGCCCACCACGAACGTCTCCCGGATCCGGCGGCCCTCGTCGGTCCGGATCGGGATGTTCTGCAGGTTGGGGTCGGTGCTGGACAGCCGCCCGGTCGCGGCGACCGTCTGCTGGAAGGTGGTGTGGACGCGCCCGTCGTCGGCCACCGACTTCAGCAGCCCCTCCACCGTGGAGCGGAGCCTCGAGGCGTCGCGGTGGCGCAGCAGGTGGAGCAGGAACGGGTGCTCGGTCTTGACGTACAGGTCGGCGAGGGCCTCGGCATCGGTGGTCCAGCCCGTCTTGGTGCGCTTGGTCTTCGGCATCTGCAGCTGCTCGAAGAGCACCACCTGCAACTGCTTGGGCGAACCGAGGTTGATCTCGATGCCGATCACCTCGTAGGCCTGCTTCGCGGCGTCCGCCACGGCCGCGGCGAAGTAGCCCTCGAGGTCGGACAGAGCCGGGACGTCGACGGCGATCCCGGCACGCTCCATCGCCGCCAGGACGCCGACGAGCGGCAACTCGACGTCGGCCGACAGCGCCGAGCCGCCACGGTCGGCGAGTTCGCGCTCCAGGACGACGGCGAGCTCGAGCACGGCCCGAGCCCGGACCATCGCGACCTCGGCCTCGTCGGGCCCGTCACCCGTGTCGAGAAGGAGCTGGCCGTCGGGCGGCTCCTGCACGCGCAGCTCCCGGCCGAGGTGCCGCAGGCTCAGGTCGGCCAGGTCGTAGATCCGCTGATCGGGCCGGCACAGGTAGGCCGCCAGCGCGGTGTCGAGCGCCACCCCGCGAAGCGGCAACCCCCGCGCGCCGAGCGCAAGGAGCGGCCCCTTGACGTCGTGCAGGACCTTGGACCGGTCGTCCGCGGCGAGCCAGTCGGCGAGAACCGCGAGCGCCGCGGCATCGACGTCGACGAGGTCGACGAAGGCGGCCGCGCCGTCCGCGGCTGCCAGCGCGAGGGCGCGGGCGTCACCACTGCCACCTGCCCACCGGCCGGTGACGTGCACCCCCGTGCGGGTGCCCGGACCCGCATGGGCGGCCAGCCAGGCTCCGACGGCTGCGCCGGCGAGCCGCTCGCCGGAGAGCACGAACCCGCCCTCGGCCTCCGGCTCCGGGGTGGTCAGGGTGGCGAACAGCCGCTCGCGCAGGACGCGGAACTCCAACGCGTCGAAGACCTGGTGCACCTGCTCCCGGTCCCAGGAGCGAACGGTGAGCTGCTCCAGCGTGACCGGCAGGTCGAGGTCGTCGACGAGCCGGTTCAGCCGCCGGTTCAGCAGCACCTGGTCGAGATGGGCGCGCAGGCTCTCGCCGACCTTGCCCTTGATCGCGGGCGCGTTCACGACGATGCCGTCGAGGTCGCCGTAGGCGGCGAGCCACTTGGCCGCGGTCTTGGCCCCGACGCCGGGAACGCCCGGCAGGTTGTCGCTGCTCTCCCCGACCAGTGCGGCCAGGTCGCTGTACCGTTGCGGCGCGACCCCGTAGCGCTCCCGCACCGCCTCGGGGGTCAACCGAACGAGTTCGGACACCCCACGCAACGGGTACAGGATGGTCACGCACTCGCCGACGAGCTGGATGGCGTCACGGTCGCCGCTGCTGATCAGCACCTCGTACCCGGCGTCACACGCCCGCCGGGCCAGCGTGGCGATCACGTCGTCGGCCTCGTACCCCGGCTTCTCCACGACCTCGATCCGCAGGGCCTCGAGGATCTCCTTGATGAGCGCGACCTGGCCGGAGAACTCCTGCGGCGAGGAACTGCGGTTGGCCTTGTAGTCCGCGTACTCCTCGGTGCGGAAGGTCTGTCGGGACACGTCGAACGCGACCGCGACGGCGTCCGGGTGCTCGTCGCGCAGCACGTTGATGAGCATCGAGGTGAACCCGTAGACGGCATTCGTCACCTGGCCGGTACGGGTCGAGAAGTTCTCCACCGGCAGGGCGAAGAACGCCCGGTAGGCGAGCGAATGCCCATCGATCAGGAGCAGGCGACGGCGCGCACCGGGCACACCGGCGGACGTCGGGACGGCGTTCTGCTGGGTCACGGCGCCAGCCTATGCGCCACCGCCGACAGCCCGGCCCGCGCCGCGCAGACCCGTCCCCCGGACCGACGCGCACCGCCGTCCGGCGGGCGTGGGGCGGCGCCCACCCCGCGGCGGTGGACCGGATCAGGCCCGCTGCCGACCGCGCCGCGGGGTCCGGGCAGAGTCGGCCGGGGCCGGGGCCGGGGCCGGGGCCGCCGGCGTCCCCCAGCCCGGCAACGGCCCGGCGGGACCCGGCCCGGCGGGACCCGGCCCGGCGTCCACCGCCGGGCCGCCGGGGACGGTCAGCCCGGCCGCCACCGTCAGGTCCGACAGGTCGACCCGTTGCAGCTGGCCGTCGGGGCTCCCGGCGGACGGGCCGGCAGGGCTCCCGGCGGACGGGCCGTCCGGGCTCCCGGCGGACGGGCCGTCCGGGCTCCCGGCGGACGGGCCGTCCGGGCTCCCGGCGGACGGGCCGTCCGG
>DATDMG010000346.1:0-27621 GCA_036518955.1 Kineosporiaceae bacterium | reverse complement strand
GGCCCCGCGCTGAGGCGAGATGGCTCGGACGCGTCGGCGATCAGAGACGCGTCGGCGATCAGAAGAGCGACAGGACGAAGGGGAGGGCCTGGATGCCGACCTGGACGGCATCGTTGACCCAGTCCTTGTCCTTCCCGGGCGGAACCTGCGGCGGCGTCAGGCTACCCGGGTTGTAGTCCTTGCCCTGGACCAGGTTGATGACCTGCGGCACCGTGGTCTGCAGCAGGGAGCCGACGAAGTTCAGCCAGTCCTTGTCGCTCCGCCGTTCGGCGGGGACCCGGATGTCGGCGGCGCTCTTGGGCGGGGCGTAGTCCTTCGACAGAGCCTGGACGACGATCGGCAGAACGTCCTGGGTGACGCTGAAGACGCTGTTCCAGAAGTCCTTCTGAGCCAGCTGCTGCGGGTCCTGGACCTGCAGCATCACCGGTGCCTTCGGCGCCGTCAGCTGTAGCTTCGGGTTGAGCATGAGGCCGTCGCGGACGCCGGTGAGGATGCCGGCCGTGATACCGCTGCCGTCGTACGCGCCGCCGCGGGTCCCCGGGGGTGCCCCACCGCTGAGGGCGGCCAGGACCTGGGCGATGGCGTCGTCGGCTGTCGTGCTCGGTTGGGTCATGGTGGCGGTGGTCGTCATGAGTCTCTCCTTCTCCTGGCCAGCGTCGTCATGATCGCTGGCTCTAGCCGGCGAGTTGGTCGAGGATCTTCCGGATCGCGACGTCGACGCTGGAGACCCCGTTGACGGGCGTGTCCGTGATGAACGTCTTGGCGGCCATCGCCTGCGCAGCGATAGGGACGTCGATGACCGGCGTCTGGCGCATGTTCAGCGCCTGCAGCCGGGCCACCACCCGACCGCACAGGTCGGCCAGCGAAATCCTGGTGTCCAGCTGGTCGAGCAGCGCGAAGGTGAAGGCGGACAGGTTGCGCGTCGGCGGGCTCCCCGCCGCTGCCGTCTGGTCGGCCATGCAGGCGGCGAAGAGAGCCCCGTTGAGTTCGGCCTCACCCTCGCTGAGGTCCTTCGCCGGCGGCGCACCGGGGGGTGGCGTCGGCGTCCAGTTCTTGATGATGGCGCCGGTATCCAGCGTGGGCTTGCGCCCGAAGAACTTCACCTTGTTGATCTGCTGGAACAGCCCGGCCTTCTGGGCAACCTGTTCGCTGGACGCCTGGAACACCTTCGCTCGAGCCATGGCGGGCATCTCCCCCGGGGGGAAGAACAGCTTGTCCATCCCTCCCGAGTGACAGGCGTCCAGCACGACCGTCAGTACCTCGGGTGGCAGATTCCTGGTCCGATCCACGAGTTCGTGGTCCTCGAGGAACTGGTCGTACAGGCACAACACCTCGATCAGGGTGTCCCCCTTGGGATATCGGTACCCGTGCGAGGACTGGAAGTAGACGAGACGATCCCCCGGTTTCGCGTCCGCGAAGAGAGTGTCCAACGCGCTGCGCACATTCGCCAGGGTGGCATCCTGGTTGTGCAATATCGCGATCTTGGCAGGATCGAAGCCATATGTCTGCATGAGCATTCGCTGGATCGCGAGGGAGTCGTTGACGCAGGAATTCAGGTTGTTCGGCGGGTAGGGATACTGGTCGATGCCCACCAGCAGGGCCCGTTGTTCGGGCATGGGATGCCTCCTACCTGGAGGGTTTCACAGGCCTGCACGCTCGGTCGATCTGCTGGTCATCCTGACACTCGATGCGCCGACCGGACGTCTCCGGGCCCGTCTGATGTCGCGTGTCCGCGGCATGTTCCCGGACCATCGCCCCGCTCACCGGCCTCCCGGAGCCCGGCGCCGGGGTCCTCCGTCAGGTCCCTCGACCAGCTCTGCACGGCCTGGACCACGGCATCGGCGCCCGCCCGGGCGTGCCGGCCGCGCGACGTCGGGCGCGCGACGTCGGGCGCGCGACGTCGGGCGCGGCCTGACCCGGCGACGACAATGATGGCTGTTGCGAGGCGGGACATCACTCGGAGGCGGTTGCCCCGAGCATCAGGACAAGGAGATCCATGGCCGATCCCGGTATGACTCGAGTGGCTGTCTACGTCGATTTCGACAACGTCGTGATCTCGCGATACGACCAGGTCCACGGCCGGGGCCAGTTCCAGCGTGACCGGGTCCGCTCGTTCGAGAGCGCGTCGGCGGCAGCCGCCGCCGGCGTGGCGGACAAGCTCACCCGAGCCACCGTCGACGTCGGGGCAGTGATCGACTTCGCCTCCTCGTTCGGCACCCTCGTGCTCACCCGGGCGTACGCGGACTGGTCGGTGCCGGTGAACGCCGGGTACCGCGGTCAGCTGGTCAGCCGGGCGGTGGACCTGGTGCAGCTGTTCCCGGCGGCTGCCTACGGCAAGAACGGAGCGGACATCCGGCTGGCCGTCGACGCCGTCGAGGACATGTTCCGACTGCCCGACCTGACACACGTGGTGATCGTGGCCGGGGACTCCGACTACATCGCGCTGGCCCAACGTTGTCGGCGCCTCGGCCGCTACGTGGTGGGGGTCGGCGTAGCGGGCTCGACGAGCCGGTCGCTCACCGCGGCCTGCGACGAATTCGTCACCTACGACGCCTTGCCCGGGGTCGCCCCCGCGCCGGGCACGCCGGACGACGGCGTGGTACCGACGATCCCACCGGAGCCGGGCCCGGACCAGCCCGCGGGATCCGCACCGAAGCCCCGGCGAAGCCGGCGGGTGAGCGCACCGGTGGCCGAGGAGGAGGCGGACGTCGAGCCCGAAGATCCCCAGGAGGTGGCCACCCGACTGCTGGAGCGCGCGCTACGGCTCGGCCACGAGAAGGACGACGCGGAGTGGTTGCACAGTTCCGCGGTGAAGAGCCAGATGAAGAGGATGGATCCGTCCTTCAGCGAGCGTGCGCTCGGCTATCGGTCCTTCTCGGACTTCGTGAAATCGCGGGCTCCGCTGGCCGAGCTCGACGAGTCCAACCCGGGCCGCCTGGTCCGGCTCGATCCCAGCGCAGCGGTGGAGGGGTCGCAGGCTCACCGGTGAGTCGACGTCGCACCCCACGCCCGGCGATCCGGCGGCACGAACCGGCGACCCGGCGGCACGCCCGGCGACCCGGCGGAGCGGAGCCGCCGGGCTCACGCCTGCCAGAGCACCGTGCACCAGATCGCGTTGCCGTCGCCGATGCCGCAGTCGGCGATCTCCCCGTCCCGGATCTTCGTCCACACGCCCTTGACCCGCCAGTGCCAGGTACCCACCCGGGAGAACCGCGATGTTCCTGTGGGCATGGCTGGTCCTCCCTGATCCTTGCGCTCTCACCGGGCGCCGCTGCGCCTCGGCGGCGAGCGTCCACCCAACCCGCAGGGCACCGGGCGCGCACCGCGGCCGAAAGTCTCGGCAGTCGGCCGAGCGCTCGGCAAGCGGCCACGCCGCAGCTGGGACGGCGGGACACCACACCCGTTCCCACCTGCCCCTTCAGCCACCCCTGGGATTTGCCTCCAGCGGGACGCGCTGACCCGCTCCGCCGCCGTCAGCCGGAGTCCGCCAGTTCGGCGATGACCTGGGCGTGGCAGGGCTCGGGCACGCACCAGCAACCCAACCGGCGCCCGCGCAGCGACGGCAGGAGCGCCAGCAGGTCCGGGCGCGCCAGCAGGAAGGCACGGTACTTCTCCAGGACCTCCAGCCGGCTGCCGTCCGGCCCCGGGCGGAACGGGCTCGCCAGCGGGGAGCCGGCCAGGTGCCACCCGCCCCGGTGCATCGGACGGCCCACGTACACGACGTCGGCGTAGTCAGGGTCGCCGCGGTGACCCTTCAGGTTGACGACCGTGGTTGCCTGCATGCCCGCCAGTCTCGCTGCTCGCGCAGCCCCCACGAATCGATCCGTGAATCCGGGCTGAAGGGCTAGCCGATGGTCCGCGTCGAGGTCCACTCACCGTAGCGGTACACATCGCCCCCCAGGTACCGAGCGGCGCGATCAATGGTGACGGAGTCGCAGAACGTGTTCGCATCCTTGTAGTAGCCGCCCAGGCTCAACTTGAAGACCGCATCCTTGAAGGCCAGCCTTTCGTCATTGTACTGGTTGGATGAGCCATCCCATTTCTGGACCATGAAGACGAGTTCAGTGGATTCCGCGGTGGGGTCGTAGCTGGCTTCGAACACCCGCAGTCGGTAGGGGTTCTCCTCCCCGACCTTGTGCTGGTAGCAGAATCCTCCGTTGTAATAGCTGCCGCGGAGCACGCCGCTCGCCGCCCGCGAATTGGCCACGGGGCCGGCCAGCACGGCAGCGCCCATCACTCCAGCGGCAGCCAAGGCACCGATCGCGGTGGCGCTCACTATTCGCGGCCTTCGGTTCCAGCGCATAACTATCTCCCAGCGGGATGTGTCGGTCGAGATTCCGTTCGGCGGTCATCCGGGGCGCTTCGGAGCCACCCCGACTCGGCAAGGCTAGCTTCGGCGTATGACGTGAAAAATCACTGGCGTCGTCCGATTCCGGACTCGGCGCAGCGTGGACAGTGAACCGTGATCCGGGTCATCAGGGTCGACCCGGACCAGGGCGCCGCCCGGACCGCGGTCACGTCCCGGTGGACGACGAGCTGGCGTGATCACGCGCGGGGCACGTCGGTCCCCGGTCGGGACCGAGCGTGCAAGGATGAGCACGTGCCACCACCCAGCGTGATCCGAGAGTTCGCGCGGACGTACGCCCGGGTCCCCGAGATCCAGCCGGAGGTCGTCGAGACCCTGGTCGAGTTCAAGGAGTCCTACTTCGGCGACCCGCACCCGACCCGGTGGCAGGCCGACGTCCTGAACGAGCTCCTGCTCGACGTCCTGCCGCGCACGGTGACCGCCCCTGACGACTGGTTCGCGGCCGTCGTGCCGACGACCCGGGCCTACCTGACCTTCCTGCACGACGGGAAGCGTCTGGCGCCCGGGAGCGACCCCGCGCCGACTCTGCTGACGGAACTCGACCGCATCGGCGACCAGGTACTCGCGGCCTTCCGGGACCCCCGCGACGTCGGCCCGGCCAAGGCGATCCTGACGTCGGTCGGGCTCGGCCCGTCGCAGCCCGGTCCGGCAGCGGTGATGGAGGCGTTCAACGCGCTGCCGTTCGAACACCGTTCGGCGATCCTCGACCCGGCACGTGGCAGGGCCGAGTCCGATCGCTGGTTCGACCGGGCGCCCGACGACGAGGACGACGCCGACGACGCGTGGCCGGACCTGCCGCTGACCTGGCTCCCGGCGGTGTCGGAGCTCGCCGGGGCCGCGCTGTCGGCCCCGCTGGCCCAGAAGGTGCTACGGCTGGCCGCCTGGGTCGGCTCCCGCCGGAAGACCACTCGTCAGGAGGTCCTCACCCTTCCGGACGCCCGGCGCGCCTGCGCCGACCTCGGCCTTCCGCTGCCGGAGGCCCGGGTTCGCACGGCCGACGACATCCCCGCGCTGGACCGGCTGTGGGCCCTGGCCATCGACACCGGTCTGCTCGACGCCGGGCCCGTCCAGGTCGTGCCCGGGTCCGCCGCGGCCGACCTGCTGGGTCCCTCCCCGGACCCGTCCGCCGTGGTGGCCTGGTGGGCGGACCTTCTCGACAACTGCCTGACCTGGGCGCAGCAACCGGTCAGCGGCGACACCGCACAGGCGGACGACGAGCTCGACGACGACCTCGACGACGACCTCGACGACGAGGAGTTGCTCGAAGCGGAGCTCCTCGACGCGGTCGACGCGGTCGTCCCCGCCACCCTCGTCGAGCTGTACGACGGGGTCGCGGTGCCGGTCGGCGACCTGGCAGAGGTCGTCCTCACCACGGTCGTCGAGACGGTGAACGAGGGCACCGGGGGTGTCGAGGTACCGGCGGGCCCGCTGCTCGACCAGGCTCGCCGGCACTGGAACCGCCATCTCGCCCAGCTCACCGAGCTCGGCGCCGTCACCGTCGACGACGGCGCCCTCCTGCTCACGCCCCTGGGGCGGGCCGGCATCCGCACCCTCGCCCTCGCCGAAGGCGCCGATGCGCCACTGGCGGACGATCCTGCCGCCCTGGACGCACCGACGCTGCTCGAGGCCCTCCCAAGGCTCGGCGAGACCGTCGCCGAACCCCTGCTCGCCGCCTGGTCCGCCGCCCGCACTCCGCAGCGGGCGACCGCCGAACTGCTGGCGGCGGCGCGCCTCGGGAAGGCCGTGCACCGGGTCACCGCCTTCGCGGTGTTGGCCGACCAGTTCGCCGAGTACGTCGGGACCGCGGGGCGCGCCACGATGGAGGCTCTGCGTGACGACCCCGTCCTCGCGGTCTACGCGCACGTCGTGCTGAACGACGGAGCCGAGCCCGAACCCCTGCCGGCCGCGCTGCGCCAGTGGGCCGCGCTCGAAGCGGTGGCGCTCGCCCTCGCGGCCGACGCACTCGCCGACCCGGAGACCGCGGCCGCCGTGTGGGAGATCCTGGACACGGAGGGCGACCTCGATTCGGCCTGGCGGAGCACGCATCCCCAGCTCATCGAGGTACTCGAGGGGATCGCCGAGCACCACCCGCAGGGCGGCACGCGCAAGGCCGCCAAGAAGGCCCTCTTCAAGACCCACAAGCGAGCGGCCACGCCCCTCCCCTGACCCGCCCTGCCACGTCCACGGTGCCTGATAATCCGTGGCTCCGGGCGACCCAGGCTGCTTGGATGATCCGATGCTGAGAGGTCGACTGGTCGGTCTGAGGGAGCCTCGACGCGACGACGTCCAGGCGTTGTTCCCGCTCGACACGGACGCCGAGCACGTCTCGCTGGCGGACTCGCGCCCCTTCCGCCCCCGGAGCTTGGCCGCCCGCCAGGCCGAGTACGACAAGCGACAGACCGAACCGGAGGCCGCCACCACCTTCTTCACCGTCCAGCGGCTGGACGACGAGACCGGCACGGCGCTCGGCCAGGTCGGCCTGTGGGACATCGACCTGCACCACCGCAGCGCCCACGTCGGCATCTCACTGCTGCCGGCAGCGCGCGGCCAGGGCCTCGGGCGTGACGCCGTCCAGGTGGTCTGCCGATTCGGCTTCGAGATCCGCGGGTTGGCCCGGCTGTCCCTGGAGACCCTGGAGCTCAACACCCCGATGCGAGCGACGGCGATCGCCTGCGGGTTCGTCGAGGAGGGCCGGCTCCGGTGCAGCGCGTGGCACCTCGGACGCCGCGTCGACGACGTTCTCTACGGCCTGCTCGACCAGGAATGGCGAGCGCGCCAGGACTGAGCCGCGCCCGCAGTGCCGAGGCTACCCCGGTGACGTGTCGCGTCAGGGGGCGAAACCCGGGGCGGTCCGGGCCAACCAGTCGAGCGCGACGGGTTCGGCCCTGGCCCAGGCCACCCAGGAGTGGTCCTGGCCGGGGAGCACCTGCGCCGTCACCGCCAACGGGCCGGGAGCCCTGCTGACGGCCACGCTGGTCGGGTACGAGGCGGCATCATGCGGCGAGGTCAACAGCCACACCCCGACCTGCGGCGGCGAACGCCGGGCCAGGGCGACGAGGTCGTAGCGACGCAGGGCGGCCTCGCCGACAGCGGGCGACCCGGCGGACAGCTGCGGCCGGAAGTAGCCGGACAGCACGATCGCGGCCCGGAAACGATCCGGGTGCAACATCACCGCCATCGCCGCGCACCACCCTCCGGCGGACAACCCGATCGTGGCCCAGCCGTCGCGGTCGGTCCGCGCGCGGAAGGTGCGCGCCACCCACTCCGGCACGTCCTGGGTCGCCCAGGTCTCCAGGGCCGCCCGGCCGCTGTTCATGCATTCGCTGTCGGCCTGGTCCGGGTAGTTCATGTCCGGGGAGACGATGATCGCGGGTGCGGTCCGGCGAGCGGCGGCCTGCCGGTCGAGCAGTTCCCCCAGGCGGAGCCGGCCCAGCCACTGCGGAGCATGGCCCGGCATCCCGTGAAAGGTCTCGATCACCGGGAGCCGGCGGGTTGCCTGCGCCGGGTCGAAGTAGGCCGCCGGCAACCGGACCAGCACCTCCGCGCGCACGCCGCTGCGCGCGCCGGTCAGCAGGTACCGCGCGAAGGGGTGCGCCGGCGTGGGCACGCTCGGTCCGTCCAGAACGACCGCGCTCGAGACTCCGGACGTGGAGACTCCCGGACCGGCGTCCGCCGGCCCCGCGGTCGGCCCGCCCGCCGAGCCCGACCCGGCAGCCCTTGCCGCCCCTGTCGTGCCCGGGCCCGGCCGCGAGGCCACCGGCCCACCGCAGGCAGCCACCGCGACACATGCCGACATCAGCAGTGTCAACCCCAGGGTTCGCCCGGCCCCCGCTCCGGTCTTCATCCGCTCCCCGATCCCGTCGCTCACCCGGACCAGCAACCCGATCGCCGCGGCCGCCGCCATGGTAAGCACGGGATGTCGGCACGGGAGGTCACTCCAGGCATCGCGCCCGCGCTGCGGCTGAGCCTCCTCCCGCGCCGGCCCGATCGGCGGCCGATCGACACCGCCCCGTTATCCTGCTCGGACCGCACCCGACGTCCCGGAGGATCGCCGTGAGCTCGGCTGGTGAGGATCTCGTCGTCCTGCTCGACGCCGACCGCCAGCCGTGCGGGGTGGCTCCCCGGGCGACCGTGCACGACACCAACACCCCCCTGCACCTGGCCTTCTCCTGCTACGTGTTCTCCCCCGCCGGCGCACTGCTGATGACCCGGCGCTCCCTGCACAAGCGCACCTGGCCCGGAGTCTGGACGAACTCCTGCTGCGGCCACCCCCGGCCAGGAGAGCGGGTCGAGGACGCCGTGGCACGTCGCCTGGAGCAGGAGCTCGGCCTGGTCACCGACGCGCTCGACTGCCGGATCCCGCAGTTCGCCTACCGCGCCGTGGACGCCTCCGGGACGGAGGAGAACGAGGTGTGCCCGGTGTTCGTCACCGTCTGCGAGGGCGAGCCCCGGCCGGATCCCGACGAGGTGGCCGAACATCGATGGCTGGCGTGGGACGCCGCGGTGGAGGTCGCCCGGGGCGCGAACTTTCTGATCAGCCCGTGGGCGAGCGCACAGATCCCGCTCCTGGCGGCGTCGCCGGCGGCATCCGCCGCGCCCGCCCACCCGGGGTGACGCCCCCCGGGAAGTGCTCAGCCGCCCCTGGCCGCACCATCGCGCGTCACCAAGCCCGCCCGCTCCGGCTCAGCTCCGGAGCCGGCGGTCGGCCGGGGTGGGCTTCGTGCTCCTCGTCCGCGCGTCGGGTTCAGCTGGGCCGAGTCCCGCGCAGAGGTCAGCGTGCCCGCTGTTGTCCCACCCCTGCCCGTCGTGTGCGTTCGCGCCCGAAATGCTGCACCCCTCTTGTCAAACCAACGCGATCGGGCGTAAGACAAGGTGTATCAACAGCGTCAGCGGCAGGACAACGATGTCATCCAGGGGGGTTCCAATTATGATCATTACAGTAACCCCCAATCCGAGTCTCGACCGCACCCTCGAGCTCGACCACCTGGTACGCGGCGCGCTCAACCGGGCAGCGGGAGTCCGGGTCGACCCGGGTGGCAAGGGCGTCAACGTGTCGCGGGCGCTCGCCGCGCACGGGCTGAAGACGACGGCCGTGCTGCCGCTCGGGGGCGCGGGCGGCGTCCGGCTGGGCCAGCTGCTCACCGTCGACGGCATCGAGGTGCGGGCGGTGCCGGTGGCGGCCGGGGTGCGGACCAACATCACCCTGGCGGAGCCGGACGGCACGACCACGAAACTGAACGAGCCGGGCCCGCAGCTGCGCACCGGGGAGGTCGAGGCGCTGCGCCGGGCCGTCCTGGACGAGGCGGCGGCGGGCACCTGGGTGGTGTGCTGCGGCAGCCTGCCGCGAGGCGTCGCGCCCGACTTCTTCGCCTCCCTGGTCGGACCCCTGCACCGACGGGGCGCCCGCGTGGCGGTCGACACCAGCGGTGATGCCCTGCGCGCGGTGCTGTCCGCCGGCCGGTCGGCGGACCAGATGCCTGATCTGGTGAAGCCCAACCATGACGAGCTGGCCGAGGCAGTGGCACGGCCGCTGGCGACACTCGGCGACGTCGTGCTCGCGGCTGCGGAGCTGCGCGATCGGGGCGTCGGTGCGGCGCTGGTCAGCCTCGGTGCGGACGGCGCCGTCCTGGTGGACGGCGCGGGGGCGGCGCACGCCGAAGCGCGCGTCGGGCGCCCGCGGAGCACGGTGGGAGCGGGCGATGCGTTGCTCGCCGGGTTCCTGTTCTCGTCCGGCTCCACCCGCGGACCCGCCGCGGGGTGCACCGCCGGCCCCGCCGAACCGGCTCCGGCCGGTTCCGCCGTCCTCGACGACGCCCGTCGGGCGCGCGAGGCCCTGGTCGCCGCCCTCGCCTGGGGCGCTGCGGCCACCTGCCTGCCGGGCAGCCGGATGCCGGGCCCGGCCGACGTCGCCGCCGTGGCGGTGACTCTTCACCACCGCTGCGACCCGCAGCGCCGGCTGGAAGGTGCACCCCAGTGACAACCTTGATCAGCAGAGAGCTCGTGCTCCTGGACATCGACGCCGACGACCGGGTCGCCGTCACGGCCCGGCTCGCCGAGCGGCTGGAGGCCGCCGGCCGGGTGACCGACCTGGACGGCTTCCTGGCCGACGTGCGGGCTCGTGAGGCGCAGCTGTCGACCGGGCTTCCCGGCGGCATCGGCATCCCGCACGCCCGGTCGACCCACGTCACCGTCCCGACGCTCGGCTTCGCCCGGCTTCCCCAGGGCGTGGACTGGGGCGCCGAGGACGGTCCGGCAACGCTCGTCTTCCTGATCGCCGCCCCGGAGGGCGGCGATCAGGACCACCTGACGATCCTCGCGTCGCTGGCCCGCCGGCTCATCCACGTCTCGTTCCGGGAGTCGCTGCTGAACGCTCCCGACGAAGAGTCCGTCGTCGAGATCATCACCCGTGAGGTGGCAGCGTGAAGCTCGTCGCCGTGACGTCGTGCCCGACCGGCATCGCCCACACCTACATGGCGGCCGAGGCCCTGGAGCAGGCCGGCCAGGCCGCCGGTCACGATCTCCAGGTCGAGACCCAGGGCGCAGCCGGGGCCGACCGCCTGGCACCGGAGGCCATCGCCGCCGCCGATGCGGTGATCTTCGGTGTGGACGTCGAGGTGCGCGACCGGCAGCGCTTCCAGGGAAAACCGATCATCCAGGTGTCGGTGAAGAAGGCGATCGCCGACGCTCCCGGCGTCATCGAGCAGGCCGTCCAGGCCGCCCGCGGCGCACCCGCACCCCGACCGGCGGCCGCCGGTTCCCCGATCGGCGCGCCGTCCGGCCCCGCGCTGACCAGCAAGGTCACCGCGGAAGCCCGGACGGCGACCCGGGTGCGGCAGTGGCTGATGACCGGCGTCAGCTACATGATCCCGTTCGTCGCCGCCGGTGGGATCCTGATCGCGCTGTCGTTCATGGTCGCCCAGGCGGTGGCCGGCAGGCAGGGCGCCATCGACGTCACGAAGATCGACATCAGTACGATCTCGACCACCTTCGACGCCGGCGACGGGATGCACTGGGCGGCCCTGCTGTTCTGGATCGGGAAGACCGCCTTCGGGTTCCTGGTGCCTGCGCTGGCCGGCTTCATCGCGTTCGCGATCGCGGACCGGCCGGGCATCGCGCCGGGCTTCGTCGGGGGCTCGCTGTCGGTGACCATCGGGGCCGGCTTCCTCGGCGGCATGGCCGCCGGCCTCGTCGGCGGCTTGGTGGCACTCTGGTTGGCCCGCCGGAAGGTGCCGAAGTCGGTGCGTGGCGTCCTGCCGGTCGTGGTGATCCCCCTGGTGGCCACCCTGTTCACCGGTGCGGTCATGCTGCTGCTCCTCGGCCGGCCGCTGAAGTGGGTCTCGGACGAGCTCACCCGGGGCCTCGACGGGTTGTCCGGTGCCAACCTGGTGATCCTCGGCGTCCTGCTCGGCCTGATGATGGCTTTCGACATGGGCGGCCCGGTGAACAAGGTCGCCTACACCTTCGCCACCACCGGCCTGGCCGCCGCGGGCACCGCCGCCGACGCGACGCAGCTGAGGGTGATGGCCGCGGTGATGGCCGCCGGCATGACCCCGCCGCTGGGCATGGCCCTCGCCGCCCGGGTACGGCCCTCGCTGTTCAGCGAACCCGAACGGGAGAACGGCAACGCGGCGTGGCTGCTCGGGGCGTCGTTCATCACCGAGGGCGCCATCGCGTTCGCGGCGGTCGACGCGCTGCGGGTCATCCCGTCGCTGATGGTCGGCTCCGCGGTCACCGGCGGCCTGGTGATGAACTTCGGCAGCACGCTTCGAGCCCCGCACGGCGGCATCTGGGTCACTCCGCTGATCAGCGGCGTCGTCCCCTACCTGGTCGCCCTCGCCGTCGGAACGGTGATCACGACGCTGGTCGTCGTCACCCTCAAGCAGGTCGGCCGCCGGTCCGTCGACGTCGACCCCGCGCAGGAGCCGCTCGCCGCCGCCTGACCCAGGGGCGACCCGCCGGGCGCCCCTGCGCCCCGCACCATCCCCCCCGTCCGTCCCTCCGCACGCCCGTCGGGCCGCCAACGCCGTCCGGCGGGCAGCGCCGCCACGAGGAAGGTCTCGTCATGCCAGAGCGTCACGTCGTCGTCGGCTCCGGCGTCGGGCTGCATGCCCGGCCCGCCGCGCTCTTCACCCAGGCCGTCGCCAAGGCACCGGTCCCGGTCACCATCGCGAAGATCGGCGGCGCCCCCGTCGACGCGAGCAGCATCCTGCTGGTGCTGACCCTCGCAGTCGCCCACGCCGACGAGGTCGTGCTCGCCGCGGAGGGCGAGGGCGCACAGGAGACCCTCGACCAGCTCGCGGCCCTGCTCGAGCAGGACCTGGACGCCGCACCCACCGGGAACTGACATGTCCGACCGCCCCGACACCCCCCGGCCCTCCGGCGCTTCCGGCGCTTCCGGCGCTTCCGGCGGAACGGACGGGTCGTCCCGGCCGCTCGGCGGCGCCGCCCAGTTGCAGGGCCTGGGCGTCAGTCCCGGAACCGCGGTCGGACCGGTGGCCCGGCTCGGGCTGCCACCCGTACCGCCGGCTGACGAGCAGCCCGGTCCCGACCCCGCCGCCGAGGCCGACCGCGTCGCCGCAGCCCTCGAGCAGGTCGCGGTTTCCCTGGCGGAACGCGCCGCCCTGGCCAGCGGCGACGCGGTCGCCGTCCTCGAGGCCACCGCGATGATGGCCCGGGACCCGGGCCTGCTGAGCACGGTCCGGGCCCAGCTGGACGCCGGCCGGCCCACCGCAGCCAGCCTCGACGCCGCGATCGAGGGCTTCTGCGACATCCTGGCCGCCTCGGGCGGCTACCTCGCCGAGCGCGTCGCGGACCTGCGCGACGTGCGCAACCGGGCGCTGGCCGTGCTGCTCGACGAGCCGATGCCCGGCATCCCGCACCCCGGCCACCCGTTCGTCCTCGTCGCGCACGACCTGTCCCCCGCGGACACCGCCGCCCTCGATCCGCGGGAGGTGCTCGCGCTGGTCACCGAGGCGGGCGGCCCGACCAGCCACACCGCGATTCTGGCCAAGGGGCTGGGGGTACCGGCCGTCGTCCGGTGTGCCCGGGCGCGAGACCTGACCGACGGCTCCCCCGTCGTCGTGGACGGCTCGTCCGGGTTGGTGGTCCTCGACCCCGATGAGCGCACCCTCGCCCAGGGCAGGGCCCGGGCCGAGGCTCGGGCGATGCTGGCCGCGTCCGGGTCCGGCCCGGGCACCACCGCGGACGGCACGTCGATAGCGCTGTTGGTCAACATCGCCACCGCGGACGACGCCCGCCGCGCCTGCCAGGTCGACAGCGAGGGCGTGGGCCTGTTCCGGACCGAGGGCCTGTACCTCGGCCGGCAGACCGCGCCGACCGTCGAGGAGCAGGAGGCCGGCTACCGGGAGGTGTTCGCCGCCTTCACCGGACGGCGGATCGTGGTGCGAACCCTGGACGCCGGCGCCGACAAGCCGCTGGCGTTCGTCGACCTGGGCACCGAGGAGAACCCCGCCCTCGGCGTCCGGGGGTTGCGGGTCGGCCGCCGCCACCCCCAGGTGCTCGCCGGCCAGCTGGAGGCCCTCGGCCGGGCCGCCGCGGCGACCGGCGCGGACGTCCGGGTGATGGCGCCGATGGTCTCCACCCCGGCGGAGGCGCGCGCGTTCGTGGCCGAGGCGCGCACGCACGGCCTCGCCATCGCCGGGGCGATGATCGAGGTCCCGGCCGCGGCCCTGCGGGCCGACCAGCTGCTCGCCGAGGTCGACTTCGTCAGCATCGGCACCAACGACCTGGCCCAGTACACCTTCGCCGCCGATCGGATGCAGGGCGAGCTCGCCGACCTGCTCGACCCGTGGCAGCCGGCGCTGCTCGACCTCATCGCCTCGGTCGGCGCCGCGGGCCAGGGCACCGCCACGCCGGTCGGCGTGTGCGGCGAGGCCGCGGGGGACCCGCTGCTGGCCTGCGTGCTGGTCGGCCTGGGGGTCCGGTCGCTGTCGATGGCGCCCGGCCTGATCGCGGCGGTCCGCCTGGTCGTCGGCGCGCACTCGCTGGCCCAGTGCGTTCAGCTGGCCGCCGCCGCCCGGACGGCGAGCGACGCGGTCGCCGCCCGGGCCGCCGCCCGGGCGCTGGCCGAGCAGAAGGTCCTCGAACTGCTCTGACCGCTCGCCACGGGCTCGGCGCGCCGCCGGGACGGCGCGATGATGGTTCGGTGCCGACCGGACGGCGCGGTCCCGGTCCAGCGGCGCGGTCGGCCGGGTCGGCCTCCGCACCGTCGTCCTCCAGCCGGTGCTTGGATGGACCGGTGACAGGACATCAGGCGGAGGATCGCCGGGTCGTCAGTGCCAGCCGAGAGATCGCGGCGACACCGGAGCAGATCTTCGAGCTCATCGCGGATCCGTCCCAGCAGCCTCGCTGGGACGGCAACGACAACCTCGCCGAGGCGACCGGCGGGCAGCGCGTCCACGGCACCGGTGACGTGTTCGCCATGACGCTCACCCGCGACGGCCAGGTCCGGGAGAACCACGTCGTCGAGTTCGTCGAGGGCCGCCGCATCGCCTGGCTGCCGGCTGAGCCGGGGCGGCAGCCACCGGGACACCTGTGGCGATGGGAACTCGAGCCGATCGACGCCGCAAGCACCCGCGTCACCCATACCTACGACTGGAGCCGGCTCAGCGACGAGCAGCGCTTCGGGCGGGCCCGGGCGACGACACCGGAGAAGCTGCGCGGATCGCTCGACCGGCTGGCTGCCCTCGTCGAGCGTCAGTGACCGCGGGTGGCTGCCGCGCCCGGCCGCGCAGCCTCCGATCGGGACCTGCCAGCCGGTGCCCCTCAGCCGGTCGGTGCACCGCCCAGCGACACCTGGGCGTGCCGGTTCCGGCCGTCCTGGTCGGTCCAGGTCACGGCGACCCGCCGGCCGGGCGACAGCGATCCCATCACCGCGGCGAGTCCGTCCACCGACTCGACCGGGCGGCCGTCGACGCCGGTGATGGTGTCACCGGGCGCCAGACCCGCTGCCGCGGCGGGAGAACCGGGCACCACCCCGGCCACCAAGGCTCCGCCGAAGCCGTCCCGCACCTGGACGCCGAGGTAGGCCGACCGCGCGCCCCTCGAGCCCGCTCTGGTGGCGGCGCCGGCGGAGTCGCCGCCGCCGGACTCGATCCGTTTCACGGCGGCCAGGGCAGTGCCGATGGGCACCGCGAAGGCGTCCGGGCCGCCCCTGACCGTACCCGCGGTGTCCATTCCGACGACCTGGTCAGAGCCGTCGAACAGTGGTCCGCCGGAGTCTCCCGGGGCCACCGGCGCATCCGTCTCGATCAGCCCGGTCAACCGCTCCGGGGCGCCACCGCCCTCATCCGTGGCCACGATGTCCTGATCGAGGGCTATCACCGCGCCCGCGGCGGCGCTCGGGGTCCCCCCGAGGCCTGCCGCGTTCCCGACGCCGACCACGGACTCCCCGATCGCGACCGATCGCGACGCCACCGTGACCGGCTGCAGCCCGGAGGCGCCCTGCACCTTGATCACAGCCACGTCGTGCTGCGCGTCCGTGCCGATCACCCGCGCCGGGAAGGTCTGCCCGGTCGCCGCCACGGTGACCGTCATGCTGGTCCCGCCGTCGACCACGTGCTTGTTGGTGAGCACCTCGCCGTCCGAGGTGAGGATCATCCCCGTGCCTGCCGCCCGGCCCTGGAAGCCGAGCACGGTATCGATGTCGACGATGCCGACCTGCTGCCGCCCGGTCGCCGCCGTCAACGCGGACCGGGAGCTGGCGGACCTGCCCCGTCCGCCGATCGAGGAACCTCCCTCGGAGGTGAACCCGCCCCAGCCGCTCCAGCCACCGGCCGGCCGGTTCGCACCGGCGGACCGGTGCGGGCGGTCGAGGACCTGCGAGGACACCACGTGTGCGGCCGAGACGACGCGCCCGGCCAACCCGACACCGCCCAGCGCCGTCGCCGCCACCAGGGCGAGGCCCAGCCATCGCGCACCGCGCCGCGCTGGCGGCCGCGGACCCTGCGGCGGCGGAACGGTCGTCGCCCCGTCCCAGGGCATCGCCGGCCGCCGGCCCGCCACACCCCAGCCCGGGCCCGATTCGTCGTCGTACCGTTCCATCGGTTGCATCACCCCGTGCCGCCTCTGCGATCCGCACCAGCAGACGACGGCATCCTGAGAAAGCCCTGGGAACCCGGCCTGCCGTCGGCGATGCCCTCGTGAGGGGCGCGCCCGCTCCCCGGGCCATACCTCGGGCGCAAGCGGAACACCAAGCCCGACACCAGTGTTAGCGGAGGGTCAACGCCCCTGGTGCAACTGAGGGTTCAGGGCGGTCCCGCCGCGCCAACCTCGGCTTCGCCTTGCACAATGAGCTCATGGGAGGAGTACTGCACGTGTGCACGGCGAACCTGATCCGGTCGCCGATCGCGGAAGTACTCACCCGCCAGTACCTGCCCGGCTACCCGGTCGGGAGCGCAGGGCTCCGAGCGCGCGCCGGCTTGCCCATCTGGCCCGCCGCGGCCGTCGAACTCGCTCGGCGTGGGCTGCCCGTCCCGATGTACGGGGTGTTCCGGTCCCGGCTGCTCACCCGCGAGCTCGCCGGCCGTGCCGATCTTGTCCTGACCGCGACACGCCGGCACCGGGACGCCGTGGTGGCATCCTCGCCGTCCCTGCTCGGCCGGGTGTTCACCTGGCGCGAGCTGGCCTGGCTCACCTCGACTCTGACACCGGACGACGTCGCGGGCACGACCGTCCCCGATCGAATCACCGGCATGCTCGACCTGGTGCCGTCGCGCCGCGGCCATCTGGTGGCCCCTCCGGGCGACGAGTTCGACATCGCCGACCCGGTCGAAGGTCCTGAGGCGCTGCTCTTCGAGATCATCGACCAGATCGAGGCGGCCCTCGCCGCGGTGATGCCGCTGCTGGCCGTGCCGGCGGTCCCGTCGCCGTCCGACGGCGGTGAGTCCGACGGCGGTGAGTCCGACGCCGCACCGGCCGACGGGGTACCGGCTGACGAAGCACCGGCCGACGGGGCACCTGGTGACGACGCCGTCCCGCCCGTCGAGTCACCGACCCCCCGCACGCCGTCCCTGTCACCCCTGTACGAGGCCTCGCCACCGCCGCCGCCCGCCGACGACCCCGAGCCGCCGCTCAGCACGCTCCTGCCGACCGGCTTCGCGCAGGAGAGCTACAGCCACCGCTGATGACGCCGCGCTCAGCTGGCCGAGAGCGGCGAGCTGAGCGACCGAGTCCAGCGGGTTGCGCAGGCGGACAGCCGGGCGCGCCGGTGCGCGGTTATCTCCTACCCTGCGACCGGCGAGAGGACTTGTGCAGGCCAAGAAGGACCCGGGCCACGTTCCCAGCCTGCACCGGCAAGGCTACCCGGGGCGCCCTCGGGCACCCAGGCCTTTGGTCCCGCCGACGCTGCGGCTACGGCCCTCAGGTCGGCCGGGTCACCAGGTCACAGCAGATCTTCCGGGTGCACGAGCTGATCAGGCCGGAGCGTGGTGTGGTACGGGTAACAGCCGGCCTCCCGTGGCGCTGCCGAACGGGGGCGGCGAACGGTCCGAGCCGCTTCGCGCCGCTGCTCTCGCGCCTCACGCGCGTACTCGGCCAGGTGCAGGCCGAACTCTAGGGTCCAGAACGCCAACCGCTGCAACCGCCGCATCGCACCTCCCGATCCACTCCCGCCGCGCTGTCCGGGCCACTGCTCCGGCCACTGCTCCGGCCCCCGAGGCCGTCACCCGGAGGATCGTCCCGCATCCGCAGGGTGGAGGCGAACAACCGCCGCGTGCGCCCCCCGGACGCCGGCACCCCACGGCCGGTACTGGTCACCGGTGCCCCTGCCGGGTGATGGTCGGGGCGCGCGGGCGCAGCCACTGGTCCCGGAGCAGGGCCAGGACCGCCACGGACACCGCGAGCAGCACCAGGCTCAGCGCGATCGCGGCGTCCCGATCCGATTCCAGGGCCAGATAGACCGCCAGCGGCATGGTCTGGGTGGTGCCCGGGTAGTTGCCGGCGAACGTGATGGTGGCACCGAACTCGCCGAGCGCTCGCGCCCAGCACAGCACGGCCCCGGCGACCAGGCTGGGCGCGACGAGGGGGAGCGTGACCCGGCGGAAGGTGGCGAACGGGCGCGAGCCGAGGGTGGCGGCGGCCTCCTCCAGGCCGCGGTCTGCGGAGCGGAGCGCGCCCTCCACGGTGATCACGAGGAACGGCATCGCCACGAACGTCTCGGCGACGACGACGCCTGCCGTGGTGAACGGGAGGGTGATCCCGAACCAGGCCTCCAGGTACTGCCCGACCAACCCGGTGCGGCCGAGAGCGAGCAGCAGCGCCACCCCGCCGACGACCGGCGGGAACACCAGCGGCAGGGTGACCAGGGCCCGCACCACCTTCACCGAGCCATGGTCGACCCGGGCCAGCAACCAGGCCAGCGGGACGCCGAGCGCCAGGGACAACCCGGTCGCCGCCGTCGCGCACAGCAGGGACAACCTGAGCGCCGACAGCGCCTCGGCCGTGGCCAGGAGCTGCGGCAGCTGCCGCCACGGGGCGCGCAGCAGCAGCCCGGCGAGCGGTAGCAGCAGGAACGCCACCCCGAAGATCGCCGGCACGGCCAGCGGCCAGGGCACGCCCGCCCCGGAACCTGGCACCCGACCGGCACGACCGGGACGGCGTCGCCCCGGTCCGCCGGTGCCCGCCCGCGGCACCGTCACGGAGGCGGTCATCCCGCCGGCCGCCGAGCCGCTCCCGCAGTCGCACCGGTGAGCACGGTTGATGCCACCGCGACGGCGGTCAGGATGGTGGGCGGACAGCGGCGCACGACTAGCTCCCGGGGGTGGTCGGGGCGGGACTCGGAGCCACAGGAGAACGATCGTATCCGCAACTGCGGTCAGAACAGAGACCTTGGTCCGCGACGTCGGAACTGGACGACGTGAGGAGCGCGCAGCGCAGGGGGCGCTGATGAGTCGGTAAGGATCCGCGAGCGCCAGGACACCAGCCGGGCCCTCGCACCGTACCCGCCCCTGACCCCTGCCCGGGGTGCCGCGCCCCCGGCGGCGGGCGCACCGCGTCGTGCCGGCGTCCGGTGTGCTTGCTCACAGCCGCCGGAAAGTCCCGCGCCAGTTCCTCGTGCACCCTGCCGGGAAGGCGGCGGATGCCCTACCGTTGATTCCGAGCGACACAGGAACCACCCACGGCACCACAGGAACGAACTCGCAGCGTCACGCCGATGCAGCCGCGATGGCAGGCAGGGAGCGCCATGGGATCGCCCAGCGGTCACCAGTCCATGGACGATCTTGATGCGGTCGTGGTGGAGCTGCGCCAACGGCACCCTCGCTTCCCTCGGGTGACCGTGGCCCGCCTGGTGCGGCGGACCGCCGCTCAAGTCCACGCCCGGCAGCCGGACGAGCACCTCGCCCTGGTGCGGCGGGAGGCCGAGCGGCAGCTGACCTACGCGGAGGAGATCCCGGACGGTCCCGTCACCGTGACCCGTTCCTGAGGCCCGTGGCCTGGATCGCCGGGCCACCGACCTCCAGGCGGCCGGCGTCGGCGGGCACGCCATGGGGCAGGCGTCGGGCCGGCGCGTTCGCGTTCACCCGCCGAGCGTGCGCCGCTGACGCGACGCGCGGGCAGCCCCCGCACTGACGGGACACCACCATCAGGTGACAGCTCGGCGCGTGGCCGACGCGCCGGGCCGCTCTCCGGGCCCTCGGCCGGTCAGATCCAGTCGTCGTGCCGGGTCCAGGCGAGCAGGGTGTCGACCACCTCGGGCACGTCGTGCGGCGAGGTCGCCGCCGTGCCGGCGTAGCGGCCGCGGTAGAACAGCAGCGGCCGGCCGGGGCGAGTGGGTCCGAGCTCGACCACCCGGCCGATCACGACGTGATGGTCACCCTCCGGATACACGGCGGTGATGTCGCACACCAGCCAGGTCAGGACTCCGTCCAGGACCGGCACGCCACCCGCCGCCGCGGACCACCCGGTCTCGGCGAACTTGTCCGGCCCGCTCCGGCCGAACCGGCGCGACAGCTCTCGCTGGTCCTCGGCCAGCACGTTCACCCCGAACCGTCCGGTGGACGCGACCCGGCGCCAACTGACCGAGGTGCGCATGGGGCAGAACAGCACCAGCGGCGGCTCCAGGGACAGCGCCGCGAACGCCTGGCAGGTGAACCCGACCGGCTCCGCGCCGTCCAGCCCGGTCACCACGGTGACGCCGGTGGCGAAGTGACCGAGCACCCGCCGGAACCGGTCCGCGGGCGACTCGACCCGCCCGTCGGGGGCGGGGACGGGGGCGGGGACGGACGCAGCCACCGCGTTCAGGCCGGGATCCGCCATCAGCGTGCCGCCATCAGTGCGCGGCCCCGGGCACCATGAACCGGTGTCCCCACAGGCTGGCGGCGTTGGTCTGCCGGGACACCCAGGTGGCGTCGTCCACCAGCCGGCCGCCGGTCCCGTACTCGATCTGAAAACCGCCGGGAGTGTTCAGGTAGAACGACACCATCAGGTCGTTGGTGTGCCGACCGAGGGTGGAGAACATCGGCGCCTTGCGGCGCTCGCAGCGGTCGATGGCCCGGCCCACGTCGTCCAGGGACTCCACCTCGATCATCAGGTGGACGACGCCGGACGGCGCCGGGATCGGAGCCAGGGCCAGGCTGTGGTGACGCCGGTTGCAGCCGAGGAAGCGCATCCAGCCCGGCTCGCCGTCCGCCGGGCGCCCGAGCAGCTGCGGCGGCAGGCACATCGAGTCCCGCAGCCGGAACCCGAGCACCTCGGTGAAGAACCGGGTCGCCGCCGGCTCGTCACCCACCGGCAGCACCACGTGCCCCAGGCCGAGCTCGGAGGCCACGAAGCGGGTGCCGTAACGGCCCACCGCCGGACGGGCCTCCACCTGCGAGCCCCAGAACAGCTCGTGCGTCGTCCCGGACGGGTCCTCGACAGCGACCATGCCAGCCACCCGGCGCAGCGCCAGGTCCCCGTCCGCCGCCGGCTTGACCGGGACACCGGCGCTCTCGACCGCGGCCGCCAGCGCCGCCAGCGCCCCCGGGTCCGACAGCTCCCAGCCGCAGGACACCAGCTGGTCGCGCTCCCCCGGGACGATGATCAGCCGGGCCGGGAAGTCGTCCATCCGCAGGTACAGCGCGCCGGGCTCCGGGCCACGGCCCTCGGCCAGGCCCAGCACGGACAGCCCGAACTCCCGCCACGCTTCCACATTCGTGGCCTCGATCCGCAGGTAGCCCAGCGAGCGGATGCCGCTCATCCCGTACTCCCCTCCAGGAACTCCATCGTGATCCGGTTGAACTCCTCGAACTTCTCCAGCTGGGCCCAGTGCCCGCACCCGCCGAACACGTGCAGCCGGGCCTTCTTGATCAGCTTGAGCGCGAGGAGGGCACCGTCGAGCGGGTTGACCCGGTCCTCGCGTCCCCAGACGAGCAGCACCTCCTGGCGCAGCAGGTGCGCCTCCCGCCACAGCATGCCGTCCTGGGCCCGGGCGGGGTCGGCGAACGAGGCGCCCATCGCCGCCATGGCCGCCATCGCCCCGGGAGCTGTGGCGGCCTGGAAGCGCTGCTCCACGAGGTCGTCAGTGATCAAGGACTGGTCGTGGACCAGGGTGCGCAGGAAGGCCGCCAGCTTCTCCCGGGTCGGCCCGGGCGGCCGGGCGAAGTCCATCAGCCGGCGGACACCCTCGGTCGGGTCCGGGCTGAACACGTTCACGCTCAGCCCTCCGGGCCCCATCAGCACCAGCCGGCCCGCGCGGCGCGGGTACCGCAGGGCGAACCGCACGGCGGTCCCACCGCCCAGCGAGTTGCCCACCAGGTGAGCCCGCTCCACGCCGAGGACGTCGAGCAGGCCGGCGAGCGCGTCAGCGGCGTGGGTGAAGTAGTGCTCGGTGACCGGGCCGGTCGGGGAGCGCCCGTAGCCGGGCTGGTCCGGCGCCAGCACCCGGAACCGCTCGGCCAGCACCGGAACGTTGGCCCCGAAGTTGCTCCAGGCGCTGGCTCCGGGGCCACCGCCGTGCAGCAGGATCACGGGCGTGCCGTCCACGGGGCCGGTGTCGTGGACGAACAGCTCGCCCCCGGCGACCCTGACGACGCGACCGCCAGAACCTGGACCTGAGCCCGAACCGGAGCCGGAGCCCGCGCCAGGACCTGGCTCCGGGCCCGGGTCGCGGGACGCCTGGGTCGGGTCGTGCGTCGTGGACAATGATCGCTCCTTCACAGCCTGGGTCGTGACCGACAGCCTCGTCGGCCCACAGCCTCCTCGGCCCGCAGCCTCGTCCGGCAGCCGGGCCGGAGGAGGCGGACCTCACAACATCGCGTCGACGATCGGCAGGCCGACTTCGCCACGCCCGAACATGGACAGCGCGCGCTCCGGATCGTTGATCGCGTGCACCCGCCCGGCGTGGGCGTCGCGCCAGAACCGCTGGATCGGGGTCCCGACCCGCAGGGCCCGGCCCCCGGACGCCTCGAACAGCCGGTCCAGGGCGCTGATCGAGCGCGCGGTGCCACGCACCTGGTCGCGCCGCACCCGCAGGCGCAGCGGCAACGGGATCCGCTCCCCCGCCGCGGCGTGCGCCATCAGCTGGACCATGTTGCGCTCCAGGTCGCCCCACGCGGCGTCGATGTCGCTGGCCGCCTCCGCGATCCGGACCTGGCCGAAGGGGTCCTCGACGGCCTTCACCCCGGTGTACGCCGCCCGGACCCGGCCCCGGGTGTGCTCCACGAACGCCTGGTAGGCGCCGGTGGCCATACCGATGATCGGGGTGGTGATCGCGTACGAGAACAGCGACCCGAAGGGCAGCCGGAAGAGCGGAGCCCGGTTGACCTCCTGCCCGGGGCACTGGCAGCGGCTGGTGTCGTTGAAGCTCAGGGTGCGGTGCGTCGGGACGAACGCCTCCTCGATCACGACGTCGTTGCTGCCGGTCCCGCGCAGGCCGACGGTGTCCCAGACGTCGTCGATCCGGTAGTCGGAGCCGGGCACCAGGAAGGTGCGGAAGTCGGTCGGGTTCCCGTCGACGTCCGGCGCGATGCCGCCGAGCAGCACCCAGCGGGCGTGCTCGCTGCCGGAGGAGAAGCTCCAGCGCCCCGACAGTCGGTAACCGCCGTCCACCGGCACGGCCTTGCCGGTGGGGGCGTAGGACGACGACATCCGGGTGCGCGGGTCGCTCCCCCAGACGTCCTCCTGCGCCTGCGGCGGGAAGAGGGCGAGCTGCCAGGAGTGCACGCCCAACACCGAGCAGACCCAGCCGGTCGAGCCGCACGCCGCGGCGACCGACCGGACGATGCGGTAGAACTCCAGCGGATCCGCCTCGAGGCCGCCGTACGCCGCAGGCTGGAGCAGCCGGAAGACGCCGGCCTCCTCCAGGGACTTGATCATGTCGGCGGCCACCTGCCGCCGGTCCTCGGTCTCCTGGGCACGCTCGCGTATCGCTGGCAGCAGTTCCGCGACGGCGCGTGCGACGGCCTCGCCCGAGTCGTGGTTCATCCGGCGTCCCTTCCCGAGTCCTGCGATCAGCGCGGCCGATCGGCACCTGGCGGTCGCCGCCGCGCCACCCGTGGGCGCACGCTGGTCGCGCCCACCTGCACCAGCTACAATAGAACGTGTTCTAGTCTAGCGGTTGTTGATTTTACCGTTCGCTCCGCCAGTTCAGCCAGTAGGGGTCATAACCTGTTTCAGGGGGCAGCCCCGAGGGCAGGGTTCCCCGGAGGACTGTCCCGAAGGACGCGGCACGTCAGGGAGGGTGCATGAACGATCAGGAGGCCGTGCGCACCATCACGGCTGGGGCGCCTCCGGCCCGCTACGCACGCGGCTGGCACTGCCTCGGGCTGGCCGACCAGTTCCGCGATGGCAGCCCCCATGCGATCAACGCCTTCGGCACCAAGCTCGTGGTCTTCGCCGACTCGGCCGGCGTCCTGCACGTGCTCGACGCCTTCTGCCGGCACATGGGCGGCGACCTGAGCAGGGGGACGATCAAGGGCGACACCGTCTCCTGCCCCTTCCACGACTGGCGGTGGGGCGGTGACGGGCGGTGCAAACTGATCCCCTACGCGGCACGGGTGCCGGTCGGCGCCCGGACCCGAAAATGGATCGCTCTGGAGGAGAACCGCCAGCTGTTCGTCTGGAACGACCCGCAGGGCAACCCACCACCTCCACAGCTGCAGATCCCCCGGATCGACGGCGCCTTCTCACCGGAGTGGAGCGACTGGTCCTGGGAGACGCTGCGGATCGAGGGGGCCAACTGCCGGGAGATCATCGACAACGTGGTCGACATGGCGCACTTCTTCTACATCCATTTCGCCTTCCCGACCTACTTCAAGAACGTGCTCGAAGGGCACGTGGCGGCACAGTACCTCGAGACCCGGGGGCGGCCGGACGTGGCGAGCGGCTCGGCCTACGCCGGCGACAGCCGGCTCCGCTCCGAGGCGGCCTACTACGGACCCTCCTACATGATCGACTACCTGTGGCACCAGTACGCGGGGATGACCGTGGAGTCGGTTCTGATCAACTGCCACTACCCGGTGACCCCGACCTCGTTCGTGCTGCAGTGGGGTGTGATCGTCAAACGGCTGCCGGGGTTGACCAGCGAGCAGGCGAACAAGGTCGCGGCGAAGTTCGCCAAGAGCTTGGGCGTCGGGTTCCTGCAGGACGTGGAGATCTGGAAGTACAAGACCCGGATCGAGAACCCGTTGCTCTGCCCCGAGGACGGCCCTGTCTACCAGTTGCGACGCTGGTACGAGCAGTTCTACGTGGACGTCGAGGACGTCACCGAAGACATGACGGCGCGCTACGAGTACGAGGTCGACACCACCCGCGCGGTCGCCACCTGGGAGGCCGAGGTCGCCGACACCATGGCCCGCCGGAACACCGCGCGCGCGGCCGACGCGGCGTCCGACGGGTCGGGCACCGCGAACCGATCCGGGACCCAGACCCGTTCGCCGGGGGCGCCCGGCGAACAGGCAACCGCCGGACAGCCATGACCGACGTCCACCCCCGGCCGGACCCGGTGAGGTCCCGGCCCGCCGCACCCTGGGCGGACCCGGCCCCGCTCGTCCACGCCGGCCGCGACGAGCTCGCCTGCGAACGGTGTGGGGCCCGCGTCCTGGTCTCCAAGAACAGCCTGCGGCAGACCTGTGTGCAGTGGAGCCGGCAGGCCGAGGCCCGCTGCGTCGAGTTCACCACCGCCGCAGCGGTGGGGCGGCCGGCGGCGTTGGTCGACGGGTGCCGCTCGCTGCGGGACAGCATCGAGGACGCCGTGCGCACCGGCCGGCTCGCCGTCCAGGACCGGTCGTGAGGGGGCGAGACGTGGACGCGAGCGCAAGGGGAAGGTCATGAGCTGGCACGTCGAGGTCGCCGAGGTGATCGAGGAGACGCACGAGGCCCGGACCCTGGTGCTGCGCGTCCCCACCCGGTTCGTGCCGGACTTCGCCTACCGGCCCGGGCAATTCCTCACCGTCCGGGTGCCGCACCCGCAGTCCGGCCCGGAGGGTTCCGTCGCGCGCTGCTACTCCCTGTCCAGCTCACCGGACACCGACGAGCTCCCCCGGATCACGGTCAAGCGGGTGCCGGGCGGGTACGCCTCGAACTGGCTCTGCGATCACATCACCCCCGGCTGCACCCTGCAGGTGCTCCCTCCTGCCGGCCGCTTCACCCCGCGTCGGGTGGACGACGACCTGCTCCTCGTCGCCGGCGGCAGCGGCATCACCCCTGTGGTGTCGATCCTGAAGACGGCGCTCGCGCGCGGCCGGGCCCGGGTCAGCCTGCTCTACGCCAACCGCGACGAGGACGGCGTCATCTTCGCCCAGGAGCTCAAGGCGCTCCAGGCGCGACACCCCGACCGGCTGCGGGTCGTGCTGTGGCTGGACAGCGTCCAGGGCCCACCGACCGCGGCGGCCCTGCAGGCGTCGATCGCCGATCTGGTGCCGGCAGGGGTGGGCTTGGCCGGGCCGGAGGTGTTCCTGTGCGGTCCCGGCGCGTTCATGGACTCCGCCGCGCACGCCGTCCACGGTCTGGGCGTGCCGGCCGCTCGGGTCCACGTCGAGCGGTTCGAGTCGCTCGCCGAGAACCCGTTCGCCACCCGCCCCGGCACCAGCGGTGACCTGGGCGAACAGGAGGGCAGCATGGACGACGCCAGCACCGGACCCGCCCCGCGGCCCGGACCCGCCCCGGCTGCTGACGCCGGTCCTGGCGGAGCGCCTGACACCACCGTCGCGGTGACCCGGAACGGCCGCGTGCACACCGTGCCGTGGCCGCCGGGTGAGCGGCTGCTCGACGTCCTGATCGCGGCCGGGCTGAACCCGCCCTACTCCTGCCGGCAGGGCCAGTGCGGGGCCTGCGCCTGCCGGATCACCGGTGGGGAGGTGGAGTTGCTGCACAACGAGATCCTCGAGGAGGAGGACCTCGCCGACCAGTACATCCTCGCCTGCCAGGCGGTGGCCCGGACCAGCATCGTCGAGATCAGCTACGACTGATCGCGCCTCGGCCGCGACAGCCCGTTCGCCGCCGTCCCCGGCGGGCGGGAGCATGGCGCACGGAAGCCACAAACGATAACGTGTTCTAGTGATGTCGAGCGAACCGGTACTGCCCTTCGACGTGGTCGTCGTAGGGAGCGGGGCCGCCGGGATGACGGCGGCCCTGACTGCCGCGGCACAGGGCCTGAGCGTGGTCGTGACCGAGAAAGCGGGCGTGTTCGGGGGTTCCACCGCCCGCTCCGGCGGGAACATCTGGGTGCCCGACAACCACGTCCTGCACGCCGCCGGCGTGCCCGACTCCGCCGCCCAAGCGGAGCAGTACCTGGAACACGTTACCGCAGGGTTCGGCGACGCCGTCGAGGCGGCGCGGCGGCAGACGCTGCTGCGCCACGGTCCGGCCATGCTCGCCTTCGTCGAGGCGCACACGCCGCTGCGGTTCGCCTGGGTCCCGGGGTATTCCGACTACTACCCCGAGGCACCCGGGGGCCTCGCCTGCGGCCGCACGGTGGAGCCGAGACCCCTCGACGGGCGGGTTCTGGGCCCCGAACTGGACCGGCTGATCCCGCCCTACGCCGGTGCCCCCGGCGGGGTCACGATCATGGCCAGGGACTACCGCTGGCTCTCCCTCGGCTGGCGCCACCCGCGCAGCGGGGTCGTCGCGGTCCGGGTCACGGCCCGGTGGCTGGCGGCCCGGGCCCGCCGGCGCCGGCTGCTCGGGATGGGGCAGGCGCTGGCGGCCGGGCTGCGAGCAGGCCTGCACGGCGCCGGCGTCCCGGTCTGGCTGAACACCCCGATGATCGATCTCGTCCGTGCGGACGCCGGCGGTGAGCGGACCGGTGACGGCGGTGC
>DATDMG010000345.1:0-5185 GCA_036518955.1 Kineosporiaceae bacterium | reverse complement strand
GCGTTCGTGTCGACGTCAAGCCAGCGCAGCCCGAGCAGCTCACCGCGCCGGGGGCCGTAGACCGAAACGCACAGCCACAACGGCGCCAATGCATCGCCCTGCTCTTCGCACCAGTTCAGCCACCGCGCCAGCCGTCCGGCGTCAATGGCCACGGGTGCCGGCCTGCGCACCTCGGGGAGCTCGACCAGCTCCGCGACGTTCCGTGCGACCAGGCCGCGGCGGACGGCGTCGTTCAGGGCCGCCCGGAGGGCCGCCCGGAGGTTGACTAGCGTCCCGCTCGTCACGCTGCCGATGCGGCCCTTGCCCATCTGCGGCTCTCGCGCGACAGCGTCGAGCCACGCCTGGACGTGGTGCTGCGTCAGCCGGGACAGCCGGTGGTGCCCCAGCGCGGGAATGATCCTTGTCTCGATCACCGACCGGTAGCCCGCGATAGTGGACGCCTTGCGTCCCTTGGCCTCCAGCCGCTCCAGCCACTCCCGGAGGTGTACCTCGAGCGTCTTGCCCTGGTCGCTGGTGAACGTGCCCTCGGCGATCGCCTTCCGGGTGTCGCGCTGATGGTCATCGGCAGCCCCCTTCGTGGGGAACACCTGCGACCACTGCGGCTTCCCTCGCTGCCCCGTCACGGGGTCCGGGAGCCCGAGCCGGTACCGCCAGCCCACACCGCAGGGGCACGCACGCTTTGAACCATCCGGGCGGCGTACGACTCCACCCGGATGCGTCTTGCACGCCTTCTGGGCCTCCGACCAGGACCTAGGCATGACCTTCACCCGGATCCTTGGGGTCGGCGAACCGGATGTTTAGCAGCTCGAAGGGCAGTTCGTCACCGGCAGCCCGCATCAGGTCCCGCACTTGGTCGAGCTGCATCTGAGCCTGCGGGAGACTCTCCTGCGCGCGCTCGCGGACCTCGTCTGGTCTCGTCGGCAGAGTGTCTACCGTCGCCTCAATGATCTTTCGCTGCGCCGCCATGAACAGACGCAGCCGATGAAGCCGACCCAAGGCGGCGGTGTACTCGGGTGACCGCGGATAGCCGATCATCGTTGGGTCGCCGGCGACCCGAGAGACAGCCTCGTAGATCGGGACGTGTTCTCCGGGCACGATCTCGACCTGAGTGGCACGACCAACGGGCAGCAGCAGCATGACGACGGGCACGTCGAGCGCGAAAGCTAGAACGAACAGCTCCGCGACCGTGATCGTCGTCCGGCGGTTGTTCTCCAGGTTGGCGATCGTGTTCCTCGGCACCGGAAAGCCCAGCTCAGCCGTCCTGTCGGCAAGCTTCTGCGCGCTCAGTCCGCGCACGCCACGCCAGTGGTCGATCTGACTGGCGATCGAGGCGGTCATACGTGCCTCCCACTCCCCGCTTGCCGGTTGATTCACGGGAACACAATCTCAGGCCGACTTGCGCGGGTCAAGTGGGGCGAGGCATGATGTGCCAACGCCCATCATGGCGAAGCAACACGCCGGCAGATTGCGCCGGTGATCTCGTCATAAGCCGCCCGCGAGAGGACATATCCCCCCATGGCAACTGCCCTAACTCAGGCCGAGGTGCTCGCGCTGCCGGCATCCGTCCCCCTCGTGCGCGCCGGTCGAGCGGTGGGGCTCGGTGAGTCCGCGACCCGCGAGGCCCACCGCGCCGGCACCTTGCCCTTCCCAGTGCTGCGTGTCGGGGCAAAGAACCTCATCGTGCCGCGCGCGGCGATCCTCCGCGTCCTTGGCCTCGAGGACGTCGACGACCCCGCCGCCACACGGACCGCCTGATCCCCGTCTCGCCCTCACCCCTGACCGACCCCACACCACACCCAAAGAGGAGCCCGCGATGACCACCACCACCCGCATCCCGCGCCCGAGCTGGGCGATCCGCACGCTGACCGCCGACGGGTCGTCCGTCGACCACGTCTCTCGTCGGATCCACCTGGCGGCGACGGACAGCCGGCCGGCGAGCAGCGTGCAGCTGGTCCGCGCGGACCGGATCGCCAGCGATGACCGGGGGGTGGCGATCACCCCCGGCCAGGTCCGCGTCGAGGTGGAGCACCTGGACCAGGACGTCCCCGTCGACCGCGCCCGGACCCTGCTCACGGGTGACGACGAGGCCCTCGCGGCTCTGGCCGAGCTGCTCGACGAGTGACCTCTGGGCCCGTCCCGGACCCGCCGGGCACCTCGCGTCGTGGCGGGGGCGGGCGCGACATGACGTCCACACACGCTGCGGCCCCGCCTACGGGAGACGGGGCCGCGCGAGAGGAGCTATCTGGTGTCCACACACACCGCCCCCATCGTGCCCGATTTTGGGCGCGAGACGCCATCGGGCGCGGCCGGCGTCGACGGGCGGTCGCACCGGTGACGCCCCTGGAGATGGCGGCGCGTGGCTGGCCGGTGTTCCTGGTGGCGCTGGCCGTCGAGGCTGATGGCTCCGTCACCAAGCGCCCCGCGATCCGGTCGGCGCACCCGCCAGGGCACACCTGCCGTGGGGAGTGCGGCGAGCTGGGGCACGGGCACCTCGACGCGACCACCGATCCGGCCAAGCTGGGCGCCTGGTCGAGCGCCTACCACCGGTGCGCGTGGGGGATCTCCACGGGCCCTGCCCGCCTGGTCGTGATCGACCCTGACCGAGCCAAGGGGGAGCGTCCCCAGCGCGTGCTCCCCGATCAGCGGGACGACGAGGCGACCCCGGACGGCGTCATCGACGGGGACGACGTCCTGTGCTGGGCGGCGGAGCGGTCGGGCGGCCGTTGGCCGGTCGACACGTTCACTGTGCGGACCGTCCGCGGTGGGACGCACGCCTACTTCGTCGCCCCGACGGGGCTGGTCATCACCTCCGGCGCCGGCCTGACCGGCGGCCTCGGCTGGTGCGTCGACGTCCGCGCGCACGGCGGGTGGGTCGTCGCCCCTGGCTCGCGCTGCTCGGCCGGCCGGTGGGATGTCGTCGACGACTCCCCGGTGGCGCCGCTGCCCGCGTGGATCCTGGTGCGCCTCATCGCAGCTGGTCGGGTCCCGTCGCTCGCGCGACCGCCTGCGGCCCCTCCTCGCAGGCCTGCGCCACCCTCCGGGCTCGACCGCCGGCCCTACGTGCAGGCCGCGCTGACGGCCGAGCTGACGGCCGTGGCGAACGCCGCGGCCGGCTGCCGGAACGTCAGCCTCAATCGCGCGTCGTACAACGTCGGCCAGCTGGTCGACCCCTACGGGCTGACCCTGCGAGCGGTCGCTGACGCCCTGCTCGCCGCCGCGCAGGCCTGCGGGCTCGGGGAGACGGAGGCCAAGGCGGCGATCCGGTCCGGGCTCGCGGCCGGCCGGCGCCACCCCCGCCCCACACCTGAGCCAGCCCGGCGGGCCCCCGGTGGTGCCGCATGACCGCAGCCCCCGCCAGCGGCACCCTCCGCCATGGCCGGTACGTGCTGGGCACGACCATCACCGACGGGTGGGTCCTGGCCCGGCAGGAAACCACCGCCAGGGGCACCGAATACGGCGCCCTGATCGACAGCGACGACACCATCAACGACGACGACCCGGTCGCCGCGCAGGTCTGGGCGGCCAGCGTGCTCGCCGCGCACGGCCAGCACGTCACCGGCTGGGCCTCCGAACCTGACCCGTTCGGCGACGGGATGGACGCCACCCCCGGCTGGACCGCCATCCTCACCCGGGTCGAACCCTCCCGGGAACCCGGTGGCCCGCCCCCCGGCCCTGCCGCCGGTGGCCCTGCTACTGGCCGCGGCCAAGCCGTCATGCCGCCCGGCCGCCAGGCAGACCAGGGCAGCGGGTCAGGGCAGGGCGCCGGCACCCGCCCGGGCGGGTTCGACCCGGGCGCTGCGGCGGCAGCAATCGCGCAGACGGTGTCCAGCTCTGACGGTACTGACACTGCCGGCGGTCGAGTGTCAGAAGCGCAGCAGCGCCGTGACCAGCGCGGATCCTCCCATTCTGACGGTCCTGACACTTCTGACGCTCAAGAGCTACTCGGCCTAATCCGTGACGGCGCCTGGCTGGATGAGCAGACCTTTCCGCCGTTGCGGTATCCCGTCCCGGGGCTGGTCCCCGAGGGCTTCACCCTCTTGATCGGCCCTCCGAAGGCGGGCAAGAGCTGGCTCGCCTTGAACCTCTTGCTCGGCATCGCCAGCGGCGGGAAGGCGCTCGGCCGCATCCGGACCGGTCCGGCCCGGCCGGTCCTGTACCTCGCGCTCGAGGACGGCGACCGGCGGATGCAGTCCCGTGCGAGGAAACTGCTCGTCAACGACCCGATCCCGCCGCACTTCCACTACGTGACCCGCATCCCTGCCGGGCAGGTCGGCGCGCTCATAGAGGCGTTCCTCGTGCTGCACCCGACGACGTCCCTCGTGGTGATCGACACCCTCGGCAAGGTGATGCCGCAGGCCGCCGTCGGGGAGTCGGCCTATCAGCGGGACTACCGCGTCGGCGGCGCCCTGAAGCTTGTGGCCGACGACCATCCGGGGCTCGGCGTCGTCGTCCTGCACCACGACAGGAAGGCCGGAGCCGAGGACTTCGTCGACGCGGTGTCCGGCACTCACGGGCTCGCCGGAGCCGCCGACGCGGTGATCGTCCTCTCCCGGTCGAGGCACTCGACCGAGGGCTCCCTGAGGGTCACCGGCCGCGACGTCCCCGAGGACGTCTACGCCATCACGTTGATGGACGGCGTCGATTGGCAGCTCGACGGCAAGGACCTCGTCGAGGCTGCCCGCCGTGCGGGGGAACGCGCCGCCGTAGAAGCCGCGAGCCAGCGGTACAGCGAGACGACGGTCGGCATCCTCGAGTTCGTGCGCGAGGCCGGCCCGAAGGGACGCACCACCAAGGAGATCACCGACAAGTTCGGCGAGTGCGGCAAGTACCTGCAGCGACGGGTCGTCGACGGGTCGTTGGAGAAGCCCGGACGCGGCGTGTACGTCGTCCCGGGGGCGACGTACACGCACTCTCCTGATGCTGTGTCAGAACCGTCAGAAGTGTCAGAAGGCCAGGTCATAGCCCTGTCCGACGGTCCTGACAGTTCTGACGCGTGGCGGAGCCTCGCCCCCCAGGGGAACCGGTGACCGCCCGTCGCCTGGTCGCCCCCGAGCATCCGCCGCTCGAGGTGGACCTCAGCCCGGAGCGGGCGCGTGCGGTGCGGGACATCGTCACCGGCCGCGGTGGCCGTGGTGATGCCCGGCTCCCCGTCCCACCCGACGCCGCGGCCGCCGGCTACACGGCC
>DATDMG010000344.1:0-6518 GCA_036518955.1 Kineosporiaceae bacterium | reverse complement strand
CCGCGGGCGTGACGGTGCTGGGCTCCCTGCTCGGGCGGGTCCCGGTCGTCAAGCAGAACATCGAGGCGATCCTGCTCCTCATCGTCGCCGTCTCGGTGATCCCGATCGGAGTGGAGTACCTGCGGGAACGGGCCCGGCGGCGGAGGTCAGCAGGGGCACCGCCGGGCGAGCCGGCGGCGTCCCAGGTACCGGGCACGCCGGCGTTCCCGCCGCAGGTGAGGGCGACGGACCTTCCCCGCGCCTCGCGCGGCGGCGGCCGGCACGCCAGCAACGGGTGACTGCGACCTGATCGCGGCCAGCCGCTGCGCCCGCGGCCAGCCGCGATCAGGTCGGCGGCCGGTCGGTGGGGTCGAGGCGCGCCGCCGACGCCTGGCGCGCGGCCAGGTCGGTGGCCTCGAAGTGCTCCGCGCCGGCCACCCCGAACGCGCGGGCGAACAGGCTGGTGGGGAACGACTCCACGCGCGAGTTCAGCTCCCGCACGTTGGCGTTGTAGAACCGGCGCCCGGCGGCCACCCGGTCCTCGACGTCCGTCAGCTCGCCCTGCAGGGCCTCGACGTCCGGGTTCGCCGTCACCGCCGGGTACGTCTCGGCGATCGCGAACAGCCGGCCGAGGGCGGACGACAGGGCGCCCTCGGCCGCCACCCGCTCCGGCACCCGGGACCCGGCTGCGGACGCCGCGTCCCGCGCCCGCAGCACGGTGTCCAGGGCGGCGGCCTCCTGCGACGCGTGCGCGCGGACGGTCTCGACGAGCTTCGGGACCAGATCGAGCCGCCGCGTCAGCTCGGCGTCGATCTGGCGCCACGATTCGTGCGCCAGGCGCCGGAGCCTGATCAGCCCGTTGTAGACGCCGACCGCCCAGAGCACGGCGATCCCCAGCAGCACGAGCGCGACCACGGCGACGATCAGTGCGGTCACGAGCAACTCCCCCCGGATGGGACCACGGCCGCGATGGTATCCCGCTCACCGTCCGAGGCGGCGGCGGTCACAGTCCGAGGTCGGTGACCCCGAAGGCATACCGGTAGGGCAGCCCGGCCGCCTCGATCGCCTCCTGCGCACCCGTCGCCCGGTCGACGATGACGGCGACCCCGACGACCTCCGCGCCGGCCTCGCGCAGCGCCTCCACCGCGGCCAGCACCGAGGCGCCGGTCGTCGAGGTGTCCTCGACGGCGAGCACGCGACGTCCGGCCACGTCGGGACCCTCGATCCGCCGCTGCAGGCCGTGCGCCTTGCCCTGCTTGCGGATGACGAACGCGTCCAGCGCCTGGCCCCGCGCCGCCGCGGCGTGCAGCATCGCTGCGGCCACCGGGTCGGCGCCCATGGTCAGCCCGCCGGCGGCGGTGAAGTCCCAGTCCCGGACGACGTCCAGCACGACGCGGCCGACCAGTGGGGCCCCCTGCGCGTGCAGGGTGATCCGTCGCAGGTCGACGTAGTGGTCCGCCTCGCGCCCGCTCGACAACGTGACCCGCCCGGGCACGATGGCCAGGCGACGGATCAGATCCAGCAGCCGGGTGCGGTCGGTGGCGGCGGCGACGTTCTCGGGCACGCCGCCACCCTAGACCGTACGGAGCATCGACCGTACGGAGCGTCGGATCCCCGCGTGGCCCGACCCCGCGGTGGTCGCGGTCCGCTCATCGTCGCCGCATGCGCAGCCGCCGCCGCCCGACCACGCTGGTGGCACGCAGCGGGAGATGGCGCAGCAGGACCACCGCGGCGCGGTAGCGGCGGCTCGGGACGCTGACGATCCGGCCGCGGTCGACGTCCGCCAGGCAGTCCGCGACCAGGCGGTCGGCGTCCAGCCACGCCCAGGACCTGATCCCGTCGACCCGGATCCCGGCCCGGCTGTGGAACTCGGTCCGGACGTAGCCGGGGCACAGCGCGGTCGCCGTCACCCCGGTGCCGCGGAGTTCGAGCGCCAGGGACGTGCTGAACGTGGTGGCCCACGCCTTGGCCGCGGAATAGGTCCCGCCCGGTAGGAACGCGGCGACCGACGCGACCGTGACGACGGCGCCGCGGCCCCGCGCCACCATGCCCGGCAGGGCTGCGTGGGTGAGCACCAGGACGGCGCGCACCAGCAGATCGAGGACGCTCTCCTCGGCCGCCAGGTCGCCGCCGACGAAGGCGCCCCGCACCGCCGTCCCCGCGTTGTTGACCAGCAGGTCCACCGGTCGCGTCGGGTCCCGCAGCCGGTCGGCGACGCGGTCCAGGTCCGACCGCACGGTCAGATCGGCACCGAGCACCTCGACGTCCACGCCGTGCGCGGCGTGCAGGCTCCCGGCCAACCGGTCGAGCCTGGAGGTGTCGCGGGCGACGACGACGAGCCCGTACCCGCGGGCTGCCAGCTGACGGGCGAAGGCGGCGCCGATGCCGGAGCTGGCACCGGTGACGAGAGCTGTCGGCATGGGAGACTCCCTACCACACCTGCGCCCTACCACGCCTGCGCCCCCACCGCGGTCATCAGGTCCAGGACGTCGTCCGCCGCGGCCACCAGGGTCGGATCGTGGCTGCTGGTCACGACGGCGGCGCCGTCCCGGGCGGCCCGCCGGAGCACGGCCGCGAGCTGTTCGGCACGCGCCTCGTCGAGCTGGGAGCTGGGCTCGTCGAGCACCAGCAGCCGCGCCCCGGTGGCGAGCGCGCGGGCCACCGCGACCCGCTGCCGCTCACCGCCCGACAGCAGCCGCACCTGGCGGTGGGCCAGCGGCAGCAGGTCGAGGTCCGCCAGGCGGCGCCGGTCGCCGTCCGGATCGGGAGGCAGACCGCGGACGGCGCGGGCCAGCTCCAGGTTCGCCAGCGCGTCCAGGGTCTGCGCAGGCTGCGCCTCCTGCCCGACCACCGCCGTCACCTCCCGACGCAGCGCGGCCAGCCCGGTCCGGTCCAGGTCGGCGAGGCACTGCCCGGCGATGGTCACCGTGCCGGCGTCCGGTCGATCGAGACCGACGAGGAGCCGCAGCAGAGTGCTCTTGCCCGCTCCCGACGGGGCCCGGACGACGAGGAGCCGGCCGGCGACGGCGTCCAGGTCGACGCCGTCCAGCACGACCCGCTGCCCGAAGCGGCGCCGCAGGCCGCGCACCGTGGCCACGACCGTTCCGCCGCGGCCGGCCGGCCCGCTCGCGCTCGCCCGGCTGCCCGCGGTCGCCGGGGCGGCCCAGGCCACCGTCGGCCGCGGCTCGGGCGGGTCCGCCGGGACGGGCCAGGCCACCGGCGGCCGCGGCTCGGGCGGGTCCGCCGGGACGAGCAGGACGCCGTCGGTGCCCGCCTGGACGGCGACCGCGCGCGGGTGGCGGCCACCCGGCCAGACCGGCGCGGGCAGCCGGACCCACCCGCGATCGTCGACGACGAGGAGCTCCCGGACCGGTCCGCCGGCCGGCTCGGGCCGCCAGGTCTCACCGAGCCGGCCGTCCCGGATGCGCAGCACCCGGTCGGCGTACCGGGCCGAGAGCGGATCGTGGCTGACCAGGACCATCGCGGCGCCCCGCTCGGCCGACGCCTCGGCGAGGAGCCGATACACCTCGGCGGCCGACCCCCGGTCCAGCTCGCCGGTCGGCTCGTCGGCGAGCACCAGCGCCGGGCCGTGCGCGAGCGCCGCGCACACCGCCACCCGCTGCGCCTCCCCGCCGGACAGTTCGGCCACCGCGCGCCCCACGAGCCGGCCCAACCCGAGCGCGTCCAGCGCGGCGACGGCCCGGACCTGTGCCTCCCGCGCGGACGCGCCGGCGAGGCGCCCCTGGAGCGCGACGTTCCCGAGCACACCGAGCTCGGGACGCAGCGTGCGAGCGGGGTACTGGTCGACCCAGCCGAGCCGGGTGGCGCGCCAGCGCACCAGCGCCCGGCGGTCCCGGCGGCCGACGACGCGGCCGACGTCCACGCCGGCCACCACGGCGCGCCCGGCCGAGAGCCGCTGCCGACCGGCGAGCACCCGGAGCAAGGTCGTCTTGCCCGAGCCGTTCGGCCCGTGGACGACGACCCGCTCACCCGCCGCCACCTGAAGGGTCAGGCCACGCAGCGCGGCGACCGCGCCGTCCGGCACCGGGTGCAGGCAGAACGCGTCGCGGACGTCGACCAGGGGCTGATCCGCGCCCGTGACGCTCACCCCGCACTCCCGCCGCGCCGCACCGGCACCGGTTCCCGCAGCGACGTCGCGGCCACGAGCGCGGCGAGAGCGAGCGTCAGCGCCAACCCCGCGGCGGTCGCCGCGAGCACCGGGCCGTCCCACCAGCCGGCGCGCAGGGGCGGCTCGGGAGCCGCCGCGGTGGCGGTGACCGCGACCAGCCGGGCCGCCGAGGCGGCGAGCCCGAGCCCGGTGCCGGCGCCCACCACCGCCGCGGGCAGCACCACCGCGGCAGCCGACCACCAGAGCGCGGCCCGCAGCGTCCGCGGAGCGACGCCGTCGGCCTCCCAGGCGTAGTGCACCGGGGCGTCGTCGGCCCGCTCGGCGACCACCAGCAGGACGACGGCCGCCAGGGCCACGGCGAGGGCGAGCCCGGCCCCGCCCAGAAGGGTGAAGGTCGCCGACCGGGCCACCGGGTCGGATCGCAGGGATCGTTCCAACCCTGCCCGCACCTGCACGTCGAGCCGGTCCAGCGGAGCGGTCGCCGAGGCCGCGGCCAGGTCCGGGGTCCGCGGCCCGGAGCTGATCCAGACCTCGGCGGGGGACGCCGCGCCGGGCTCGGTCCGCTGCACCAGGTCGGCGAGGAGGCGTCGGTCCAGGACCGCGAACCGGCCCTGAAGGGTCGGGAAGCTGCCGGCCGCGGCGATCGGCCGCGCCGGGAACGGCAGGCCGTCGAGCAGCATGGTGAGGGTGCCGCCGTCCGCCGACGCGGCCGTGGCGGGATCCGTGATCACCGGCACCGTTCCGGGCGTGGACGGCGGCACGACGACGGTCGGTCCGGTACCGAGCTGGTAGGCCAGGACCAGCGCGGCGCCCCCGTCCTGGACCGCCGGGGTCGCGCCGCCGCCGGGGTCGCTCCAGCCGCTCCAGGGCCGCTCGACGGCGGAGCCGTCGACGCGGAGCGCACCGAGCCGGATCGTGCCCACCGCCACCGCCTGGTCGGTGGTCCCCTCACCGAGGGCGTGCTGGCGGCGGTCGGCGACGTCCGTGGGCAGGCGGACCGCGAGCGCGATCAGGTCCAGCGGCGCGAGCGCCCCGGCGGCGTCCCGCAGCTGTGGCAGGTGCCCGGTGAGCCCACCGCCGGGCTGCGCGGCCAGCGGCACCTCGCGCTCCCGACCGTCCGGCGCCCGGACGTAGACGCTGACGGCGACCGGGACCGGCTGCGCGGTGCCGATCGTCAGCACCGCACCGGCGGGAAGCCGCCGCGACGCCGGTGCCGGGTCGCCGCCGAGGTCGCGGACCAGGGTCGCCGGGTCACCCCCGCCGGTCCGCCCCGGCCGGCCGGGGACGCGCGGCAGGACCTCCGGGTCCAGCCCGAGGAGCTGGACGGCGTCCGCCTGCTGCGCCCCGACCCGGACCGAGCCCGCCACCCGGACCACCGGGTAGGCCGCGCTCCCCGGCAGCGCGGCGACGAGCCGGGCCGGCTCGACGGCGTCCAACGGGGACAGCTGCGACGGCCCCGGCGTCAGCCGCGCGTCGAGCGGCACCGCGTGGGTGGCCTGGTCGACCGCGCCCCGGTCGAGGGTGGCGGCGTACGCGCCGCCGAAGACGGCCGTCGCGACGGCCGCGGCCAGGACGCCGGCGGCCGCCGCCGGACGCGCCGGCCGCCCCGCCGCCGCCGCCAGTCCGAAGCGGACGGCGAGGGCTCGGCGGGGCGGTACCCGCTGGGCGAGCCGCACGCTCGGCGGCCAGATCCGAGCGGTGAGCAGGGCCGCGCCGGTGAGCACCAGCAGCGGCAGGGCGGTCAGCAGCGGATCACCGCCGTCCGCCGGACCCGCCTCGGAACCTCCGCCCCGCGCGGCGACTCCCCCCCGCGCAGCGAGCAGAAGGGCCGCCGCCAGGCATCCCGCGGCCCCGGCCGCCAGGGCGCGCCAGACGCCGGCCCGGCGATCTGGTGGCGGAGCGGGCAACCCGACCGCGGCCACGACGGCCACCGCCGCCGCGGCGGTGAGCAGGGCGAGCGCGGGAAGGGCCTCGGCCAACGCCGCCGTCGTGGCCGCGCCGGTGGGCAGCCCGGCCCGGGCGGTCAGCACCGCCGACCCGGCGCCGCCCGCCAGCAGGGCGATCGCGGCACCCAGCACGGCGGCCAGGAACGCCTCTCCCAGCAGCAACGCACCGACGGCGCCGGGCCCCGCGCCACGCAGCCGCAGCGCGCCGGCGAACGCCTCGTGGTCCCGGCGCAGCGCCGTCCCACCGACGACGGCGGCGCCCAGCAGGACGGCGCAACTCCCGGCCCCGAGCAGGCCGAGCCGGCGGGCGGAGAGGGTCGCCCGCGCGTCCTGGTCGCGCAGCGTCTGGTCAGGTGCGGTGAGCACCGCTCCGGGCGCGACGGCGGCCAGGGCGGCCCCGGCCCGGGCGGCCCGGGCGATCCACGCGTCCACCCCGAGGGCGAGCACCCGGTCGGGGTCCCACC
>DATDMG010000343.1:0-2188 GCA_036518955.1 Kineosporiaceae bacterium | reverse complement strand
TGTCCGGCGGCAGCCCGAGCGGCCCCCAGTCCGGGCGCTCCGCTGCCGGAGCCACGGCGGTCGGGAACTGCTGGGTCGCCGAGGAGGACACCACCGCCGTCGGGTCCAGGACCGGCAGGTTGACGGTGGCCTCCTCGCCGGCGGCGTAGCGCTCGAGGGCGTCGATGAGGTCCTCGGCCCGCGGCCGCTGCGCCGCGTCGGGCGACAGGGCCGCCCGCAGCAGCGGCTGCAGCCGGGGGTCCACCCCGGTGAGGTCGGCCCGTCCGTGGCGCACCCGGTCCAGCACCGCGTCCATGTGGCCCCGCCCGAACGGCGGCACCCCGGATGCGGCGAACGCGAGCGTGGCCGCCCAGCCCCACCAGTCGGTCGCCTCGGTGACCGGCGCCCCCTCGAGCACCTCGGGCGAGAGGTAGCCGGGGGTGCCCATGACCAGGCCCGTCATGGTGAGCCGCACGTCGTCGGCGACGTGCGCGATACCGAAGTCGATGACGACCGGGTCACCGTGCAGGAGGAGGACGTTGGCGGGCTTGAGGTCCCGGTGGATCACCCCCGCCTCGTGGATCGCGGTCAGCGCCCGGTGCAGGCCGCGCCCGAGCTTGAGCAGCGCCTCGCCGGTGAGCGGGCCGTGGTCGGCGACCACCCGGTCCAGCGGCGGGCCGGGCACGGAGCGGGTGACGATGTAGGGTCGGTCGCCCTCCGTGTCGGCGTCGAGCACCGCCGCCACGGCGGGGTCCTGCACCCGCGAGAGGGTGGCGACCTCGCGGGCGAGGCGGGCCCGCGCGTCGGCGTCATGGGCGATGTGCGGGCGCAGCACCTTGATCGCCACCGCCCGCCCGTTGGGGGCCAGCGCCAGGTGGACGACACCCATGCCGCCCTCGCCGAGCTGCTCGAGGAGGCGGTAGGGGCCCAGCATCTGCTCGGGCACGCCGTCCACCGCCTCGTCCTGGCGTGCCCCGGCAGTCATGGTCCCTACGGTAAGCCGAGCACCCGGCTGCGCAAGGGAGGTGGGGCCCCGCGTCGGGCGAGCCGGCCGGCTACGACTGGATGTAGCCCACCAGCTGGTCACGCTCGGTCTGCAGCTCGTCGATCCGCTGCTTGACCACATCGCCGATGCTGACGATGGCGCGCAGCTTGCCGTCGACGACGACCGGCACGTGCCGCACCCGGCGCTCGGTCATCTGCCGGGCCAGCTCGTCGAGGGCGTCGTCGGGGCTGGCGGTGTGCACGTCGGCGGTCATGATCGCCGACACCGGGCCGGAGAGGACCTCGGCGCCGGAGCGGTGCAGGTGGCGCACGACGTCGCGCTCGCTGACGATGCCGGCCACGGTCTGGCCGTCCTCGCTGACCACGAGCGCACCGATCCCGCGCTCCTCCAGGACCGCCAGGAGATGCTCGACCGTGTCATCGGGACGGATGGTGACGACCAGGTCGCCCTTGCGACGGATGACGTCGGAGATGCGCATGAGACGACGGTAGTGCTGCACCTGCCCTCCCGCCAGAGGATGTCGGCCGGCCACAGCGGGCACGTAGGGTGGGACCGGAACTCGAGCCCGGGAGCTGATGCGGAAGTGCCTGCTGGACCACAGACGTTCGACCTGGTGATCGCCGCGAACCGGCTGCCCGTGGACCGGGTCGTGGACCCCGACGGCAGCGTGAGCTGGCGCACGAGCCCCGGCGGCCTGGTCACCGCCATGGAGTCGGTCATGCGCGGGCGGGACGGTGCCTGGGTCGGCTGGGCCGGCGAGCCCGGCGACGCGCCGGAGCCGTTCCACGAGGACGGCATGTTCCTGCAGCCGGTCGGCCTGTCCGCCCACGAGGTGCGGGAGTACTACGAGGGGTTCAGCAACGACACCCTCTGGCCGATCTACCACGACGTCATCGTCCCGGCGAAGTTCCACCGCGCCTGGTGGAACTGCTACCGCTCGGTCAACCGCCGCTTCGCCGAGTCGGTGGCCGAGGTCGCCGCGCCGGGCGCCACGGTGTGGGTGCACGACTACCAGCTGCAGCTGGTCCCGGCCATGGTGCGCGAGCTGCGCCCGGACGTGCGGATCGGCTGGTTCAACCACATCCCGGTCCCGCCAGTCGAGCTGTTCGCCCAGCTGCCGTGGCGGCGGGCCCTGGTCGAGGGGCTGCTCGGCGCCGACTTCCTGGGCTTCCAGCGCACCTCCGACGCCGAGAACTTCCTGCG
>DATDMG010000342.1:0-3550 GCA_036518955.1 Kineosporiaceae bacterium | reverse complement strand
AAGGTACGCCTCGCCGCACTTCGAAGCTCGCGTCGGGTTCGTCTTCGATCAGCCTGACGAGCGGTCCCTGATCGAGGACTGGGGCCGATCGGCCGTGATCACTGCCCTTCGGGGCAGCGCGCCGAATCGTGCCGCGTGGTGTGACGCGCGGTTGCCTGCTGATGTGGGTGCGGCCGATCTTCTCGGCTGTGGGGAGCTCATCGTCCGACGCGACCCCTCGCGCTACCAAGCGTGGGGCGTGGTCTGGCAGACCGCTTCCCCCAAGGCTCATCTCCAGCTGTGGAACGGGATGGCCTTGACAGCGGGTCCGGCGCTGAGCGACGGCGCCATGGCCAGCTCGCGAGTGGAGATCTGGGAGCTGCTTCGTGCCGCCGATGCTCAGCTTCCCAGCGTGTCTGTCGCCCGCCAGTTCGATGGGACCACCGGTCCGCCAGTGTGAAGGGACCACTTGGCGGGGTGGTGGGGCGTCGGCGTGGTGATGATGTGCTCGGTCGTGCAGGGGCGTCAAGGGGTCCGGGGTTGCGAGGCGCCGCGCGGCGGCGGGGGCAGGCCTTGGCCTGCCCGTGGTTGCGCCTGCCAGGGGCCGTGGAGGCTCGAGGTCAAGGGCGCGTGGCGGCTTGTCCGACACGCGGCTGGAGCGCGGTAGCGCGCCCCTTGACCTGGAGGGCGGGCCCGTAGGCTGCGCGGCGCTGGTGACCATCGCGCAGCGTCCGGAGAAGGGGGTCGGGCGGCGTAGCCGCCTCCGCTGGGTGGTTGTCGGCCCTGTCGATCAGGAGCGACGTCGGCGTCGGGGGCGTGGGGTGGTGGTGCCGATCTGGAGGCCGGGTTTCTGGCGGTGGCGGTAGGACTCGCCGTCCAGGACGAGTTCGTAGGCGGCGGACTGCAGCCGGTCGATTGCGGACTGGGCGAGCAGCGGGTCGGCCATCTGGGGTAGCCATTCGACCGGTTCCCGGTTTGACGTCACGATGGTGGAGGCGGACCGGTGTCGTTCGACGATCACTTCATACATGTCGGTGGTGTCCAGGGTGTCCATCGGCTGCAGGGCGTAGTCGTCCAGGATGAGCAGGTCCACGCGCAGCAGCTTGCGCAGCTCGGCGTCGTGGCTGTTGTCCAGCCGGGAGACGCGCAGGTGTTTGAGCAGCACGTCGGTGCGGTGGAACGCGACGGTGTAGCGGCGCCGGACCGCGGCGTGCCCGAGGGCGGTGGCCAGGAACGTCTTCCCGACCCCCACCGGTCCCATGATCAGAGCGTTGTGCCCGGCGTCGAGGAACCGCAGCGAGCACAGTTCGTCCCAGACCGCGTGGTCGTAGCCGACCTTGGCGGTGGGGTCCCAGTTCTCCAGGCACATGTCCGCGTCCAGTCCGGCGGTCTTGGCGCGCAACGCGGCGGAGGTGGTCTCCCGGCGGGTGACCTCGTCGGACAGGACCAGTTCGAGGAACTCCGCGTGGCCCAGCTCCCGGCCGCGGGCCAGGGCCAGCCGTTCGGGCAGGGTGTCCAGGCAGCGACCGAGTTTGACCTGACGCAGTAGGTGCTTGAGCTCCGGGCTGATCACCACCGGTATTCCGGCAGACGGGGTCATGCCGCACCGCCGTCGTGACCGGCCCCCGCGCCATCGGTGACGGCGGCGGCGGGTCGGCGGGCGGCGAAGTGGGCGGCCGGTCGAGCGAACCGGGCCCCGCCCGGCGGTGCCGCGGACGGTGGTGGTGCTGGTGGCGGGAACAGGCTCGTCTGCCGCGCGGGGTCGCTCTCCAGGCCGCGGGCGAGCATCCGCCCGATCAGCGCCACGCTGAACGCCTCGGCTTCGGCGGCGCGGGCGCACGCGAGCTCGACCCGATCCGGGCCCCACTTGGCGACCAGGCCGAGCAAGGCGTAGACCTGCCGCATCTTGGTCCAGGGCAGCGGGTGGTCCAGCAGGACCGCGGCGTAGGCGCCGATCGCCGGGGCGTGGCCGGCGGCCAATCGCTGCAACCGGTCCAGGTCCCGCAACGCGTACACGCTCTTGTCCGCGGGCAGGTCGCCCGGGTCGGTGGACCGGCCACCGGCCGGTTGCCGGGGGTGGGACTTCACCAGCACCCCACGATGGAAGATCTTCACCAGTCGCCCGTCGGCGCGCACGTCGACCCGGGCACCGATCAAGGCGCCGGGCACGCTGTAGAGCGCACGAGCCACCTCGATGTGGTGATCCCGGTGGACCTTCGGCCGGGCGTAGATCGGCAGGTCATACAGCCAGGTAGGGACGGGCAGCAGGTGACCGGCCTCGACCAGCGCGAAGTGCTGCGCTGGGCGGGCCGCGGTGGTGCCGTGCACCCGCAACCCGGCCGTGGTCCGGCACCACGTCTCGGCCCGGACCCGGGCATCGGCCAGATCCACGAACACCTCCCCGGCAAACCATGATCGCCGCACGTAGGACACCTGGCGCTCGACCCGTGGCTTGTCCTGCGGACGCCGCACCCGAGCGGGATCGGTCAGGAAGCCCCGATCCTGGGCATACTCGGCGAACGCCTGGTTGAACCGCGGCTCCAACGGGTCCGCCTTGTCGATCACCGGGGTCAGGTTGTCCGGGACCACCACGTGGAAGACACCCCCGAAGAACGCCCAGGCCGCCTCGAACCCCTCGATCACCGCGGCGGTGGTCTGGGCGAACGTGGGCCACACGAAGCAGTGCCGGGACACGCACGCCGTGAAGATCAACGCATGCAGGACCCGCCGCCGCCCGGTCGCCGGGTCCGGGATCAGACCCATCCGCCCGAAGTCGACCTGCAGCTCCCGGCCCGGCGCCCCGTCGGCCACCCGCACCGTGACCGCCCGGCCCCGCCGCGGCCCGCACAACTCCACCACGAACCGGTCCAACGTGCGGGCCGGGACCACCACCCCACGGCGGGCCAGAAACTCACCGACCTTGACCGTGGTCAGGTCGTCCTTCTCGACCCACTCCCGGATCTGCTCCCGATACTCCTCCAGACACCGCCACGCCGCACCATGCCCGTCGAGCCGGTGCGGACGGACCTTCTCCACCACCCGGCCGAGGAACTCGTCGTCCAGCCGGCCTTCCCCACCATCACGGTCCAACCCCAACTCGATCGCGGCGGCCAGATAGCGGCGCACCGTCTTGCGGTCCACCCCCGCCAACCGCTGCGTGGCCCGCACGCCCTCTCCGCGCAGCCACAGCCGTAACACCTCACGCACCTCGTACACCCGAACCTCCCGGAACGCCAAGCCGCTCTCCGATCACCCACCGATGGCGGCAAGTCCACCGGGAGTGAACCGACGGCGACACGACCCCAAGGGTCGGTCCCATCACTGGCGGAAGGGTGGTCCCATGCAGCTGGCGGAACTCACCTCAGGTGGTCCCATCTCGCTGGCGGGCGACACGGGTGATCCGCGACCGGCGGATCGGCGACATCGTGCAGCTTCTCTCCCCGGCATCCAGACTGGCCGGCGTCCGCAGCGGCCCGCTACGTGACATCAGGTGGCAAGCGGGTCGGCGGCGACTGGTACGACGTCCGACCCCTTGACCACTGCCCGCTCCTGATGGGTCAACCATGTCGCG
>DATDMG010000341.1:0-5887 GCA_036518955.1 Kineosporiaceae bacterium | reverse complement strand
CGGTGCGCTTGCTGATCTGTGTCACGCTCAGCCGGAAGGCGGCCAGTTGCGCCACCACCCCGGCTCGTTCGCTGCTCCTGAACGCGCGGTTCGCTGCTCGTTCTCGTCGAGCTGGGTCAGCAACCGTTCGACCTGGGCGGCGTGGGTGGTGCGTTCGTCGGCGAACACGACGATCGGCACTACGGGCAGGTTCGCCGCGACGGCGCCGACGGCGCGGTGGTGGCCGCGCCGCACCCTCACCTGTCCCTCGTCGGTCAACACGCCCTGCAGGGGCTGCAGCACCCCGTGCCGGGTGAGGCTGTCCACGAACGCAGGGGTGATCTGCAGGTCGTCACGGATGTTGACGTCAACCAGCAGGGCGCGCGGGGCGATGAACTGCACCCGGGTCGGGTCGACAACGACGGTTGGTGTCACGTCCCCGGATGCTGGCGTGGTCTGGTCGTCCACGGTTCTCCTTCGCGGCCTCCTCGGTTGCTGCCTGGGCGGCCTTCTCGGTGGTCGCGCGGCGGGTGTCGCTCTCTCGGGACTCCTCGACCCCACGGGTCGTGTTGGCCCCGGCGCGGGCGGCCCGGGCCCAGCGACAGGCGTAGGTGGTGACCTCGGCCGCAAGGTACGGGGCCCGGCTCGGGTCGGTGGGGCCGACGTACCAGTGGTGGGTGCCGTAACCGGCATTGGTGATCATTTTGGGTGCCTCCTGGCCGCGCGGGTGTGGGGGGTCGGGCTGGGGCCCGGGGCCACCACCGGTGGTGGTGGCCCCCGGGTCGCGCGGTCAGCAGGTGATCAGGACGCGTTCGAGGGTGGTGATGGTGTCGGCGTCGGTGCGGGTGGTCTCGCCGGTGACGGCGCGGGTCATGTTCCGGTCGGCGCGGGTCTCGCCACGTACGGTCTGGAAGTGGTGGCGCCAGGTGTTGTCCGCCTGAAGGACACCCCAGGCGGTGCCGCGCCAGGGGGACACCCGGTCGTCGAAGTTCCACAGGCGGGACAGGTCGCCGCGCTTCTTCTCGGCCATCCCCAGCGACCCGGGCCGACAGCTTCGTGCCGTCGTCCTTGGCCAGCGGCGCGACCTCTTCCAGGAACGCGGCCCACTGCCGGTTGGTGACGGTGGTCGCGCAGAGCTGGGCGACCTGGGCGGCGAACTCGTCGGCGGTGGCGTGCACGATCTTGAGGGCGTCGCGGGCCTCGGCCAGCTTCAGCCCGGAGTACTTGGAGTGCTTGACACGGTAGGTCTGGCCTTGCTCGGCCAGCCCGACGGCCATCGTGTTGTCGCACACCACGTTGGTGCACACCCGCTTGTACGTGGTGGCCAGGCTGCCGTCGAACGAGGTGCAGGCCAGCAGGTTCGGGCGGAACGCGACACCTTCGGGGGTGGTGATGGTGTCGGGGACCTCGACCGACACCCACGCGACGGCCCCGCCGCGCAGCAATCCGGCCGACCCGATCGCCAGGGTGTCACCCAGGATGGTGGACACGGTGCCCAGCAGCCATTCACGGTACTGGTGCGGCTCGTAGCCGGTGCTGAACAGGCCCATCACGTGGCCGTTGTCGCTGCGGGTCATGGCCTGCCGGTCGTCCTGGACATCCCAGCGCATGGGCTGCCCGTCGGCGTCGAGGTGGGTCATGGTGTCGATGTCGGCGGGGATCTCGACGGCCACCCGGCGCGCGGTGGCGGCCCAGCCGAACAGACGCCGCTCGACGTCGGCGACCGGGACGGCGCCCTCGTAGTGGTTCGGCTCGGTGCCCTGCATGTCGGCGCGGTAGTGCCAGGCGCGGCCTCGGCTGCTGGTGAAGCCGATCAGGGTCTGGGTGTTGAGGTGGTCGAGCGTCTCGCGGGACATCGTGTCTCCCTGAGGGTTGCGGTTGTGTCGGCTGTCCGCTCGGGGGGCTACCAGACCCCCCTCCCGAACAGTTCTATTATGGCAGGTTTCAAGGATGGAGGCAACCCTAAATGTGGGGTTGACCTGCGGTTTTGTTGTCCGGGCTGGGGGGTCGGGTGGTGAGCGGGTGGCGGTCACCGGTCGGGGTCCGGGTGGTCATCTCCTCGCTTCGGGCGCCTTCGGGTCTGCCGCGCCGGGTGCTCGGGGGGCAAGGCTCACGCGGAGCGTGACCGCGGAGCGGCTTGGCCTTGCGCCCCGGGCGGCCGGTGTGGCCGTCCTGGGGGCGTGCGGGGCGAGGAGAGGGGCGCTCGGGCCGTGGCCGGTGGCCGACGCGCGCGGAGGGTTGGCCCCGGAACCTGGTCCGCTGGTGACCACGACGCCGGGGTGGGCCAAGACGGGCCGCCCGGCCATCTCCGAGCAAGGGCCGGGGTGCGGGGCAGCGCCCCGCGGTCTTCCGTCCTGGCCGAGCACCACGCTGCCGGGACCGGCCCGATCTACTGGTCGGTGGGGTGTTGGCGGGCGGTGGTAAGGATGTTGGCCCAGGTGCCGGGGCTGCCGCCGTGGGCCTGCGCGAGGCGGGTGGGCAGGTCGGGGTGCTGTTCGGGTGGGGTGTCGGCCAGGGCGGTGCGGGCGAGGTCCAGGCGGGGGTCGCCGTCGTACGGGTAGCGCCGTTCGGTGCGGGGCCCGGGGGGGCGGCCGCCGCCGTGGCGGCCGCGGGTGCGTCCGTAGGTGATCCAGTCCCCGGCCCGGTACATCTCGCGGGTGCGGCCGCTGGGCAGTGGCTGGCCCGCGCCGGGGACGGGTTGGGGGCAGCCGGCGGGCGGGCGGCGCTTGTACTTGGCGACGCTGGAGGGGTCCAGGCCGGCCAGGCGGGCGCCCTCGGTGAGGGTGACCAGTTCGTCGGGGTCGACGGGGCGATAGCCGACCACCGGGCGGGCCTTGGTGCCTTCGTACCACTGGTCGTAGTCGGCCGCGTCGAAGTACAGGGTGTTGCCGAGCTTCTTGACCGGCGCCGGGTGACCGTTGGTCTCGCGGTCGCCCCACCAGGCGGTCTCGGTGGCGGGGGAGATCCCGTAGCGGTGGGCGATCTGGTCGAAGCCGAGCAGGCCGTCGGTACTGGCGTAGTCGGCGTACCAGGTGTCCCAGACCTCGGCGTCCCAGGCCAGGGCCTGCCCGAGGGTGCCGGCCGCCTCGGGGTGGCCGGTGGTCTCGCGGTCGCGGTACAGCGCCTCGAGCTTCTTGCCGCTCAACCGGTAACGGTCGGTGAGGTCGCGGCGGGAGTAGACGCGGCGCCCGTCCAGGACGGGCAGCTCATCGCGGTCGGGCGATGCCTCGGCGCGTACCATCGTCGTGCCTCCTCCTTCGGGTATGGCGCGCGGTTGTGCCCGGGCCCCGCAGGACCAGACGGCACGCGGCTGGCGGGCTACCAGACGCCCATCCTTGCGGGATGAGCGTTCCGCCAGCCGCACCACCACTCCCCTACCGTACTGATTATGGCCTGTTTCTGGCGGTCCGGCGCCGACCCGAGGAGACATCACGAGGGGACATAGGCGACACGACCGCGTGTGACGGGGTCACGGTAGTTGGCGGCTGTGACGGCCGTCGTCCACGCCGCTGAGCACGTCGAGTACGGACCCGTCCGGGCACCGGGACCACGGAAACCGTTAGCCGTGCCCTGTCGGGCAGCACGCGCGTGGGCTGCCCGACACAGCACAGTCGCTCGGGGGGTTGGAAGGCCTCCAGGGCGTCGGCGTCCCAGCCGCCCGGCCACGCCCGCCTCGCACCGTCCGCGCCTACAACCTGCCCACCGACACCGACCGGCAGAACGCCATCAACAGCGTCCTCACCGACCGCTGACCAGCACCAATGACGCCCTACGGCCCCTTTCCGCCGTATCCCGGTCGTACCCGTACACCGCCGCCGCCCGGACCGTGGTCGCCACCGTGACGGCCGGCACCGCCACCGCCAGCCTGCCCACCCGCGCCAAGGCCGCCGCCCACCAGGCAGCCCTGCACCGGATCGCCACCGCCAGGGTCACCACCGACCGGAACCGGCACCGGCCACGGAAGATCAAGAGCAGTCAGCCGTTCAAGCACGCCCCGGCCGACATCACCACGACCACCACCCCCGCCACGATCCACGTCTGCGGCGCCGACGCGGCCTGAACAAGGCAGCCACCCACCCACCGCCTCGACCCCGCCACCCTCCCGGGCACTGGAACCCGGCGCACCCGGCCGACCGCCGGGCCCTCGCCACACCCCCAGAACCGCACCCGTCGACATCACCCTCCGTACACGACACGGAGATCATCCTCAGCCCACGGGTATCCCGCGAACAGCCTCAACTCCCAGGCATTGGGCCCAGCACCCCAGGCCGGCGTCGTCCAGGGTCCTCAAGCCAGTCACTGATCGCCTGATACGTCACCGCGCCGGTCATCACCGCGCACGAGCTGAACGCCAAGACCCTGGGCTACGGTCGGGGGGACGGTCGTCATGTCATGTTGTTTCCTCATAGTTCATCATGATCACGACAGCCGTCCCGCCTGTCACGACACGCCCGGCCTGCATAGATGTCCCCAGTATCACGAATTACCCGTTGTCCTTCGGGAAATACCAGGGGTACGCGCCACCAACAACCTGCGAGAGCTGCTCGTCGTTCAGGTCCTCGGTGACAGCGTCAATCTTCTTGTCAGCCGGCTTGCTCACGATTTCCCTCCTTGTGGGTGATGGGATCTGACCTGCTGTTCCCGGCGAGGGATTTGGTTTCCTCGCCCGCCGATAAGAAGACAATAGAGCCCCGCGTCACATTCGGGCATGGGGCTCCAGCCTAAGAGGGCATTGGGTCCCGCTCTGTGGCGATCTGTGGGCTGCGTGACTGGGGTCACAGCTCGAGATCCAAAATCTTGAGCCGGTATGGGTGTAGATCACCCGCCGTGACTACTTCACGGCGTCCGTACCCGTCCGACCTGTCTGATGCCCGATGGGCGCTGCTGGAGCCCGAACTGGCGGCGTGGCGTGCTGCCCGGGCCGGGAACGGTCTGGGGATCAGCGAGCCGGTCCATGATCTGCGGGAGATCGTCAACGCGATCCTGTACCTGGACCGGACCGGGATGGCCTGGGCCTACCTTCCCCACGACTTCCCGACCGCCTCGACGGTGTACGGGTACTACGCCGCCTGGCAGCGGGACGGGACCACCGAGGAGCTGCACGAGATGCTGCGCCGGCGGGTGCGCGCACAGGCGGGACGCTCGCCGGAACCGACTGCGGCGCTAGCGGATGCGCAGTCAGTGAAGACCTCCGGCAACGTCCCCGAGTCCTCCCAGGGGATCGATGCCGGAAAGCTGATCAAGGGCCGGAAGCGGCACATCGTGACCGACACCCTCGGCCTCCTGCTGGTGATCATGGTTACTGCGGCGAGCGTGCAGGACACCACCGGGGGCCGGGAGCTGATGCAGATGTTGGCGGACCGGCACCCGAGCGTGAGCAAGGCCTGGGTCGACTCCGGCTACAAGAAGTCCGTGGTCGAGGCCGGTGCCGCCCGTGGCATCGACGTCGAGGTGGTATCCAAGGAGCCTGGGCAGAAGGGCTTCCAGCCGCTGCCGAAGCGGTGGGCGGTAGAGCGGACGTTCGGCTGGCTGATGCTGCACCGGCGACTTGTCCGAGATTACGAGACACGCCCGGATCGGTCGGTTTCGATGATCCACTGGGCAATGATCGACAACATGGCGCAGTGAGCGGGGGGCCATGAGGACGTACACGGCGGCCTCGTTCCCGCCGTCGTTGGCCGGGTCGGCCAGGATGCCGGGGGACAGGTCCGGGGTGGTGCCGTGCGCGACCAGGCCCAGCAGCCCGACCTCGCGCAGCCAGGCCAGGTAGGAGGCCAGCGTCGAGCGGGCCATGCCCGTCTCGGTCATCAGCACCGCCCAGGTCGGGCGGGTCAGCATCGTCTCCCAGTCGGCGTGCGCGGCCAGCCGCTGCGCCAGCTGGTAGGCGCGGGCCTGGACGTCACCCCGC
>DATDMG010000340.1:0-2983 GCA_036518955.1 Kineosporiaceae bacterium | reverse complement strand
AGCCATCCCTCGTCCCGAGCGATCACCGAGGCGATCCGGAGCGAGTAGCACTTCTTGCCCAGCAGGGCGTTGCCGCCGTAGCCGGACCCGTACGACCAGATCTCCCGGGTCTCGGGGAAGTGGACGATGTACTTGGTGGAGCTGCACGGCCACGGGACGTCGGCCTGACCTGGTTCGAGTGGAGCACCCACCGAGTGCAGGCACTTCACGAACGGCGCGTCACTGCCCATCCGGGCGAGCACCTCCGAGCCGATCGTGGCCATGATGCGCATGGACACCACGACGTACGGGCTGTCCGTGATCTCGACGCCGAAGAACGGGCGCTGGGCGCTGAGCCGGCCCATCACGAACGGGATCACGTACATGGTCCGGCCGCGCATCGAGCCCCGGTACAGGCCGGTCAGCCGCGTCCTCATCTCGTCGGGGTCCATCCAGTTGTTCGTGGGCCCGGCGTCCGCGCGGTCGTGGGAGCAGATGAAGGTGCGGTCCTCGACCCGAGCGACGTCAGTGGGGTCGGAGGCGCACCAGAAACTGTCCGGCTTCCCCTCCAGGCGGACGAACGTGCCAGCGGCGACGAGCGCGCGGTTGAGCCGGTCGCGCTCGGCCTGTGATCCGTCCACCCACACCACGGCGTCGGGCGTGGTCAGGGCGGCAATGTCATCGACCCATGCCGCGAGGGCGGCATGGGTCGTCGGGGCGGGGTTCGGAACGGTCACACGGGGCGACACGTCGAGATCGGTCACGGGGGACTGCCCTTCTTCGGTCTTCCGCTACGTCGGGCCACCCACGCCGCTCTCGGTCGTGGGGCCGACAGCGCATCACCAGGTCGAGCGACGGGCGACCAGGCACCTGATCCGACCGTATGGTGATGTGATCGGACCGGCCCCGGACTCAGGTCCCGTGGTGGCGGGGGATCGCCGGGCGGCCAGCACAATGGGCGCGTGTCCTCGTCTCCGGTCCTGTCCTCGTCTCCTGGCGTGTCCTCGTCTCCTGGTCTGTCCTCGTCTCCGGGCGAGGCCCGGCGTCCCGCGGACCGCTGTGGGACGGCATGACGGCGGCGACCCGCCTGCTCCGGCGCGAGCGGTCCGCGGGGCAGGCGTCGCGGAGGGGTCCGCGCTCCGCGCGATGGGCGTCGGCGGCCGTGGCGCCGGCGGTTGTGGCGCTGGCGGCCGGCGTGGCCGGGACGGCCGGATGGGTGATCGCCGGCTCGCCTCAGGACGGAGCCGGGACGGTACCGCCGGCCTGCCCAGCGACCCTACCGGCCACGCCGCTCGCGGCGGGTCGCGGCGGCGTGGGTGATCGCCTGGTGCCGGTGCCGTTGCCGCAGCCGAGGGGGCCCGTCGCCGTCCGGATCTGCGGGTACCCGGCTGCGGCCGCCGGGGCCCGGCTGCACCGCAGCGCCGTCCTCGACCCGCCCCGGACGGCCGAGCTCGCCGGGATCATGAATACCCCGGCCCGGTCCGAGGAGGTGCCTGGTGGCGGTCGGCCGGTGGACTGCCCTGACGCCGGTCCGGTGACGCTCCTGCTGTTCCGGTACACCCAGGGCCCCCCTCTGGTCGCCGAGGTGGACGCCGGCTCGTGCGGGCTGGTGTCGACGTCCGCCCGCACCGAGCGGGGCCGTGCGGACGTCGTGCAGATCGTGGCCGGGAGCCTCGCCTGATCTCCGGCGTCATGACGTTTCGGAAACCGTTCCCGATACCGCAGGTCGAGCTGACCTGGCCGAATCGACCGCTGGTCGTTCCGGCCACGATCCGGCCATGTGTGCCCCGGTGAGGGTGCCGGTGCCGGGCCGGCTCGCCGTCCTGCCGTGAGACGCACGCGCCCGGGGCGGGACGGTATGGCCGCCGGTGGGCCAGGTCAACGAGAACCTCGCACAGGGTCCTGACCGACCCACCGGCTGGCTGCGTCAGGCGAACCCGAGGCGCGCCTTGAGCCCGTCGAGTTCGGTGAGCAGCCGCCCGGGAACCCTGTCGCCGATCTTCGCGAACCACTCCTCGATGAGCGGGACCTCCGCGACCCATTCCTGCTGGTCGACGTGCAGCACCTCGCGGAGCGCCCCGGGCGTGATGTCCAGGCCGTCGGTGTCGAGTGCCTCCGGGGTCGGCACGAGACCGATGGGGGTCTCGGCCGCGTCCGTCGTCCCCTCGATCCGGCCGACGATCCACTCCAGCACGCGGCTGTTCTCGCCGTACCCGGGCCACAGGAACTTCCCGTCGGCGCTCTTGCGGAACCAGTTCACGAAGAACACCTTGGGCAACCTGGACTCGTCATGCTCCTTGCCCACGTTCAGCCAGTGCTGGAAGTAGTCCCCTGCGTGGTACCCGAGGAACGGGAGCATCGCGAACGGGTCGCGCCGGACGACGCCCACGGCGCCGGTCGCCGCGGCGGTGGTCTCGCTGCTGACCGTGGCGCCGAGGAAGACGCCGTGCGCCCAGTCCCGCGCCTCGGTGACCAGCGGGACCGTGGACTTCCGGCGGCCACCGAACAGGATCGCCGAGATCGGCACGCCCTGCGGGTCGTGGTACTCCGCGGCGAGGATCGGGCACTGGTCGGCGGGGGTGCAGAACCGGCTGTTCGGGTGCGACGACGGCTCGTCGCTGTCCGGCGTCCAGTCCTTGCCCTTCCAGCTGGTCAGGTGGGCCGGCGGTTCGTCGGTCATGCCCTCCCACCAGACGTCACCGTCGTCCGTGAGCGCGACGTTCGTGAAGACGGAGTTGCCCTTCTCGACCGTACGCATCGCGTTGGGGTTCGTGCCCCACCCGGTGCCGGGGGCGACGCCGAACAGGCCGGCCTCCGGGTTGACGGCGTAGAGGCGGCCGTCGTCGCCGAAGCGCATCCAGGCGATGTCGTCGCCGATCATCTCGGCTTTCCAGCCGGGGACGGTAGGTTCGATCATGGCCATGTTGGTCTTGCCGCAGGCGCTGGGGAAGGCGGCGGCGACGTAGTAGACCTTGTTCTCCGGGCTGGTGAGTTTGAGGATCAG
>DATDMG010000339.1:0-2048 GCA_036518955.1 Kineosporiaceae bacterium | reverse complement strand
GCGCGCCCGAAGGGATTCGAACCCCTAACCTTCTGATCCGTAGTCAGATGCTCTATCCGTTGAGCTACGGGCGCTCACGCCCGGGCGGGCCGGGCGACCGGGACGATGCTAGCGGACCCGACCCCGATGTCCGAAATCGATAGCCCCAGGAGGCGGCAGACTCCTGCCATGGCCACCCCACGCCGCGCGTCGTCCTTCGAGCACCTCCTCGACAGCGCTCGCGCTCTGGTCACCGATGGGAGACGGGCGGTCCTGGGGATTGCGGGGTCACCGGGAGCCGGCAAGAGCACCCTGGCCGAGAATCTTCGGACCGCACTCGCGCCGCTCCCGCCTTCGGGCATGGAACCCCACCGGTGGGTGGCGCGCGTCCCGATGGACGGCTTCCACCTCGCGGACGTCGAACTCGACCGCCTCGGCCTGCGGGACCGCAAGGGAGCACCGCAGACCTTCGACGTCTACGGATACGCCAACCTGCTGCGGCGGCTGCGCGCGGACGACGAGCCGGTCGTCTACGCACCCGCGTTCGAGCGTGAGCTCGAGCAGCCCATCGCGGGTGCCGTGCCGGTTCCCGCCGCCGCCCGCCTCGTGATCACGGAGGGCAACTACCTCCTGCTCGAGGACGGGCCCTGGGCAGCCGTCCGCCCGTTGCTCGACGCGGCGTGGCACTGCGCGCCGGACGACGACGTGCGGCTGGAGCGACTCGTCCGCCGGCACGTCGCGTTCGGCAAGTCGCCGGACGACGCGCGCGCCTGGGCGCACGGGACGGACGAGCGCAACGCCCGGCTCGTCCAGGCCAGCGGCCACCGCGCCGAACTGCTCGTGGGCCCCGACGTCCTCGACGCGCTGCCCCCCGGGTGACCAGGGGCTGGCGCGGCCGGAGCGCGGCCGGAGCGCGGCCGGAGCGCGGCCGGAGCGAATGCTGAGCGCGCGACGCTTTCGCGCCCGGACGAGTCCTCACGGCGACGGCCCCGACCACGGCCGAATCCGCTGGCGGCCGCTGCGGCTGATGACCGCCACCCCGGCACAGTCGCAAGCGTTTACATCCAGCTGCTTTCCGACATCCATTTCCAGATCTGATCTTGCAGGCATCGAGAAGGCCATCTAGCCAGGTCAGAAGCATGTGACAGTTTTCACGTGGCATTTTCACGGGACCTGTTGGCTCTTCTCAGGGTCACCCCTACGGTGGAAAGACCCCCCAGCGGCCGCACCGCTGTGGCGTCGCCGCCGCGCCTCGCGCAGCGTGGCGACCCTCGCCACAGCCCAGCGTGCCCACCCAGGGACGGGGGACGACCATGCGGAAAGGGCAGCTTCGTGACCATCACCGACCCGGCAGAACTCGCGCTCGACCACGCACCGACCACGCACCGCCGGCTCCTGACCTGGGTGCGGCAGATCGCGGCCCTCACCACGCCCGACGCGGTCCACTGGGTTGACGGGTCCACGGCGGAGAACGAACGGCTCGTCGACGGACTGGTGGCCGCAGGCACCTTCGTCAAGCTCAGCCAGAAGGCCAGCTCCTACTGGTGCGCGTCCGACCCCAGCGACGTGGCCCGCGTCGAGGACCGGACGTTCATCTGCTCCGAGCGCGCGGACGACGCCGGCCCGACGAACAACTGGGCGCCGCCGGCCGAGATGCGCCAGACCCTGAACGGGCTGTTCGCCGGCTCGATGCGTGGCCGCACGATGTACGTGATCCCCTTCGTGATGGGGCACCTGGACGCCGCGACGCCGATGTTCGGCGTCGAGATCACGGACAGCCCCTACGTGGTGGCGTCGATGCGAATCATGGCTCGGGTCGGGTCGGCCGTCCTTGCCGCGATGGGGGACGACGCGGCGTTCGTGCCGTGCGTCCACAGCGTGGGCGCACCGCTGGAACCCGGCCAGCCGGACGTGACCTGGCCGTGCAACTCCACCAAGTACATCGTCCACTTCCCCGAGACCCGGGAGATCTGGTCGTACGGGTCCGGCTACGGCGGCAACGCCCTGCTGGGCAAGAAGTGCTACTCGCTCCGGATCGCCTCGGTGATCGCTCGGGACGAGGGATGGCT
>DATDMG010000338.1:0-12741 GCA_036518955.1 Kineosporiaceae bacterium | reverse complement strand
CCCCGGCCGCGGATGCGGTCGGGGGCCTCCTTCGCACGTCGACCGAGAGTTCGGCCGGCACAGGTCACCGCATCTTCCACTCCGGCTTGCGCTTCTCGGCGAAGGCCTTGGGGCCTTCGAGGGCGTCCTCGGTGTTCTCGAGCGTGTAGGCGAACATCTCCGCGAACTTCCAGTGCTGCTCGACGGTCATGTCACGGCCGTCCTTGATGACGCGCTTGAGGAACTGCACGGCCAGCGGCGAGTTCTCCCGGATCTCGGCCAGAACCGCCTCCACGCCCTTGTTCAGGTCGTCGCGGGTGTCGTACACCTCTTGGACGAGCCCGAACTTGAAGGCGCGTTCGGCGTCCAGCCTGCGGCCGGTCAATTCCATGTACATGGCCTCGCCCAGGGGGATCATCCGGGACAGGTGCACGAAGGCCGGACCGGACAGCAGATGGCGCTTCGGCTCGGGAAGGGCGAACTGCGACTGCCGGGTGGCAAGGCGGATGTCGCAGTACAGCGCCAGCTCCAGCCCACCGCCCATGGCGTAGCCGTCGATGGCGGCGATCGTCGGCTTGGAGCAGGCGTTCACCTGATCCATCCCCGGTAGCGTGCCGGGCTTGGCGACCTTCGGGTGTGCCTTGACCGTCTTGGAGGCGCCGCCCGTGATGCTCTCGCCGGACTCGATCCTCGACGCGACGTCCTTGAGGTCACCGCCGGCGCAGAAGGCGCGTCCGCCCTCACCGCCGAGCACGACCGCGAGGACGCCCGGGTCGGCGTCGGCCTGCTCGAACGCTTCCGCAATCGCTCTCTGGAGCTCTCGGTTGAGGGCGTTCATGGACTTCGGGCGATTCATCATCACGTACGCGACCGAGTCGCGGACATCGTACGTGAGCGTGTCCGTCGGAGTGATGGCCATCAGTAGGTCTCCTGAACTGTGCGGAGGTGAGTCTGCCGAGAGGTGAGCCGTGCCAACGTCAGCGGGTCGCGAGCTGGTCGGCGCCGAGGTCGGTGAACCGGTAGCACGCGCCGAAGGTCGTGGCCGGATCGGCCAGCAGCGTGTGCTCGTCCTCTGCGAGGAACTTGACCGACTTCTCCGTCAGGAACTCCTTCGCCTTCGCCAGGTCGGCGACCCGCCACGCGACCGAGTGCATGGACTCACCGTTCTTGGCGAGGTCGGTGGAGGCGAGGGACAGGTCGTCCACGGGCTTCGAGAGCTGGATGACCGACTCGCCGACCTGGACGTAGAGGTCCTGCGTGCCTGTCAGCTCGGACGTCGATGCGCCGAGCACGGTGCCCCGAAGCCAGTCGGCGAAGACGGTCCGGCCGCGGTCGAGGTCCTTGGTGACGACCGTGACGTACCCGAGATCCTGCAGGCCGAGCGGGGTGCGCGCCGACCAGTCGATCGCGGAGTAGTCGGGGTCCACGAAGCGCGGGTCCGGCAGGGTCGCGAGCAGCGAGGATCGGTGGTCCAAGAACTCGAGCGCGCAGACGGTGTCCTTCGGGTGGGTGAAGAGCGGGTCGTCCGCGCTCGGCTCGCCCGAGGCGCCACCCTGGCCGAAGAAGCGCACACCCTGGTCCTTCAGGTGGCGGTAGAGGTCGAGCGGGTCGTCCAGGTGCCAGGCCAGCGAGTACCAGTGAGTGCCGAACTTGTTGTAGAACTTTCCGATCGGTGCCTGCTCCCACCCCTCGGCCTGGAAAGCCGGGGAGATCGGCTCGATGCAGGCGCTCGCCACGGTGGTCAGCGTCGCGTTGCGCTTCTCGACGTCGAGGTAGGGGAAGCCGTCACGGCCGTCGGTGAACCGGATGGCGCCGAAGACCTCTTCGTACCAGGCGTCGAGTCCGGCGTAGTCCTCCGTGACGTGGATCAGGTGGAACAGCTTTGTGATCTTGAATGGCACAATGCCTCCTGAAGTAGTGCCGGCGATGTCCGGCGGACGCGTTCGGCGATCGAGTGGGTCCGGCGACAGCCGCGGTCAGACGCTCGTCCCGATCAACTTGATGTCGAGGTACTCGTCGATGCCCGTGGCGCCGCCCTCGCGGCCGATGCCGCTCTCGCCGACTCCGCCGAAGGGCGCGGCGGCAGAGGTCGGGTTGATGTCGTTGAGTCCGATGATCCCGAACCGGAGTGCTTCGGTGACTCTGATCGAACGGCGTAGGTCGTTCGTGTAGACGTAGGCCGCCAGCCCGTACAGGGTGTCGTTGGCCATGACGATCGCGTCCTGCTCGTCGTCGAAGCCGATGATCGCGGCGATCGGCCCGAACGTCTCCTCGCGGTAGATCAGCATGTCCGGGGTGACGTCGGCGAGCACCGTGGGGGCGAAGAAGTTCCGCCCGGTCAGCCCCTCGGGGCTGACCGGGGTTCCGCCGGTGGTCACTCGGGCGCCCTTGGCTCGCGCGTCGTCGACCTGGCGCTGCATCTTGTCCATCGCTGCGCCGTCGATCAGCGGGCCGATCGACACCCCGTCCGTCCTGCCGGCGCCCACCTTGAGCTTGGCGACCCGGGCGGTGAAGGCCTCGGTGAAGGCTTCGACATGCGGCCGCTGGACGTAGATCCGGTTCGGACAGATGCACGCCTGGCCGGTGTTGAGGTAGCGCACCAGCGCCGCGCCCTTGGCGGCGTGCTCGATGTCGGCGTCGCTGAACACCAGGAACGGGGCGTGGCCGCCGAGCTCCATGGAGACGCGCTTCATGGTGGCGGCTGCGCGCGCGGCCAGCATCTTGCCGACCTCGGTCGAGCCCGTGAAGGTCAGCTTGCGAACCTCGGACGAGTCGAGCCACACGTCGCTGACAGGGGCGGGGTCGGCCGCGGTGACGAGATTGGCCACCCCGGCGGGCAGGCCGGCCTCGTGCAGGATCTCGAAGATCGCCACTGCGCACAGCGGTGTCTGTTCTGCGGGCTTGAGGACGGTCGTGCACCCGGCGGCGACGGCCGGCCCCACCTTCCGCGTGATCATTGAGATCGGGTAGTTCCACGGGGTGATGGCAGCGACCACGCCGACGGGCTGACGCACGACGCTGAAGCGTTGGTCGGGGCGCGCGGAGGGCAGGCTCGAGCCGTAGACCCGTTTCGCCTCCTCTGCGAACCACAGCAGGAAGTCCCCGGCGTACTTCACCTCGTTGCGTGCCATGCGGATCGGCTTGCCCTGCTCACACGTCATGAGCTGGGCGAGCTCCTCGGCGCGCTCGGACATGAGACGGTGCGCACGGGTGAGGATCTCGGCGCGCTCGTACGCCGTCGTGGCCGACCACGCCGGAAACGCCGACGTGGCGGCGTCGAGCGCTGCGCGCGCATCCTCGGCGCCTCCCGCGGATGCGGTGGCGAAAGGCATGTCCGTGCTGGGGTCGAGGACGTCGAACACGGCGCCGGATGCCGCGGGCAGCCACTTGCCGTCGATGTACAGCGTCGGGCCGTCTCTCATCGGTCCTCCTCAGGACAAGCCGGGAACGCGCCGGGCCAAGACAATATCGTAAGCCTTACGGTAGTCTTACCATGCGGGCGGGACGCGCGGAAGGCCGGTGTCCTCAGTCGGAGGCGGGCAAGGATGCGGCGGCGCGAACGGTCAGGGGGCGCCCGTCGTACTCGAGCGGTCCGGCGCCGGGCTTCGTGCAGAGGACTTCGACCCCCGACACGTCCTCGCCGTAGCGCTTGCCGAGCTGCACCATCACCCCGCCGGTGACAGGTGTGCCGGTCGTGGGGGTGGCCACCATCGGGGCTCCCGCGCAGGTCAGTTCCCCATCGTCCTCGCCGCTCTTGATGACGATGACCTCGACCGTGGACGACGGCGTCCGCAGTCTGCTGCCAACCTTCAGGCTCACTGTGCTCCTCCTTCTCCGATGCCCGGCGGGGGGCGTGGTCGCTGCCACGGCGTGACCCGGCGCGCGTCCTGGTGCCGGGGTGCAATCGCGGCGGTCAAGTAGTACTGGATGCCTTACGGTAATGCCTCGCCGCGAGTCCCGGAAGCGTGCGCCCCACGACGGGCCGACCCGCGGCGGCCCTATGGATGACGCTACGGCACGACTTGCCGAAAGCCTTACGGGAGTCTAGACAGTATACCGCTGCCGCCCTAGGCTCGGGCTCCTCAATCGCCGGTGGGAGGGCATCCCATGACCACGCCACTTGACGGCCTCCGAGTGATCGAGCTCGCCAGCGGGATGACGAACGCCCAGCTGGGACAGATGCTCGCGGACTTCGGGGCGGACGTCGTCCAGCTCGAGCCCCCTGGCGGCACGCCCTTGCGCCGTCACCCGTCCTACCCGCTGTGGGGCCGGGGGAAGCGCAGCCTGGTGCTCGACCTGAAGTCCACGGCCGGAGCCGACGAGGCACGTCGGTTGATCGGCCGGGCGGACGTCGTCCTCGAGGCGTGGCGTCCGGGGGTGGCCGCCGGGCTCGGGCTGGACGCCGCTCGTCTGACCGCGGCCCACGAGCGCCTCGTGTGGTCGCAGATCTCGGCGTTCGGCGCAGACAGTCCCTTCGCCGCCGTGCCCGGCTACGAGGGTCTCGTCATGGCCAAGCTCGGTGCCATGTGGGAGTACAGCCGCATGACGGAGCGTCCGGGACCGGCCTTCCTCTCCGTGCCCTACGCGTCATGGTCGGCCGTTCAGGTCGCTCTGCACGGCATCCTGGCTGCCCTCTACGACCGGGAGACCACCGGGCGCGGTCAGATCGTCGACACCAGTCTCGCCCTGGCCCTCGCCGCTCAGGACCCGTGGCACCAGATGCTCGCTGCGCTGACGAGGAAGTATCCCGACGCGCTCGTGGGTGCCCCGCCCTTCACCGAGGAGGGTTATCCGGCCTCGCCGTTCCCGCTGATGCTTCTGATCGCGGTGACGCGGGACGGCCACTGGCTGCAGTTCTCCCAGGTTCAGCCCCGGTTGTTCCAGGCGCTGCTGGAGGAGGCCGGTCTCGCGTGGATCCGCGAGGACCCGGCGTGGAGGACGGCGCCCGCCATCGAAGACGTGCACCGGCGCGTCCAGGTCAACGAGATGCTGATCGAAGCCGTGCGGGCGAAGACCTTGAGCGAGTGGCAGGAGGTCTTCGAGCGGAACTCCGAAGTCTCCGCCGAAGTCTTCCGCCGGGGGACCGAGGTGCTGCACCACCCCCAGTTCGAGTTCGAGGGCCAGGTGGTGGAGATCGTCGACCCGGTGGTGGGGCCCACGCGCCAGCCGGCACCTCTTGTCCACCTCGGCAGGACGTCGCTCCCGGTTCCGCGACCGGCGCCCCTGCTCGGTGAGGGTGCCGAGGTGATCGAGCAGTGGGCCGACCGCGGTGACGCCGAGCAGCGGGGCGAGGGGAAGGCCCTGCCGCTCTCCGGGGTGACGGTGCTCGAACTGGGCACGTTCTACGCCGCGCCCTACGGCGTGACGCTGTTGACGGACCTCGGCGCGCGAGTGATCAAGGTCGAGCCGCTGGAGGGTGACCCGCTCCGCATGATCGCCTCCTTCCCCGAGGCCGGCGCGGCCAAGGTCCTGCAGGGCAAGGAGAGCCTCGCCCTCGACATGGCCACCCCGGAGGGTGTCGAGATCGTCAAGGACCTGGCCCGTCGCTCGGACCTGGTGGTGCAGTCCTTCCGGGCCGGAGTCGTCGACCGGCTCGGTCTGGACGCCGACTCGTTGCTGGCGGTGAATCCGGATCTGGTCTACCTCGACGCACCGGGGTACGGAACCGCCGGCCCGTACGGCAAGCGCGCGGCCTTCGCGCCCACCATCTCCGCGGGCACCGGGATCTCGATGCGCAACATGCCCCACGTGTGCACTCAGGAACAAGCCATGGAGATGTCGACGCCTGACGTGCGTCGGATGTCGGTCCAGCTGACCACCAGCGCCAACAGCCACGGCACCCAGCCGGACGGCGTCGCCGCTCTCGCCGTGGCCACCGCGCTGCTGCTCGGGTTGTACGCGTCGCGACGAGGCGCGGGCGGGCAGCGGATGCTGACGACGATGCTCCTGAGCGCCACGCACGCCCTCAGCGACACGGTGGTCGAGTACGACGGCAAGCCCGAGGACCTGCGTGTCGATCCCGAGGGGTTCGGGATGGCCGCGACCTACCGGCTCTACGAGACCGCCGACGGATGGGTCTTCCTCGCCGCACCCACGGACCGCCACTGGCTGCACCTGACGGAGTCGTTGGCGCGCTGGGGGTGGACCGACGACCCGGGCTGGTCCACCGAGGACGGACGGCGGGCGGCGGATGCCGAAATCGCCAAGCAGCTGGCCGGCGTCCTCGCCCAGCGGACGGCGAGGGAGTGGGAGCGGGAGCTCGTGCCGCGGGGCATCGGATGCGTGGTCGCCGAGACCGCCGGGACCGAGGAGAACTGGCTCGGCGAGTTCGGCAGCAGTCATGGCTGGCTCGCCACGGTGGACAGCCCCATCTTCGACCAGTACGAGCGAATCGGGCCGCTGGTCCACTTCTCCCGCTCCGCGACCCAGGCACTGGCGGGATGCGCCCTCGGGCAGCACACCGACGCGATCCTTCACGAACTCGGGATCAGTGACGAGCGCATCGCCGATCTGCGCAGCCGCAGCGTGATCGGCGGCTGACCCACAACCTCGACTCAGCCCCCGCCGGGTCGCTCACCAGAAGGACGGTTTGAATGGCTATGGGACTCGAAGGCAAGGTCGCGTTCATCACCGGGGTGGCTCGCGGGCAGGGGCGCGCGCATGCAGTTCGCCTGGCACGCGAGGGCTGCGACGTCATCGGCATCGACATCTGCCAGGACGTGCCGTGGATGGACTACCCGAACGCCTCGGTCGCCGATCTGGAGGAGACCGCCGCCCTCGTCGAGAAGGAGGGGAGGCGCATCGTGGCCCGGCAGGCCGACGTGCGCGACTTCGCCGCCGTCTCGGCGGCCGTCGAGGAGGGCTTCTCCGCCTTCGGGCGTCTCGACATCGTCATCGCCAACGCCGGCGTCATCCGGCTCGGGCCGGAGGTCGATCCGCTGCGTGAGTGGACGGAGACGATCCAGATCAATCTGACCGGCAGCTGGCACGCGGTGCGGGCGGCGCTGCCCTACTTGCGCCAGGGTGGTCGAGGCGGGTCCATCGTCATCACCAGTTCCACGGCCGGGCTGAAGGGGGCACCGTCGCCCTTCGCCAGCTCCCAGGCCTATTCCGCCTCGAAGCGAGGCCTGGTTGGGCTGATGCAGTCGCTGGCCGTGGAGTTGGCTCCCGAGTCGATCCGTGTGAACACGGTGCACCCCACGGGGGTCGTGAGCGGGATGACGCAGAACGCCGCGATGGCCGCGATGATGGCTCAGGCAGCTGCCGGCGGCAGCAACATGATCTCCGCGATGCAGAACGCGCTTCCCGTCGAGATCCTGCAGCCGGAGGAGATCGCCAACGCGGTGGCGTGGCTGGTCTCCGACGAGGCGCGCTACCTCACGGGGGTGCAGCTGCCCGTGGATGCGGGCTTCTCCGTGCGCTGATCGTTCGCCTCGCCGGAGCGTTCCCGACCGCCTCTCGGGATCGGCTGTCCGTCGGCTCACCCGCCCTGCCACTGGTGGGCCGCCGGACGCCCGCCAAGAGTGCGCGGTCGGTCTGCCGGTGTCAGTTCGCCAGCAGCGAGAGCAGCGCGGGAACGTCCTCCAGTGACCGCAGCGTGTCGTTGAGATGCGTACAGGTCGACGTCCCCAGGAATGACTGCCGAACGTGCGCGCGGAGGCCTGCCACCGGTTGCCCGGCCAGTCGGCGAGCGGATGCGGCGGCGGCGGGGCACTCCGCCCAGGGGAGGACACGAGGGGCTGCCTCGCACGACGTCACGACCCCGGTGTCGGCGTCCAGGGTCATCAGGACCGTGTACTCGTGGACGACGGTCTCGAGCCCGTCGGGGCGCACGTAGGAGTCGCGGAACAGGACGTCGACCGTCGTCGGTGTTCCGGGCCGGATGTCCATCCGGCGGGACCGTCGCATGGCGTGCGGGGGCAATGGATCCAGCTCGTGCCAGGCCAGCGGGTCACCATTCGCCAGCGACGGAGCGGCAGGGCCGGTGACGACCGGTGCGCGCCCGCTCCGTGCGATCTCCGTCATGATCGTGGCATCGGAGGCGAAGCCCGCGCACTGGTCGGCGATCAGGGTCGAGCGCATGGACACGTGAGGTGTGCGGGCCTGTTCGTCGCCGGCGCTCCACGCGTGCCCCGAGACCAGGGTCGCCACGGGGATGTCGTCGAGCAGCAGGTTCAGCAGCCCCTCCTCCTCCGGCACCGCAGGGTCGGCGGCCAGCACGGCACCGCGGAAACCTCCTGCGGCTGAACGTCCGAGGACGGCCTGCAGGGCGGGTCGATCGGGGGTCGTCGTCAGTTCCTCGACGGTGCGGCCGCCGATGTAGTCGACAACCACCCGCGTCGCCGCCTCTGCGGCGGTTCGGGTCGATGGACCCAGCTCCGTGATGAGGTCCCTGGCCCGGCCTACCAGGATCAGCGGCCCCGACAAGCCCTCGGGGCGCAGCATGTCGGTCGTCGCCGTCCGGCGGACGGATCCGGGCGTCCGATCGGGCGTCCCCGAGGTCGGCGCGTGAATCCCGTGCCGGGGGTGCAGGGGGCCGATCGCGACCGGCGTCATGGATGTCTCAGGCGTCATGGATGTCTCACCTTCGCAGTATGAGCTATACAGGGTAAAGCTGGTTCGGTATACAGTGTCAAGCAGCAGAGCGTCATCATGCCTCGCCCATCAGCAGACCCTGGCCCCATCTCCTCGCCGGCCGCTGTGCACCCCGCCGGCCCGCTGTGATCCCGTGGTGAAAGGACTTCTACGTGACCGTCTCTGATCGGACCGGTTCTGCCGATCCCACTGTCGTCACAGGGTTTCCGGTCTCGACGGACAGCTCCGTCGTGTCGTCCCCGGAACTGGCCCGACTTGTGGGTGCGACCCGCGATCTGCAGGATCGGGTCCTCGGCACGCTGGCTCCGCCGGACACGCTGATGGAGGTCGTGGAGCTGCTCCAGCAGGCGTCCGCGCGGCTGGATCCGTTCCGGATGACGGGTTCGGAGCCACCGAGCTGGAGCGACCTCGAGCGCACCGCTGCCACACGGTCCCTCGCGCCGGAGCTCACCTCGGTGGTGCTCACCGAATCGACGCTGCGCGGTGAGGTCACGTTCGCCACGCGCTACCTGGGTGGCAACGGTGCGGTGCACGGTGGCGCGCTGCCACTGTTCTTCGACGAGGTCCTCGGTCGGCTCGCCAATGTCGGCCGTGCCATGGCCAGGACCGCATCGCTGACCGTCGACTTCCGGCGTGTCACCCCCGTCGCCCGGCCGCTGTCCGTGGTCGCGACGGTGGACCGGGTCGACGGGCGCAAGCGCTACCTGCATGCGGCGCTCTACGACGGCGACGCCGTCACTGCTGAGGCGTCGGCGCTGTTCGTCGAGTTGCGGCCGGGCCAGGCATGAGCACGACGGCGGTGTCCGCGGACGCTGGACAACCCTCCCTGAGACGAACGGTGGTGACGTGGTGACCAGAGCAGCGGAGGTCGCGGTCGTGGGCGTGGGCACCACGGCCTACTACAAGCGTGGCCGGTCGTGGCCACGGACGATCACGGAACTCGCCTGTGAGGCGATCCTGGCCGCGTGCGAGGACGCCGGACTGTCGGCCAAGGACATCGACGGATTCGCCTACTACTCGGGCGCCGGCGCCGGCTACACCGACAAGCTGGACACGGCCGTGTTCATGGAGAACCTCGGAATCCCCGAGGTCACGTTCAGCGCCGCGCTGACCTCCGGCGGCGGAGGGTCTGCCGGCTCGATCGGTCTCGCGCGGGCCGCGATCATCGCGGGGGACGCCAACGTCGTCGTAACCGTGATGGCGTTGCAGCAGAACCCCGCCTCGCGTCTGGGCAGCATCTTCGCGACCGTTCCCCCCGATCCGCTGTCGTCCTTCCTGAAGCCCAGCGGGCTCTCGGGGCCGGGCCACCTCATGAGCGTCCTGGCGCGGCGTCACATGCACGACTACGGCACACGCCGGGAAGCGTTCGCGGAGATCGCTATCTCGCAGCGCCAGAACGCGGCCAACCGCCCGACCGCCATGTTCCGTGAGCCGCTCACCCTGGACGCCTACTTCAGCGCCCGAATGATCGCGGACCCGCTGTGCCTGTTCGACTTCTGCCAGGAGACCGACGGGGCGGTTGCGGTGATCACGACCGGTGTGGATCGTGCCGTCGACCTCCGCCGGGAACCGGTCCCGGTGATCGCGGCGGTCCACGGTGGTCATCGGGACTGGGGGCGGGCGTTCTCCTGGATGGGGATGCCGCAGGAGACGTTCGCGTCCTCCGGGAACGCGGCCATCGCGAAGCACCTGTTCCGCCGGGCGGGCGTCACCGCCGCCGACATCGACGTCGCCCTGCTGTACGACCACTTCAGTCCCATGGTCCTCATGCAGCTGGAGGACTACGGCTTCTGCGGCAAGGGTGAGGGCGGGCCCTTCGTCGAGAGCGGGGCCATTCGTTACGAGGGGGGCTCCATTCCCGTGAACACCCACGGAGGGCAACTGTCCGAGGCGTACGTCGTGGGCATGACCCACATCGTGGAGGCGGTGGAGCAGATGCGGGGGACCGCCGTCAATCAGGTGAAGGACGCCGAACTCGCCCTGGTGACGGGCGGACCCGCCCACCTGCCGGTGAGCGGCCTGATCCTGGGGAAGGGGCTGTGAGCACCATGCGGTCGAGTGCCCTGCCGGGCGAGTCCGTCCAGATCGCAACGGATCCGCACACCGAACCCTTCTGGGCGGCCGCCAAGGAGGATCGGCTCGTCGTCGCGCGGTGCGGGCGCTGCGGAACCTTCCGGATGCCGCCCACGGCCTTCTGCCCGTCCTGTCAGTCCCGGGACGTGGACTGGACCGAGCTGTCCGGCCGCGCCACCGTCTTCTCGTACTCGGTGATCCACGGCTATCCGGGTATTCCGGACATCGTCCTTGTCGCCGCCGTGCTCGATCTCGACGGTGCGCCCGGCGCCCGTCTCGTGAGCGACATCGTCGACGTCGATCCCGACGACGTCACCATCGGGATGCCGGTGGAGGTTCTGTTCTCGCCCATCGCCGACGGCTGGAAGCTCCCGCTGTTCCGTCCGGCGCCGACGGCGCACGCCTGACATCGATCGGTCGTGGCACGTGCTGGGGCCCCTCGCGTTCCTCAGTCCCTAGGCTGAGGAGCATGAGGCGTCCGGCACGTGACCTGGTCGTGCGAAACGCGTCGGTCGAGGGCGCCGGCCCGACCGAGGTGCTCGTCCGTGGTGGCGTCGTCGTCGGGGTCGGCGAACACGTCGCCGCCGCGTCGCTCGCGGGGGCGCGAGTCGTCGACGCCGGAGGTGCCGCCGTGCTGCCCGGGTTGCACGACCACCACTGCCACCTCCTGGCCATGGCCGCCGCTGCGCGGTCCGTGCCGTGCGGCCCGCCCGACACGAACACGCTCGAGCAGCTCGCCGCGGCACTTCGAACGGCTCGGCCGATCGACGGTTGGATCCGGGGGATCGGCTACCACGAATCGGTGGCGGGGGACCTGGACCGCGACCTCCTCGACCGGCTGCGGCCCGAAGTTCCCGTCCGGATCCAGCACGGGGGAGGTTCCCTGTGGGTGATGAACTCCGCGGCTCTGCGGTGGATCGGGTTGGACGAGGTTGGCGCCGGGGAACCTCGAGGGGTCGAACGGGACGCCGACGGGCGGGCCACCGGCCGGCTGTGGCGCAGCGACGGGTGGCTGCGTGGTCAGCTGGGGACGCCACGGCCGCCCGACCTCGCCGGAGTGTCGGCCGAACTCGCCTCGTACGGGATCACGGGCGTCACCGACGCCACGCCGGACCTCGACCCGGACACCATCGCGCTGCTGCGATCAGGAGGGATCCGACAGCGGTTGACACTGCTCGGTGATCCCGGTTCGTCCGCGCCGCACAAGGTCGTGGTCAGCGATCACGCGCTGCCGTCCCTCGACGAACTGGCCGATGCGATTCAACGGGTCCGGCCGCGCGCCGTTGCGGTGCACTGCGTCACCCGAGTCGCTCTCGTGCTGACGGCGGCCGCTCTCGGCGTGGTCGGGTCCGTCCGCGGCGACCGTGTGGAGCACGTCGCGGTGGGACCGCCGGAGGTTCTCCGGCTGCTCGCCGCGCTGCAGGTCACGGTCGTCACCCAGCCCTCGATGCCGGTCCTGCGTGGCGATCGGTACCTGGCCGACGTCGAGGCGGACGATCGTGAGCATCTGTGGCCGTTCGCAAGCCTGCTCGCCGCCGGCATCCCCGTCGGCTGTTCCAGTGACGCACCGTACGGTCACGCAAACCCTTGGTTCACCATCCGGGCTGCGGCGACCCGAACGACCGCGGCCGGCCGAGGGGTCGCCGTCGCGGAACGGGTGGCAGCGGCCGAGGCACTGCGCGGATTCCTGACGCCGGCCCTGTCGCCGGGCGGCCCCGTCCGCCGGATCGAGGTCGGTGCCCCGGCCGACCTGGTCGTCCTGGATGCGCCCTTGGCCGAGGTCCTCCGCGACCTCGACCGCGGTCATGTCCGGATGACGCTGGTCGACGGTGAGGTCGTGCACGGTGGGTGAGCCGGATGCCCCGGTGACGCCGGACGAGGTTGGTCGCCTGCTCGCCGAGGCGGAAGTGGCGTCGGACGGGGTGCCACGCCGTCCCCTGCTTTTCGTCGACCTTTCCTCGGAGGCATCCGACCCGCCCACGGTCGAGTCGGCCATCCGCCGCGCAGAGATCGTGGCCGTAGGGATCGCACGCACGGCTGTGCCACCGGCCAATGCAGGCATCGAGGATGCCCTCGCCTGCACGATCACCCCGG
>DATDMG010000337.1:0-4052 GCA_036518955.1 Kineosporiaceae bacterium | reverse complement strand
GGCCGTGCCGGCGGATGACCTTGCCCTCACGGACGCCCTTGGCGCGGGCGGTGCGGATGTAGTCCTCGCTCATGGTCTCGAGCATGTAGGCCCGGGTGAGGCGCACGTAGCTCGCGGCGAAGATCGCGGCGAGGGTGATCCACGGCAGGAGAAGGTTCTGCGCCCAGAGGGCGGGGTTCTCCGTGAACGGCACGAACTCGGGGATCGGCACCAGCTGCCAGCGGATGGCCACGAAGGTCAGCAGCAGCAGGCCGATGAAGAAGCTGGGTAGGGAGAACCCGATCAGCGCGGCACCGACGATCGTCCGGTCGATGAACGTGCCGCGGTTCAGCGCGGCGATGCAGCCGCTCGTCACGCCGACGACGATCCAGATGACGAACGCGCCCACCGCCAGCGAGACGGTGATGGGGAGTCCCTGTTTGATCACCGCCGTCACTGGCTGCTGCCGCACGAAGGAGTAGCCGAGGCAGGGGGCCGCGCAGTGGGTGATCGTCTGCGGGGCGGCCTTCTCCTGGGCCGGGTCGTCCGGGAACTTGCGCTCGGCGACCAGGCCCTTGACGAAATCGGTGTACTGCGTGCTGATCGGCTTGTCGAAGCCGAACGCGTGCCGGTTCGCCGCGATGACCGCAGGTGTGCAGTTCTTCGCACAGGTCAGTCGCGCCGGGTCGTCAGGCCCGGCATAGAAGACGAGGAACGTCGTCATGCTGATGACGAACAGCATGATGACGACCGCAATCAGTCGTCGGATGATGTAGAAGAACATCGGGTGTCACCGCCCGGAGGGCGCTGACCCTCACCTACCTCTCGTGTGCCTCGCCTGTTGCGCTGCGCTGGCGAGGGCGACTGTGTCGCCCCCGCCAGCCCAGATTGTCCTACGCAGGTGATGGTGGCGGTACCCGGGGCACCGCCACCATCACCGGTTCATCACTTGACAGCGATGTCAGCCAGCTCGACGTAGCCGCCGAACACGCCGTTGTCGTTGTAGTTCTTCACGCCGGAACCGTGGACGAACATGAACTTCTGGTTGTCCAGAGCCACGTGACCGCCCATCTTGGCGATCTCCTCGTCCAGGTCGCCCCAGGCCTTCTCACGGGCGGCGGTGTCGCTGATCAGGAAGGTCTGGTCGATCTTCTTGTTGATGTCAGCGTTCTGGAAGTAGCCGTAGTCCTGGCCCGAGCCACCGGCGCTGATGTTCGGACGCGAGTCGAACAGCGGCGGGATGACGGTGGAGCCGGACGGCCAGTCAGCACCCCAGCCGGCCCAGAAGACGTCCGCCTTGGAGGCGTAGGCCGGGTTCTGGATGGTGGAGTAGTACTTGTCGGAGATGCCGTCGAGGGTCACCTTGAAGCCCGCCTGCTCCCAGCCGGACTGCAGGGCCGCGAGGGCCTTGTCCGAGGTGGGGCGCTTGCGGTAGGTCACCGTGATCGGCACCGGCAGGGTCAGGCCCGAGCTCTGCAGGACCTGCTTGGCCTTGGCCGGGTCACCGGCGGTGGGGACACCGAAGGGGTTGAAGTCCTTGTAGCCCTTCAGCGCCTTGTTGATCATCGCGTAGGTCGGCGTCGCGGCCGTCGAGCCACCGTAGGCGGTGACGTAGGCGTCGCGGTTGGTCGACATCGCGAAGGCCTGGCGGGCCTTGGCGTTCGACATGACCTTGCTCTTGAAGTTCGGGAGCAGGTAGTCGACGTACGGCGCCGGCGGGTTGGTCGAACGGTCCTTGACCTGCGGGTTCGACACGATCTGGGCCTGCAGGGCCGGCGGGGCCGTCGCCTGCGTCACCGCGAACTTGTCGTTGCCGGAGTCGGCCATGATGCGCTGGACGATCGTCTCCGACTCGATGCCCTCCTGGTAGACGATCGAGTCCGGGTAGGCCTTGCGGAACGGGTCAGACGAGGCGGACCAGTTGGGGTTGCGCACGAAGGTGCCGCCCTTGTTGGTCTCCCAGTTGCCCTGCAGCATGTACGGACCGTCGGAGAAGATCTGGTAGTCAGACTTCGCGCCCTGGTCCTTGTCCTGGCGGAAGGCGCCGAAGGCAGGGAACGTGACGGTCTGGTTGAAGTCGTTGACCGGCTGGCTCAGGTGGAACGTGATCGTCTGGCCCGAGCAGGAGACGGCCTTGTCGTAGAGCTCCTGGCCGGTCTTCTTGTAGGGGCCGGCGTACTTGCTGGAGCCGTCGGCGTTCTTCGGGATGTCGAAGTAGGCGATCGCGTAGTTCGGGCCACCGGTGATCTGGTCGGCGGCGAAGGTGCGGGAGATGCCGTACTTGAGGTCCTCGCAGGTCACGGGCTTGCCGTCCTGCCACTTGGCGTCGCCCTTGAGGGTGAACTTCCAGGTCTTGCCGCCGTCGGACACGTCACCGGTGTTGGTGGCCAGGTCCGGGATCAGCTTCGACTGGTCCTCGATGGTCTTGCCGGGCGGGAACGTCGTGAGGGTCCGCGAGAACACGCGGCTGGCGAACTGGATGTCCGCGCCGACGTAAATCCGCTGCGGGTCCCAGTGGTCGACCGGACCAAGGTTGAGCATGTAAAGCGTGCCGCCCTTGGTGGCAGACGTGTTGCTGGAACCGCCCGAGCTGCTGCTTCCGCCCCCACAAGCTGAGGCGGCGAGGGCAACAGCCACGCCGAGGGCCACGCCCAGCGCGCCCTTCTTCGTGCGCATCATGCGCTCTCCTTGAGTGCTATCCCCACCGCCGCGTCAGCGGTGGCCTGCCCTGCAGCGGGTGCTGCAGGAGCTCCTGCGTCTCCGGCCCAACGGGCAGCCGGGGACAAGCTCATCTGGTCGGGCGGTCAGGACCGTCCGGTCTTGGGGTCCAGTGCGTCGCGCAAACCGTCCCCGAGGAGGTTGAACGAGAGCACGAGGATGCTCAGCATCAGGCCCGGGAAGATGAAGTACGCCGGGTCCGGGTTGGCGTAGGTCACGGAGTCGTTGAGGATCGAGCCCAGCGACGGCGTCGGGGCCTGGATGCCGACGCCCAGGAAGCCCAGCGACGCCTCGGCCGCGATGTTCTGGGGAAGGATCAGGGTCGCGTAGACCAGGATCGGCGCCCACAGGTGCGGCAGCAGCTCCTTGAAGTAGAGGCGGCCGCGCTTGGCGCCCAGGGACCGGGCCGCCTCGACGAACTCACGCTCGCGCAGGGACAGCACCTGGCCGCGGATGATGCGGGCGAAGAACGGCCAGCCGAAGAAGCCCAGGACGAGGACCAGGTAGGCGATGGTCGCCGGTGCACCACGGGGGAATCCGAGCACGTCGGTCATCGCGCCGAGCATGACCGTCGAGAGCGACAGCAGCATCAGCGTCTGCGGGAAGCTGAGGACCAGGTCCATCGTGCGGCTGATCAGCCAGTCGAGCCAGCCACCGGCGAAGCCGGAGACGAGGCCGAGGACCGTGCCCACGAGGATGCTGAAGACCGTGGCGAGCACCGCGACGATCAGCGACGTGGTGATACCGGCCATGATCCGCGAGAAGAGGTCACGACCGGTGCCCGGCTCGACGCCGAACCAGTGCGAGCCACTGATGCCGCCCATGGCCCCGGTCGGGAGGGAGCCGACGCCCTGGACCAGCTTGATGTCGCCCTTGTAGGGGTCGATCAGGCCCAGGCTCGTCAGGATCGGCGACAGGATGCCCAGGAGGGCGAACACGATGCAGATGCCGAGCGCCACCATCGTGACCTTGTCGCGACGTATGCGGCTGCGCACGATCTGCCAAGGAGTGCGCCCCTTGATCGCGACCGCGCCGTCAGTCGCCGACGTGTCGACGTCGACCTGCGCGTGTGCTTCGTCGGGCTGGCCCGGAGCCATCGTCATGCGGGCAGTTCCTCTTTCCGACCTTGCTGATGTTGCGTCCATGGTCTGGGACGAACGGCAACTCTTTGCCTGTCCTTGACCTTGCGAAACCTTAGACCAGCCCGTCGGCGATGTAACCAGTGGAGAGAGGTTGTCTCCGGATCGTGACCGAACGTGGACACATGCTTGACGCCCCGGAGCACATGTGCTCCGGGGCGTCAAGCATGTGTCCACGTTCGGTCACGATCCGGAGACAACCTCTCTCCACTGGTT
>DATDMG010000336.1:0-10925 GCA_036518955.1 Kineosporiaceae bacterium | reverse complement strand
CCCGGCGTGTTGGGGGAGGGCGGAGAGATCGTTCCCAACGGGCGGCCGTCGCGCGTGCCGTTGACACACACGAAGTGGCGCAAGTGAACTGGCGGCCACTTCTCAGGGGAGAAGTCTTGCCTCCCAAGACGCACCGTCGGGCGGCAAGAACGCCCTGGTCGGCGGCCTGCACGGAGCGGCGGCGACGACGCTGACCGCCGGCTCCGCTGAGGCGATCACGTCAAGATCGTCTCCCAGATTCTCCCAATGGGGCGTCTCTTGCACTGCAAAATGTCGCTGGTCAGAGGCTCTCATGCCTCTGACCCGCGACATTGGGTCGGGGTGGCGGGATGTGAACCCACGGCCTCTTCGTCCCGAACCCCGTAGCCACCTCCGACGTCGTCAACAGCGGCTCTGTGAGCTGCGCCGGCGTGTTCCGCCACGTGTCACCCATTGCGGCTGGTGTCACTTGGTCTGCTGACGGTCTGCTGACGGATAGGTCGGAGCCACGAGGCTACCTGGGAGGGACCTCGTCACCGAGAGCTGGTCACAGAGGGGCCCGGGCGGAGACCGCGTCCCGGATCTCAGCAGCTGCCGGGCCGCCGCCGGCATGCGCGCAGTGGGCGCAGCAGAAGAACCGACCCTCGACCTCGACACCGTGCCCAATGACCCGGCACGAGCGATGTTCACACACCGGCGCCGGCCGTCGTCGCCCGTCAGGGACGGGACGAACGTCATCGGTCGGTCTGCTGGCCCCGGGCAGACTTACCGTGGGGGGGTTGTGATGAGCGGACGCCCGGTGCAGCGTGACCTGGCGGCGGCAGCGCTGGTACTGACGGCGGGGATCGTGCTCTACGGGGGGCTGGGATTCGCCTACGGGGTCGCCGAGGAGTATGGCTCGGACGTGTCCGGCGCGTCGATCGGGCCCCGCCTCGTCTCCGTCGTCCTGGGCGGGGGGCTGGTCGGCGTGCTCGCCTGGCCGTTGCTCTGGGCGGCGATGCGCCTGATCGGACGCCGGGTCGCCGGACCTGTCGTGCTCGGGGTCATCGTGTCATTCGCCATCGTGGGCGTGGCCGTGGCCGGGCTGATCGGGGTGTGGCGACACGACCAGGGTGAGGCCCGGGCGAGGGTCGCCTGCATTCCCACTCGGGTGGCAGCCTTCGACGAATTGCATCTGCCGTACACCATCGCGGCGCCGATGGGAAACCGTGGCGGAACCTGCTCCGACACGTTCGTGGTCCCCGGGACGGTGGTCCAGGTGGACGCGCGCATCGATGCCCGCCTCCAAGCGCTCGGCTGGGCCCGGGTCGACCCCGGCTCCGGCCCCGTCCGGCACTATCGACGCGGTGATCTGCGGCTGTCGGTCCGCGACGAGGGCGACATCGGCGGCACGGGCAACGTCATGGTCAGCATGGTCATCGGTTGACGCCCGCGCCCCAGTACTACAGCAGCGGATCCTGCATTCCTCTCCCGGTTGGGTTGCCCGCGCTCGGCTGGATGGTTGATCGGTGGGCGCTGGTGGGACATGATCCGTCCGTGCCGGGTGTGTCGGAGGAGGACGAGATCCGTGCGGCTGCCCTGCGGTGGGTGGCGATGGTGACGCGGGACGGGCAGGTTCCGGTCACCCGGGCCCAGTTGGCGGGGGACTTCGTCTGGCGTGGGCGGCGGTTCCCGTTGGTGGATCGGGGGCGGGGGATCCGGCGTCCGGCGGGGTGGATGTCGGCGTTGTCGATCGTGACGGCGGTGGCGAAGTCGGGTGGGGTGCGGCCGTACGACGACGCGATCGGGCCGGACGGGTTGCACCGGTACAAGCTGCGCCGGGACGTGCACGGGCGGGCGGAGAACGAGGGGCTGCGGAACGCGATGGTGGCCCAGGTGCCGTTGCTGTGGTTCTACGGTGAGGCGCCGGGGGTGTTCCAGGCGATCTTCCCGGTGTTCCTGGTGAAGGAGGAGCCGCTGCTGGACCAGTTCGTGCTGGCGCCGACGACAGAGGCGCCCGGGCTGGTGGGGGACACCCCGATCGAGGGCGTGCTGCGGCGGTATCTGGTGGCCGAGACTCGGCGGCGGCTGCATCAGCCGTTGTTCGCCGGCCAGGTGATGATGGCGTACCGGACGGCCTGTGCGGTCTGCTCGCTGCGGCATCGGGAGTTGCTGGACGCCGCGCACATCGTGCCGGACGTCGAGGCGGACGGGCTGGCGGTGGTGTCGAACGGGCTGGCCCTATGCAAGATCCATCATGCGGCGTACGACAGCCACATCCTGGGGATCCGGCCGGACCTCGTGGTCGAGATCCGGCACGATCTGCTGGCGGAGATCGACGGTCCGATGCTGCGGCACGGCCTGCAGGAGCATCACGGGCACTCGCTCATGCGAGTGCCCGAGCGCCTGGCCGACCGGCCGGACCCGGACCGGCTCGAGCGGCGTTACGCCCGGTTCCGGGCGGCGTAGCCCGCAACCGGGCACTTCCACGGTTGGTTCGTCCTGGGGGAGCGGGTCGCCTGACTCGATCCCCGCGCTCCGCACCTGGACGAGATGGCGTGCCAGCAGTCGGCCCGTGGTGCTCTCGCCGGCGAGGTACGCGGTGCCCGTACCCGGGGCAGCCGGAGCGCCCGCAGCGCCCGCAGTTGCACGGGGGACGCGACGGCGGAGGCGCGTCCGCGATGTACGCACGCAATGGCGGGACGCCCTCAGCGCCGCGCATCCGGTTCCGCCACGTCGGCGGTCGGTTCGGACCGGCGCGGCGAAGCCGAATCGGAACGCTCTGGTCCACCGTCGGCCGTCGTGCCGGTCATCCTCGCGGTCGCGGTCTCACCGCTGCCCGGCGAACGGCCGGCCCACCCCGACGCGGGTGGAATGGCGGGCGCTCGGTGCCGGGCAACACTGAGGCGATGTCGACCCCTGTCCTGGTGTCCGGCGCGTCCGGCTTCATCGGCTCCCGGCTCTGCGCCGCGCTGACCGCGGAGGGCTACGCCGTCCGGGCGATGACGCGGAACCCGGGCCGCTACGACGGTGCCGGCGCCCCGGTGTTCGGGGACGTCGCCGACGAGGGCAGCCTGCGCGAGGCGCTCAACGGGACCCGGGCCGCGTACTACCTGGTGCACGCCCTGGGGTCCGACGACTTCGAGGACAGGGACGCCGACGCCGCCGTCACCTTCGGCGGGGCGGCTGCGGACGCGGGTGTCGACCGCGTGATCTACCTCGGAGGCCTGGGCGTCGACGATGGTCGGCTGTCGCCGCACCTGGCCTCGCGCCGCCAGGTGGAACAGCTGCTGCCGCTGGCCGGCGTGCCCGTGACCGTGCTGCGGGCCGCGGTGGTGATCGGCCACGGCGGGATCTCCTGGGAACTCACCCGCCAGTTGGTCGACCACCTGCCGGCGATGGTGACACCTCGGTGGGTGCACACCCGGACCCAGCCGATCGCCCTGCCGGACGTGATCCGTTACCTCGTCGGCGTGCTGGAGCCGCCGCAGGCCCGGGGAAGGACCTTCGAGATCGGCGGCCCCGAGGTGTTGAGCTACCTCGAGATGATGCGACGTGCCGCGGACATCATGGGCAAGCGGCTGCGCAACGTGAGCGTCCCGCTGCTGACCCCGGGCCTGTCTTCGCGATGGCTGTCGCTTGTGACGGACGTGGACACGGCCACCGCCCGCACCCTCGTCGAGTCGATGGTGAACGAGGTGGTCGTCACCGATCACTCGATCTACGAGATCGTTCCGGGCCCGGCGATGGGGTACGACGACGCCGTCCGGCTGGCGCTGGCGGATCACCGCAGGAGCCGGGCGGGCGCCGCTGCGGCGGCCACGTGATGGCGTGGCGCGCCGGCATCGACCGCGCCTTGTGGGGATCGTTCGTCGACCCGGTCCCCCGCGATCACACGGAGCCGGACGGACGGTTCCGGCGGCGACGCGTGATCGTCGCGTCGACGCTCGTGATCGGCGCCGTGGTGCTCGGGATCTCCCTCGCCCTGCCGCCCGGCGACGCGGCGTTCTACCCGCTGTCGTTGCTGCTGGCGCTGATCTGGACGGCGGGCGGCCTGTTGTCCGGTCGCCTGCACCTGGGTTACCTGCCGGTGCGCGGATCCTTGCGCCGTCCGGTGCGGGGCGGGTTCCTCACCGGGCTGGCGGCGGCACTCGTCTTCCTCGCAGGGGGTCTCATCGTGCGCCAGATCTCACCGCTGCACACGGAGGTGGAGCACGTCTTGGCGCACGCCCGCCACGGCCGTCTCGGCCTGGTCGCCGTGATCACCGTGCTCAACGGCATCGCGGAGGAGATCTTCTTCCGGGGCGGCCTCTACGCGGCCATCGGGCGACACCGTGCGGTGACCGCCTCCACGCTCGTGTACGCCCTGGCCACCGTGGCGACATTGAACCCCGTGCTCGTCTTCGCTGCGGTCACCCTGGGTGCCGTCCTGGCGCTGCAGCGGCGGGCCAGCGGCGGCGTCCTGGCGCCGGTGATCACGCACGTGACGTGGTCCACCACGATGCTGTTCCTGCTGCCGCCCCTGTTCACGTGACCCGGCCGCCACGTACCGATCGCTCCTCCACGCGGCCGTCGCCCACCTCGCACGGGCAGCCAAGGGAGGCCGCAGTCCGCGCAATGATCGTTGGTGAGTGCAAGCTCCGCCTCGGCCTGTTCGCAGAGTTGGCAGGTGATGTGTTGCCCCGCGGTTCCTGCTGTCTGGGCCGCGCAGAGTCACCAGGGCAGGGCAGGCCCCCGACGTCGTCCAGCTCGGGGGCATCCATGGTTCGGTAGCCTCTACCGGCATCGATGCGGAGCGCGGGAACTCGTGGGCTCGGTCGGCATCGACCCCGCCGTGCGGGAACCACGCGAGAACGGCGGCCGTGACGTCGAGGTGCTCATCGAGTGCACCGACGTCGACGAGGACCATTTGCTTGATCACCTTGACGGCTGCGGAGACGCTGCCGTGACCGTCCTGAATCATCTCGAAGAGGTGCACCGTCAGGTCGCCGCGATGGCTCCGCCTGAGCTGATCAAGAGGTTCCGTTGGCCACGCCGACCGCTGATCAAGCGCCTGTTCCTGGACGGCTTGGAGTTCGACAGCACGTGTGCCGCGACGGCGGTGTTCGACTTCGGGGAGCTGGACCAGATCGTGGCCAGCGTCAACCTCGACGGCCGGGTCACCGGTGCCCGCCTACGAGGCTGACCATCAATCCGGACACCAACAAGGGTTCATCGCAGCCGACCCAGACCGCCGCACAAGGCTCTGTGGCCCGGTGCGGGCGCCACGTCGCGCAGAGTAACGATCACGACTCCGTCGACAAGCGGTCATCGCGGCAGATCCGGATGGTTCGGGAAGTCGTCGATCGCGCTCGACGGCGGGACGAGTGGTGAGAATGGCGTTGGCCTTCGGCGCATCGGCTGCCGCGCGCGTGCGCGCGATGGCGGACGATGAGGCGGTGGCCGCACGCTATGACGGGCAGGCGGCGGCCAGTTCGTGTCCAAGTCCCGCACGGTGCGGGCGTTGAGTGACCTGTTCGGGGTGGTGGTGACGGCCGCCACCCTGGTGGGCTGGACCCGCCGGATCGCGGCCCAGGTCACCGGCAAGTCCCTGGCGGTGATCCGGAACCGGATCACCGCAGCACGGGTGGCGCACTTCAACGAGACCGGGCTGCGGGTGGCCGGGAAGCTGCACTGGATGCATTCGGCGTCCACCCCCACCGACGTGCTGTTGAGCGTGCGCGCCCGCCGCGGGACCAAGGGGATGGACGCCGCGGGCGTGCTGCCCTCGTTCACCGGCGTCGCGGTCCACGACGCGTGGGCGCCGTACGACACGTACAAGAGGGCCACCCACGCCCTGTGTGCAATGCGCACGCCGTGCGGGAGTTGGTCTACGTCGTGGACACCGCACCCGCCCCCTCGCCGTCCTCGCGACGCAGGCCATCGACGCGACGGTCGAGCTCAAGGACATCGTCCAGGCCGCCCGTGACACCGGGCGCGAGCCGGACCCGGACGCGATCCACGCCCAGCAGCGGCTGCTGCGCAGCGCCCTGGTACTGGGCCAGACACAGACCGCAGCCCGGGCGAGCAAGCTGAAACGCAAGTACCACGCCCTGTTCACCCGCCTGACCACCCGGTGGGACGACTACCAACGCTGCGTCGGCGACGTCTCGGTTCCCTGGGACAACAACCCGGCGGAGCAGACCATCCGGATGCCGAAACTGCGGATCAAGGTGTCCGGCTGCCTGCGGACACTCACCGGCGCCGAGCAATTCGCCGCGATCCGCTCCTACACCGCCCCCGCCGTCCGGCAGGGCCAGAACGTGCTCGACGTCCTGATCAAGGCCGCCGACCACCAGCCCTGGATCCCCGCCACCTGAACACAACCACACGCCGCCGACCGCTCCCGCCGCCGGCCACCCCCGCTACGGGCGCCCGGTTGACCTGGCGCTGCTGCCGACCAACGGACTGCGCCCGATGCTCGGACCGTCGCTGGTGATGGGACCCGCAAAGGCCGTCGCCGGGGCCCGGGTGCTGGGAGCGCGCGTGCTCCTGCCGGTGCAGGACGCACACGCCCGGGATCCGCTGTCCTGGGTGTTCCGGCGGCACGGATCGGCCGCCGACGCTGTGGCGATGGCGGCCGCCGGGCTCGACGTGGTGTGCCTGCCGCCCGGCAGCCGGTGGGTGCCGTCGGCTTGATCGGACGGGAGCTGTCGCCTGGGTTGGTCAGGCCCATGCGATCCGGCGCGATCACAGCACTGATCCAATGGGCCTGGGGTAGCCCGGGCACCCATGGTCACCCCACCATGAATGCACCCTGCGCCCCGTTCGCCGGCGCAGCTGATCAGGGTCGGCCGGTGGAAGCCGGGGATCCTCAGCGGCCTGTCCGCGGGCGGGACCGTGTAACTGACCACGACGTCCACGAGCGGTTCCTCGTCCATCTCATCGGGTGGTGGCCCCGGCGCCTCGGGGGTCTGGGCGGCAGCCGTGAGTCGACCGGTGATCGAGCTGCGTGGCGTCACCAAGGTGTACGGCGCTGGGGAGACCGCGGTGCACGCCATGGACGGGGTAGACCTGACGGTCCAGCGCGGGGAGTACGTCGCGGTGATGGGGGCCTCCGGGTCGGGCAAGTCCACGCTGATGAACATCTCAGCGCCTGGACCTGCCCGGCGGCGGCCGTTACCGCCTGGACAGCGTGATGCCCGGGACCTGGACCAGCAGGCGTTCATCCGCAACCGGAAGATCGGTTTCGTCTTCCAGTCGCTCAACCTGATCCCGCGGACCACGGCTCTGGCGAACGTGGAGCTGCCGCTGGCCTACGCCGGAGCTGGCGCGGGAGAGCGTCGGCGGCGGGCGGTGCGGGCGCTGGAACGGGTCGGACTCGGCGACCGGCTCGCGCACCTGCCGTTCCAACTGTCCGGCGGCCGGCAGCAGCGGGTGGCGATTGAACTCTGGGGCGCACCGCCGTGGCGATCACGCATGGGGAGGAGGTCGCGCACCGGGCCCGCCGGGTGCTGCGGATGGGCGACGGCCGGGTGGTCGACGACGTGCGGCGGGCGATGTGAGCGGTGGCGGGATGATCGTGCGCGACAATGCCCGGTTCGCCGTCCGCGGGGTCACCGCGAACAAGATGCGCTCGGCCCTGACGACGCTCGGAATCCTGATCGGCGTCGCGGCGGTGATCATCCTCGTCGCGCAAGAACACCAAAGTCACCCACGTCGCGTCGAAGGTGACCACCGAGAAGTGGGGGGCCCTGTCCACCGACGACGACCAGATCCGGCTGACGGCGATCAACAGGGACATCGCGATCAGCGGGGCGGGCGGGTGCGGCCCCTACGGCAACGGCACCGCGACCCTGCGGTTCCTGGGTACCCGGTTCACCGTGCCCTCCCACGAGGTGATCGCCACGGGCGGGAGCATCACTCTGGAGGACAGCAGCGCGGCGCAGGTCGCGGCGCTCAATACCGAACTGGGGCTGGGCCTGTCGGCGTCGGAAGTGTCCGCCCTGACTCCCCGGGCGACGACGATCGACTCCGGCCGGTTCGGCCGATGTGGCACGGAGCGGGCGCGGTGACCGTCGCCAGCGGCACGCGGATCACCTCGAAGGAGGCCGTCTTCCTGAGCAAGGGGCAACAGGTCGCCATCGCGGTCGACGGCTCGGCCGGAGCGAGCCTGAGCGCGGCGAACGGAACCATCGTGCAGGTCATGACGAACGACGGTCCGGGACCGGTTCAGCAGAACGGTACACAGGCCAACGCCGGTGTCTACACCGAGCCCACGGGCTTGCCGAACGCCTTGACGACCTTCGATACCAGGGCCGCCTCGTCCGCGGACGTCGTCGCAACGTTCACGAAAATCGACCTCAAGGGCAACTTGTACGGCTGGGCCGTGCTGTCAGCGGATGCGATGGGAGCGCTGGCGGCGCGACGGGTGGCGCGGTGGTGCCAGGCCGCTTCATCAAGCATCCCCAGGCGTGGCTGTTGCCGGTCTTGTTGATCGGGCCCTCGGTGCAGAAGCTGTCGCAGGAGTGCTTGACCGGAAGCCAGGCGCAGGTAGGCGCCGATCGCCGCGCCGACGAACAGGTGTCAATCCCGATCTCGCGGTCAGCCAGAGCCTGATCAGCGTGCTGTCAGCACCCCGACACGGTGGCGGGCCTTCTCGGATGGGGTTTGTCAGTAGCGCGGCCCTTTGACCGTACTCTGCGTCCCATGGCGCAGATGGGCGAGCGGCGGCGAGACTTCGAGCGGGTGGTGACCTTCGTCGATGCGATCGTGGCGATCGCCATCACCCTATTGGTGCTGCCGTTGGCCGAGCTGACGACCTCGGTCGGGGACCGATCAGTAGCCGACCTGCTGCGCGAGCACGCAGGTGAGATCGGGGCGTTCGCGTTGAGCTTCATCGTGATCGCCAGGCTATGGCTTGTTCAACACCATTTGCTGCGCGACGTCGTCACGCCACCGCGAGGGCTCTACGCGCTGCTGATGCTGTGGACCGCGACCATCGTGTTCCTGCCGTTCCCCACCGGCCTACTCCCAGAGGCGGGGTCCCAGGCACTCACCAAACTGCTCTACATCGGCACGGTCGGAGTCAACACCGCCGTCGTCACCGTCATGGCCTTGGTCGTCCGACGCGAGCCGAGCGCCACCGGCGGGCGACCATTGCCCGACCCGGCCGGAGCGGCGATCAACACTGCCCTGCTGGTGATCTCGCTGTTGTTGGCTCTCGTGCTGCCCGGGGCCAGCTACTACTCCCTTCTCTTGCTCACACTGGACGAGCAGGTCCGCCGGCTCTGGCAGCGGTTCATGCGCCAGGTCGCGTGACGCCAAGGGGCCTGCGTCGGAGCCGGCGACGCAACCTGCGGTCCCGAGTTCTTGACCCCATGCACTGCGGTCCGTGGCTTCGACCAGCTGCGCGATGGCCGTGTTCGACACCCCATCGGCGGCCAGCACACGATCCTGGGCCCGATGCGGCCCACCCCGCACGCACGCTGGAGGACCGGGTCAGGTGCTCCAGTTGACGCCAGTCACCTTCACGGAGCGCTAGACCTCAAATAAGCGTGTCGGAGATGTCCGAGGCACCCAGACCGGAGCGTTTAAGAACAACGGTGTAACTCCCCATAGGAGAGATCAGGAGTCCGACGGCTGGAAGGTGGCCGGCTTCACGTTCAGCTTCACGGACATGAATCGGCTCGTCGCGCCCTGACCCGTGTTGCTCGCCGCGAATCCGTCGCCCCGCTCGTCGTCAGCTGTGGACAGCGAATCGAGGGATCGGCCGTCAAAGTGCAGTGGGAGGGGCTGCGGCGCGCGGCCCTGCTGCCGCCGCGTCGAGACGCGCCCGGCGCCCTACGACGCCAGGTCGTGCGGTCGGCCCAGGCGCGGACGGATGGAGTGGTCGACGGCCGGAGCGATCCGGGGAGACGGGCAGGTGGGTCAGGATCCGCGCAGCTCCGCGTAGCGGGCCAGGGCCTCGGCCCGTTCGCGGGCGTGATCGACGATCCGGACGGGGTAGCCGTGAGTGTAGCCCTCGGGGTGGTCCCACGGTTCGTGCGCGGCGGGGCCGGGCAGGTGGCCGAGCTCCGGCACGTACCGGCGAACGTAGTCGCCCGCGGGGTCGAAGCGCAGACCCTGCCCGACCGGGTTGAAGATCCGGACGTAGGGCGCGGCGTCGGTGCCGCAGCCGGCCACCCACTGCCAGCCGTGCTGGTTGCTCGCCAGGTCGCCGTCGCGCAGCCAGCGCATGAAGTGCCGCGCACCGAGCTGCCACGGCAGGTGCAGATCCTTCACCAGGAAGCTCGCCACCACCATCCGGACCCGGTTGTGCAGCCACCCCTCGGCGCGCAGCTGGCGCAGGCCCGCGTCCACGAAGGGGAACCCGGTGCGGCCAGCCTGCCAAGCCGCCAGTTGCTGGCCGGCCCGCACGGACGCCGCCGGGTCCTCCTGGCGGATCCGGGCGTGCCCGGCGGCCAGATCCTCGCGCGCGGTCTGCGGGCCGTGCCACAGGACGTCGGCGTAGAACTCACGCCAGGCCAGCTCGGTGCGGAACGCCTCGGCGCCCGCGCCCGCGTGCCCGGCCAGGTCGGCCAGCAGCGTACGGGGATGGATCTCCCCGTACTTCAGGTGCGCCGACAGGCCCGACGTGCCGTCGACCCCGGGCACGTCGCGCCGCGCCGCGTACCCGTCGAGCGCCTCGGCGCGGAACGTCTCCCAACGCCGCCGGGCCGCCGCCTCACCCGCCGGGGGCAGCTGCAGGCCGCCGAGGTCCGGCTCCTCCGGCAGCGGCTCGGAGGCCAGGCCGGCCGGCCTCAGCCGGTCCGGCGACGGCGCGGGGGCGGGCGCGGGCCAGCCGCGCGCCGTCCAGGCCCGGCGGAACGGGCTGAAGACCTGGTACGGCCGACCCGAACCGTTGAAGATCGAGCCCGGTCCCACCGCGTACGGGCTGCCGGTGCGCACCAGGCGCCGCCCCGCGCGGTCCAGGGCGGCGGCGACGT
>DATDMG010000335.1:0-12721 GCA_036518955.1 Kineosporiaceae bacterium | reverse complement strand
CGGTCCGCCGGCGGCGGCGTCCTCGGGGCAGCACCCGGCCCACAGGTCGTGGCAGACCAGCACCAGGTCGTGGACGACGACGTCACCCGTACACTCGCCCGCGCTGCACTCCCAGCCGAGGTCGTCGTGCCGCACCAGCGTGCCGTGGCAGTGCAGGACATCGATCTCACAGCGGCGACACACGCCCATGGTTACCTCCGCCAGATCCGGGCCCGCCAGCGGACGGCGGGTCGACCCGGAGCCACCGTAGGCGCCCCCACCGACAGGATCGGTGGCAACAGAAGGGTGCCGGTGCGGCATCCTGGAACCAGCAGCGATGACCTCCAGGAGGCAGAAGTGCTCGCACGGCTCAGGATCAGCGTGCCCGACCGTCCGGGCTCGTTGGGGCGCGTCACCTCCGCCATCGGCTCCGCGGGTGGTGACATCGCCAAGGTCGACGTGCTGGAGAGCGAGGCGGGCCGAGCCCTGGACGACGTGTTCGTCCAGGTCCGGGACACCGCGCACCTCGACCGGCTGGCCCGGACCGTCGGCACGCTGGCCGGGGTGGTGATCCATGGCGTGCAGCACCCGGCGCCACCGGCGACCGGCCACACCGAACTGGAGTTGGTGCAGCAGGTCCTCTCCCAGCCCGGCCGCTCGCTGCGGACCCTGGTCGACGGCGCGCCCGGCGCCCTCGGCGCCGATTGGGCCGCGCTGATCGAGTACGGCCCGGACGGCGCCCAGGCCGCGGTACTCGGGGTGAGCCCGCGCGGACCGGAGCCCGCCGGGATCGTCGTGACGGCGCCGCTTCGGCTGGGCGCCGTCCGGGTGACCAACCCGCGCACCGGCGCGCCCTACAGCGGGGCCGCCCTGGTGCCCCTCAGCGGGACGACGGCGGGGCTGCTGCTGGTCCGGGAGTCCGGCGTGGACTTCCACCGGTCCGAGTTATGGCGCTTCGGCCCGCTCGGCGCGATCGTGGGCCCGGTGGTCACCGCGGCAGCGGTCTGAACCGCGCTCCCGTCCGGCACACCTCGTTCCCACCCGCCCGGGGCTCCACCCTGCCCGGATCCGTCACACCGCCCGGCGGATCACTCGTCGCGCCCGAGGGCCGCCCGGCAGCTGGCCAGCCCGCGCCCCAGCTGCTGTACCTCGGCGTCGTCCAGCCCGCTGACCATCAGCCGCTCCAGCTGGACGACCGCCGGAGCGAGCCGGGCGAGCAGGTCCTTGCCCGCCGGCGTGAGGTCCAGCACCAGGCGGCGGCGGTTCGCGTCGTCCCGTTGCCGGGCGACCAGACCCGCGACCTCCAGGGCGGAGACGACGTCCGCCATGGACTGGGCGGTCACGAACGACGCCCGGGCCAGTTCGGCGGACGACAGCCCGGGGCAGCGTTCGAGCACGGTCAGGGCCGTGTACTGCACCGTGGTGACGCCGGACGGCCGGAGCAGGTCGTCGAGGTGGCGGCGGACGGCGAGCTCCACCTGCTTGACGGCGTACAGCAGGGAGGGCCCGCTCCCGTCGGGATAGCCACGCTGCGCCACCGGCATCACCTCCTCCGCACTCGGTCACCCACCGCCAACGACCCACCGAGGACGGTCATTACTCAGGAAAGCTTACTATGATCCAGGCCGAGTGGCGAGCCGACGTCCCGAACACCAGGCCCTCTTACCTGGGCGTATGCCCTTGCGCAGACCCACCCCTTTGGCTGACTATCAGGGTGCCTTATTGATTCGACGACCACGACCCGGGAGCCACGGTGAGCACCTCGCTAGGTAGTCCTGCCGCAGCTGGCCCTGCCGCAGCGTCCGTTCCGGACTGGCCGCCTGCGAGCCTCGGGCTCGGCCTGTGGCCCTGGCGCCGAGCCCGGATCGCGCCCGGCCGTACCGCCCTCGTCCAGGGGGAGGAGTCGCTCACCTACGCCGAGCTCAGCGACCGGGCGCGCCGGTTGGCGGCCGTCCTCGCCGAGGCGGGTGTCCGGCGAGGGGACCGGGTCGCCTACCTGGGCCCGAACGACATCGCCACCTTCGTCACGTTCTTCGCGTCCGGCCTGCTGGGTGCCGTCTTCGCGCCGCTGAACACGCGGCTGTCCGGGCCGGAGATCCGGTACATGCTCGACGACTGCACCCCCGCCGCCCTGGTGCACGCGACGCCCCTGGCGGAGACCCTCGCCTCAGCCGGCCCCCTCAACCCGTCGGTCCGGCTCACGCTCGAGGTGGCCTCGCCGTCCAGCCCGGGCGACGCCTTCCGGCGCGCGGTCACGGCCGCCCAGCCCCTCGCCGAGGCGCCCCCGGTGGCCCTCGACGAGGCAGCCTTGATCCTCTACACCTCGGGGACGACGGGCCGGCCGAAGGGGGCCGTGCTCACCCACGGCAACCTCACCTGGAACACCTTCAACCAGCTCGGCCACTTCGACACCGTGAGCACCGACCGGGCGCTGTGCTTCTCGCCGCTGTTCCACGCCGTCGGCCTGGGGCAGGTCAGCCTGCCCACCCTGTTCAAGGGCGGCAGCGTCGAGGTGCTGCCCCGGTTCGACGCCGGCACCGTGCTCGACCTCGTCCACCGGCACCGCATCACCGCGTTCGCCGCGGTGCCGACGATGCTGCAGATGATGTGCGAGCACCCGGCCTGGGCGACCACCGACCTCAGCTCGCTGCGGTACGTCAACTACGGCGGCTCCTCGGTTCCGGAGAAGGTCGCCCGCGCCTGGCTCGACCGCGGCGTGCAGGTGCTGCAGGGCTACGGCATGACCGAGGCCGCACCGGGGGTGGCGATGGCGATCCACGAAGGCAGCCGTGAGCGACCCGTCTCCATCGGGATGCCGCACTTCTTCACGGACGTCGCGGGGCTCGACGCGGCCGGACCGGTCCCCCTCGGCGGCGAACCGGCGGAGCTGCTCGTCCGCGGCCCGAACGTCTTCGCCGGGTACCTGAACCGCCCGGAGGAGTCGGCGGCCGCGTTCCTGACCGGCGGCTGGTTCCGCACCGGTGACGTCGTCCGCACCGACCCGGACGGCTGGATGTACGCGGTCGACCGGGTCAAAGACATGATCATCTCTGGTGGCGAGAACATCTACCCGGCCGAGGTGGAGGCAGTGATCCTCCAGCTGGACGGCGTCTCCTCCGCCGCCGTCGTGGCCACCCCCGACGAGCGTTGGGGCGAGGTCGGCACGGCGTTCATCCAGTGCGCGCCCGGCGCCGATCTCGACGAGGCCACCGTCCGCCCTCACCTGGAGGCCAACTTGGCCCGCTACAAGATCCCGAAGTACCTGGAGTTCCTCCCCGACCTGCCGCGTACGGCCACGGGCAAGATCCGCCGCAACGAGCTGCGGGCGGTCGCCGAGGAGCACGCGCTGCAGGCCCGCGAGCACGCGGCGGAGCTCTGATGACGGCCGACCTGCCGGGCTCGCTGACCCTGGAGCGGCGAGGCCCGGTCGCCGTCCTCCGGCTCGCCCGCCCGCACAAGCGCAACGCCCTGGACGACACCACGGTGCTGGGCCTGGCGGACTTCTTCGCAGCGCCCCCCGACGGCGTCCGCGCCATCGTGCTGGACGCGGACGGCGACCACTTCTGCGCCGGCCTGGACCTGTCCGAGCTGTCCGAGCGGGACACCTTCGAGGGTGTGGAGCACTCCCGGATGTGGCACGCCGCGTTCGCCCGGATGGAGTCGGGGAGCGTTCCGGTGGTGTCCGTGCTGCGCGGCGCGGTCATCGGCGGAGGCCTGGAGCTGGCAGCCGCGACCCACGTGCGGGTCGCCGAGCCCTCCGCGTTCTACGCGCTACCCGAAGGCCAGCACGGGCTCTTCGTGGGCGGCGGCGGCAGCGTCCGGATCCCGCGCCTCATCGGCGTCCACCGGATGACCGACCTGATGCTCACCCGCCGCGTGTATGACGCCGCGGAGGGCCACACCGCCGGACTGTCCCACTATCTCGTCGAGACGGGCGAAGGGCTCGCGAAGGCCCTCGAGCTGGCCGAGCGGATGGCCGGGAATGCCCCGATGACGACGTTTGCGGTGCTCCAGGCGCTGCCCCGGATCGCCGAGTCGGGCACCTCCGAGGGCTACCTGCTGGAGGCCCTGATGGCCGCGGTCGCGTCCGGTAGCGACGAGGCGAAGGCGCGGATGACCGCTTTCCTCACCCGGCGCGCGCAGCGCCCGGCCGTCGAGCAGGAGGCCTCGTGATGCTCCCCCCCAGCCCGCCGCCGCCCGCCGACGACGCCCCGCTGTGGACGCCCACGGCCTCCGCCCGGCAGGACAGCTGCCTCGGGGCCTACCTGTCCTGGCTGGAGACCGATCGCGGACGCCGCTTCGCCGGGTTCGCGGACCTGTGGCAGTGGTCCGTCGACGACCTCGACGGATTCTGGGCCTCGGTGTGGGACTACTTCGGCGTCGAGAGCACCCATCCGTACGGCTGCGTCCTCGCCCGCCGGGAGATGCCGGGGGCGCAGTGGTTCCCGGGCGCCCGGCTCAACTACGCCCACCACGCGCTGCGCGGCCCGGTGACCGCGCCCGCGTTCACCGGCCGCACCCGCAGCGGCGAGCCGGACGACGACGGCCGGGTCGCCGTCCACGCCGTCTCGCAGACCCGGCCCCCGGTCGAACTGACCTTCGCCCAGCTGCGGGCCGAGGTGGCCCGGGCGGCCCAGGCGCTCCGGCGCCTCGGCGTCGGCCGGGGGGACCGGGTGGTGGCATACCTGCCCAACATCCCCGAGACCCTCGTCGCCTTCCTGGCGGCGGCGTCCATCGGTGCGGTGTGGGCGAGCGTCGCGCCCGAGTTCGGGGCCCAGGCAGTGGTCGACCGGTTCGGCCAGCTCGAGCCCGTCGTGCTCCTCGCGGTCGGTGGCTACAGGTACGGGCGCAAGGACATCGACCGACGCGCCGAGGTCCAGCAGATCCGGGCCGGGCTACCGACGGTGCGGTCCGTCGTCCACGTCCCCTACGGCGACCACGACCTGCCGGGCGCGCCGGACTGGACCGACCTGCTCGAGCAGGCCGGCGGCGACACCGGTGCGGCGGCTCCGCATCTGGTGTTCGAGCAGGTGCCCGCCGACCACCCGCTCTACGTGCTGTTCTCGTCCGGTACGACCGGTGTGCCCAAGGCCATCGTGCACGGGCACGGCGGGATCCTCCTCGAGCACCTCAAGAACCACAGCTTCAGCTGGGACCTGCGCGCCGGCGACCGCGTCCTGTGGTTCACCACGACCGCCTGGATGATGTGGAACGCACTGGTCTCCGCCCTGCTCGTCCGGACGGGCCTGGTGATGATCGACGGTGACCCGACCTATCCGGATCTCGGCTGGCAGTGGCAGCTCGCTGCCGAGACCGGGGCCACGCTCCTCGGCGCGAGCTCCGGCTACCTCACCGCCTGCCTCCGGGCGGGCCTGCAACCCGCCCGCGAACTCGACCTGTCCCGGGTGCGGCAGGTGGCCGCCGCGGGCAGCCCGCTCCCGCCCGAGACGTCCCGGTGGGTGCACGAGCAGCTGGGTGCCGACGTCCTGATCAACGTGGGCAGTGGTGGCACGGACGTCTGTACCGGGATCGTGCAGGGCAGCCCGCTGCAGCCGGCGTGGGCCGGGGCGATCTCCGGGCCCTGCCTGGGGGTGCACGCCCAGGCGTTCGACGTCGACGGCCGGCCGGTCGTCGACCAGCTCGGCGAGCTGGTCATCACCGCGCCGATGCCGTCGATGCCGGTGGGGTTCTGGGGCGACCCCGACGGCTCCCGGCTGCGGGCCAGCTACTTCGACGTCTACCCCGGGGTCTGGCGGCACGGCGACTGGATCCGGTTCGCGGCCGACGGCCATTGCGTCATCGCGGGCCGGTCCGACGCCACCTTGAACCGGGGTGGCGTCCGGCTGGGGACCGCCGAGTTCTACCGGGTCGTGGAGGCGATGCCCGAGATCGACGACAGTCTCGTCGTCCATCTGGAGGATCCGGACGGCGGCAACGGGCAGCTGATGCTCTTCGTCGTCCCGGCGGCCGGGGCCGCGCTCGACGACGTGCTGCGGACCCGGATCCGGGCCGAGCTGCGCAACGGGCTGTCCCCACGGCACGTGCCCGACATGATCGAGGCGATCCCGGTCGTCCCGTACAACCGGACCGGCAAGAAGCTGGAGGTCCCCGCCAAGCGGATCCTCCGCGGCGAACCGCTGGAGACCGTGACCAGCCTGGAATCCCTGGCCGACCCGCATGCCCTCGACGCGTTCGTGCAGCTCGCCCGCCGCCATGCCGCCGCGGGGAGCGGCTCGTGACGGCGGTCTCCCGGGTCGCTGTGATCGGCACCGGGGTGATCGGGACGGCCTGGGCCGCCCTGTTCCTGGCCCGGGGCATGGACGTCGTGGCGTCCGATCCGGCGCCCGGTGCCGCGGACCGGCTCGCGCACGGCGTCCGGGCGCACTGGCCCGGGCTGCAGCGGCGGGGGGTCGCCGACGGCGCCTCGCCCGACCGGCTCACCTTCGTCACCGATCCTGCCGAGGCGGCGGCAACAGCGGACTTCGTGCAGGAGAGCGGCCCCGAGCGGCTCGACGTCAAGGCCGCGCTGTTCGAGGCCCTGGACGACGCGGCGCCGCCGGACACCGTCCTGGCGAGCAGTTCGTCGGGCCTGCTGCCCTCGGCGATCCAGGACGCCTGCCTGCGGCACCCCGAACGCGCGCTCGTCGGGCACCCGTTCAACCCCGTGCACCTGATGCCGCTGGTCGAGGTCGTGCCCGGTGCGCGCACCTCGGAGCGAGCGATCGAAGCCGCGCTGGCGCTGTACCGCGCCGCCGGGAAGCGACCCGTGCGGCTGCACGCGGAGGTCCCCGGGCATGTCGCCAACCGCCTGCAGGCGGCTCTCTGGCGGGAGGCCTACGCGCTGGTGCAGCGGGGTGTCGTCTCGGTCACCGATCTGGACGCCGCGATCGCCTGGGGCCCCGGCCTGCGCTGGGCGCTGCTGGGGCCGCTGCTGAACCAGCACCTGTCCGGCGGCGACGGCGGTCTGGCGCACGTGCTGGAACACCTCGGGCCGCCGATGGTCGAGTGGTGGGCCGACATGCACCGCACCCCCGACCCGGTCCTGACGCCGGAGCTGGTAGGTACCCTCGTCGACGGTGTGGCCGCCGAGCTCGCGGGCATCGACCAGACCGACGTCGTGCGCCAGCGCGACGAACTGCTCGACGAACTCCTCCGCGCCAAGGCCGGCCGGCCGGCGCTGCCCTGACCCCGTACCCGTACCCTTCTCACCCCCGGAGACCTTGTGGTGCTTCCCGATCTCGACGCCGTGACCGCGATCGACGTCCACGTGCACGTCGAACAGGACGAGAGCGGCCACTTCTCCCTCGACCGGGAGCTGATGGAGGCCTCCGCGGCGTACTTCCGCTCCGACCAGCTGCGGACACCGCGGGTGGCGGATCTCGCCGACCACTACCGGGCCCGGAACATGGCCGCCGTCGTCTTCACCGTCGACGCCACCACCGCGACGGGACACCCGGCCCTGTCCAGCGAGGAGATCGCCCGGAGCGTCGCCGCGCACCGCGACGTCCTGATCCCCTTCGGATCGGTGGACCCGTTGCGCGGCCCGGCGGCGGTGGAGCAGGCTCGCCACCTGGTCACCGAGCACGGTGTCCTCGGATTCAAGTTCCATCCCAGCATGCAAGGGTTCGCGCCGGACGACCCCGCCGTCCGCCCGCTGCTGGAGACGATCGCCGAACTCGGCGTGCCGGCCCTGTTCCACAGTGGGCAGACGGGCATCGGCGCCGGTCTTCCCGGTGGCCACGGCATCAAGCTCCGCTACAGCAACCCGATCCTGCTGGACGACGTCGCGGCCGAGCTGCCGGAGCTGACGATCATCCTGGCGCACCCCTCCGTGCCGTGGCAGGACGAGGCGATCGCGATGGCCACCCACAAGGCCAACGTCTACATCGACCTGTCCGGCTGGTCGCCGAAGTACTTCCCCCCACAGCTCGTGCGGGCCATCAGCGGACCGTTGCGCGAGAAGGTGATGTTCGGCTCCGACTTCCCGTTGATCACCCCCGACCGCTGGTTGGGCGACTTCGAGGCGCTCGACGTCAAGCCCGAGGTCCGGCCGCTCGTGCTGAAGGAGACGGCGCGGCGCCTGCTGGAGAGGGCGGCCGCCGCCGTGAGCTGAGCCCACCGGCTGGCAACGGGGCGCAGGGCCCCTCGGCGCTGTCGGTCGGGACGGCGCCTGGCCCGCAGGGGTCAGGCCAGGCGCCCGCACCGCACGCGACTGATGAAGGCCACCCGGGCGACGATCCGAGACCGCTCCCCATGCCGCGAGCCGTCGCCGCCCCGGGGTTTCGCCCGGGTGGCTCACGCTAGCTGCACCCGGACGTCGAGCCGCAGCCCTCGCAGACGAAACACGAGCCGGCCGGCCGCATCTTGGTGCCGCAGGTGAAGCACATCGGCGCGTCGGAGGCCCGGCCCTGCATCCGCTCCAACAGTTCCGCCGAGGAGTGGACCTCCACCGGCGCGGCCTTCGCCGCGCCCACCCCGGCGGGGACCACCGCCACGGCCACGGGCTTCGGCCTGGGCTGCGCCGGAGCCGACTGGGCCAGCGACTCCAGGTCCTCCTCGACGTCATCATCGGACTCGATCGGCGCGTACGACCCGGTCTCGATGTGCCGCTGCCGCTCCTGTGCCGTGTGGATCCCCAGCGCCGAACGGGTCTCGAAGTCCAGGTAGTCCAGCGCCAGCCGGCGGAACACATAGTCCATGATCGACTGGGCCATCCGCACGTCCGGGTCGTCGGTCAGGCCTGCCGGCTCGAACCGCAGGTTGGTGAACTTCTCCACGTACGTCTCGAGCGGCACCCCGTACTGCAACGCGATCGAAATGGCGATGGAGAACGCGTCCATCAGGCCGGCCAGCGTCGAGCCCTGCTTGCCGAACTTCAGGAACACCTCGCCCAGACCATCGTCCGGATAGGAACCGGCCGTGAGGTAGCCCTCGGCGCCGCCCACGGTGAACGAGATGGTCTGGCTGGGACGGCGCTTGGGCAGGCGCTTGCGGATCGGCCGGTACTCGACCCGGACGGTCTCGTTCGGCGCCTGCGCCCCGCTCTTCTTGGCCTTGGCGTCCGAGAGCGGTTGACCGACCTTGCAGTTGTCCCGGTAGACCGCGAGCGCCTTCAGCCCGAGCTTCCAGCCCTGGAAGTAGACGTCCGCGATCTCCTCGATGCTGGCCGTCTCCGGAAGGTTCACCGTCTTGGAGATCGCCCCGGACAGGAACGGCTGGCAGGCCGCCATCATCCGCACGTGCCCCATCGGGCGGATCGCGCGCGTACCCATGGCGCAGTCGAAGACCTCGTAGTGCTCCGGCTTCAGCCCCGGCGCGTCGACCACGTGTCCGTGCTCGGCGATGTACTCGACGATCGCCTCGACCGTCTCACCGACATAGCCGAGCCTGCGCAGCGCCATCGGCACTGTCTGGTTCACGAGCTGCAGCGACCCACCACCGACCAGCTTCTTGAACTTCACCAGTGAGAAGTCCGGTTCGATCCCGGTCGTGTCGCAGTCCATCATGAAACCGATGGTGCCGGTCGGGGCGAGCACCGACGCCTGCGCATTCCGCCAGCCGTTCTTCTCCCCCAACCGCAGGCACGCCTCCCACTCCCGGGTCGCGGTCTTGTGCACCTCCCGGTCCATCGTGTGCATGCTGCGCACCGCGTCGTGGGCGGCCGCGTGCTTGCGCATCACGCGCCGGTGGGCCACCGCATTGCGCGCGTACCCCTCGTAGGCCCCCACCACCCCGGCCAGCTCCGCGGACCGGCGGTACGCCGTCGCGGTCATCAGCGACGTCACCGCGGCCGCCAGCGCCCGGCCACCGTCGGAGTCGTACCCCAGACCCGAGGCCATCAGGAGCGCACCCAGGTTGGCGTAGCCGATGCCGAGCTGGCGGAACGTGCGCGTGGTGTCGCCGATCGCCTCGGTCGGAAAGTCCGCGAAGCAGATCGAGACGTCCATCGCCGTGATGACCAGCTCGACCGTCTTCACGAAGAGCTCGGCGTCGAAACCACCGTCGCCGCGCAGGAACTTCATCAGGTTCAGCGACGCCAGGTTGCAGCTGGAGTTGTCCAGGTGCATGTACTCGGAGCAGGGGTTCGACGCCGTGATCCGCCCCGACTCCGGTGTCGTATGCCAGCCGTTGATGGTGTCGTCGTACTGGATCCCGGGATCAGCGCACTCCCAGGCCGCCCTGGCCAGCTTGCCGAAGAGCTCCTTCGCGTCGACATGGGCGATCACCTCGCCCGTCGTCCGGGCGCGCAGGCCGAACTGCTCGGCCGTCTCGACCGCGCGCATGAACTCGTCGGAGACCCGGACGGAATTGTTGGCGTTCTGGTATTGGACGCTGGTGATGTCCTTGCCGCCCAGGTCCATGTCGAAGCCCGCGTCGCGCAGGGCCCGGATCTTGTCCTCCTCGCGTGCCTTCGTCTCGATGAACTCCTCGATGTCGGGGTGGTCGACGTCGAGCACGACCATCTTCGCCGCACGCCGCGTGGCGCCGCCGGATTTGATCGTGCCCGCCGAGGCATCGGCGCCGCGCATGAACGACACCGGGCCGGACGCCGTGCCACCCGAGCTCAACAGTTCCTTGGACGACCGGATCCGGGACAGGTTCAGGCCGGCGCCGGAGCCGCCCTTGAAGATGAACCCCTCCTCCTTGTACCAGTTGAGGATCGAGTCCATCGAGTCGTCGACGGCGAGGATGAAGCAGGCGCTCACCTGCTGCGGCGCCGGCGTCCCGACGTTGAACCACACCGGTGAGTTGAAGCTGAACACCTGGTGCAGCAGCATCCAGGTCAGCTCGTGCTCGAACACCTCGGCGTCGCCGTCGGTGGCGAAGTACCCATGGTCCGTGCCGGCCTTGGTGTACGTCAGCACCACCCGGTCGATGAGCTGCTTCAGGCTCCCCTCCCGGGACGGCGTGCCCGCAGCCCCGCGGAAGTACTTGGTCGTGACGATCGTCGAGGCGTTGACGCTCCAGAAGTCGGGGAACTCCACCCCCTTCTGCTCGAAGATCGTCTCCCCCGTCTTCCAGTTGGTCTGGACGACGTCGCGCCGCTCCCAGGTCACCTCGTCGTAAGGGTGCACCCCCGCCGTGGTGTAGACGCGATCGATCGTCAGGCCCTTTCGCTGCACCCGCAGGCTGTCGCGGGTCTTGCGAGCCCCCTGGCCCGACGTTGTCTCCGTCATGTCTGCTTCCCCTCGCCCTGTACTGGCCGTGCGGACGGTGCGTCGCTACTGCGACGCGTGGACCCGGGACTCCCCGTCGCGTCCCGGTGGTGCCTGGCGTGCTGATCACGTGCGAGCGCTACCGGCGGGGCACCGCCGACGACGAGCGAGGCCGGTGCCAGCGGTGGACCCGGCGCGCCGGCCCACGAGGGCCTAGGGCGCTCGCCGGGACTCGGCGCGAAGGGCCTCGCGCTCGACGCGCAGCAGCGCGATCGCCGACTCGAAGTCCTCCAGCGAGTCGAAGGCCTGGTAGACGCTGGCGAACCGCAGGTACGCCACCTCGTCGAGCTCCCGCAACGGGCCCAGGATGCTCAGCCCGATCTCGTGGGCGTCGATCTCCGCCACGCCGGTGGCTCGGATCGACTCCTCCACCCGCTGGGCGAGCAGAGCGAGGTCGTCCTCACCCACCGGGCGGCCCTGGCACGCCTTCCGGACGCCGGCCACGATCTTCGACCGGCTGAACGGCTCGGTGACCCCGGACCGCTTCAGCACGCTCAGGCTTGCGGTCTCGATCGTGCTGAACCGCCGTCCGCAGTGGGGGCACTGCCGGCGGCGCCTGATCGCGGTGCTGTCGTCCGTGCTGCGCGAGTCGACCACGCGGGAATCGGCGTGCCTGCAGAAGGGACAGTTCACCGCGATCCTCTCCTCTCACCGGGCAGCCAAGCTCACCAGGTACCGAAGGACCCCCCAACGGCGCCTGTGCATCCTCACGGGGACGGCCTGTGGGAAACGTCGTGGCACCATGGGGATAACCATGGGGACTAGATGTGGACATCTTACAGCTATGTAACTACTAGATGTTGGGTCAACGCTAGACTTGGCCCCCAGCTGACGCAAGCCCACCAGGCGTGTCGCACCAACTCGGCAGATCACGATGCGTGTCTATTGATGACCAGCGTGTGATGCTAGTGGGTACCCAGCGCAGTCATGTCCCCCGAAGACGCCATGCCGACCTCGGACGGTCGAGGCTCAGTCACGGGCCGGAAGCGCGAGCCGCTGACCCGCCTGAAGGCCCGACCCGGACAGCGCGTTGAGCTGCAGGATCCGGATGGCGGTGTCCCGGGCGTCGACACCCGGCACCGCCTCGGCCGCGATCTGCAGCAAGGTCTCGCCGGGAAGGACGACGTGATACCGGAGGGACAGCGGGCGACTGCGGATGCCGGCGAGCGCCGGGCGAACCAGCCCGAGGACGCCGACCGCCACCAGGCCGGCCAGGACGAGCGCACCGAGCAGGCGCACCACGACGCGCCCGCGCCGGGTGAGCCGCAGAGGCGGCGTCGGACGGATCACCATGGCCGACGAACCCGCCGGCCGCGCCAGCACCGGGCGGGCCGCGACAGTCACCGGCCGGGCCACCACCGCGCCCGGCCGCGCGGCCCGGTCAGCGGCCCGGCCGGGCGCAACCCGGGCCGAGGGGCGCCCGGCCACTCGCGCCGGGCCCGCGCGCCGCTCCGCGAGGCGGGCAGGCGCCGCGCCCCCCGGCAGCAGGTGAAGTGTCGCCATCTGGACCTCCCGAGCCGGCAGGG